>CAVHEM010000107.1:16414-32152 GCA_963635055.1 Bacteroidaceae bacterium | reverse complement strand
AAGTACACCGCCCCGCCACACCATACCATACCATACCATAAAGGAATTATATCAATGGTTTCGAGGTTTTAAAATAATTTTTACATTTTGTAATACTAAGATTTTATGTTAAGGAATTGAAACAAAATAAAAGAAAATAGCAAAGTCATTGTCATTCTGAAAGGCTTAAAAAATCCTTTGAGCATGCGAAAAGTGATTTTTAGCCTATTCTTCTTCTTCTTCGGCTTCGCCTACGCATACAGACTCACACAACTCACCTCAGGTTCGTTGGTTCGCTTTGTAACAATCTGTTTAACATCGTAACAGATTCCGGATCACGCACTCACTATCGTTCCTGCTGTCCGGAATGACGATTTGGGAATATTACACATTATGAATAAAAAAAGGAGCAAGATTGCTCCTTTTTTAAACAAATTAAAAGTCGTTCAATACAACCTACTGCAACAATTTGTCTGCAAGTTCGGTTTCCAAAGTTCCGTTCAAGGCTTTTGAAACCTTTTGCAATTTTTGTGCAATAAGTTCCATATTATCTGACCAAACAAAATTATCGTTGACGTATTTTTCAGCCTTATTAAAATCTCCGTCAATTTGAATTCTGATAATTTCAGCCAACATTTCTTTTGCAATCGGAACAACTTTATCAATATTTACGTGGATTTTTCCATCTTGAGTAATTGAATAACCGCCACGTTGAGCAAAGTAATTATTTTGCATTACCGTACGAACTCTGTGAGCCTGTGACATTGTCGGTTTTGATTTCAAGAAATTGTCGGCAACAGTTGTTACGATAATTTGAAGTCTTTGTTCTGGTGTATACATACCAAGTTCGGTCAACAAATCAACAAATGCCAAAGAACCCATATCAGCCTTGTTTTCTTCAATAATATTTCTATATTTGCCCAGTTTTTCGCTACCTTCTTTTGGTCCGAGAGAGTGAGCGTTTTCATGCCCGATTGTGAACCAGTGGTCAGCCTCATCAAGATAATATTGATGTTGTTCTTTATCCAAAATTGCATCAAGTCTTTCTTGAAGTTTTTTCTTATCACTGATAAATCTGATTTGACGGTGGTAAACATTTCTTCTTCCGCCCCCAATCGTCAAAGACAATTTGTCAGAGTTTGGCAAGTTTTCAGCAAGAGTAATTCCGCCTCTATATTCACCTACATCACCAGATGCCATAACCATATCAACGTCAACCATTGTTTGTTTTGCATCAGTATCAGCCGAAATTGTTTGAGTATATTCGTCTTTATACGGCATATTATCGGCAAGTGTCGGAAGATATTTTTTTATTGCCATAAGAGCTTCTGTTCCCGCCTTATTGATAATACCTACTCTACCGCCTAAAAAGTCCTTCGGAATAGGTGAAATACCAGCATCAGCCAACGCTTTTGACAGTTCTTCATTTTCAACGATAGTACCTGTCATTTCATCTTCATAATTTTCTCTTGTTATAGTAAATTCAAGCGGTGTATCTTGAAGTTCAGCCCATTTTTTATCAGCATAAGCATCTAACATAGGGTCTGCCGTTCTTAATGCCTTTGCTTGAAGTTTCAAATATTCGTTAAAATCAGCATTTGTTGAAGTTTTTGCAGCAAGCTCAAGTTCATCAGCCATTTTTGAAAAATCTTGGTGGAAATAATCAACATAATCAATTCCAGCCAAATCTTCAGCGGCTCTGACAACAATTGAACGTTGAGTTAAAATCTTTTTAACTTCATCAATCTTGCCGTCTTTCAACATTCTGAGCAAAACTGCATGGAATTCCTCTTTTGACAAATCTTCAGGATAAACACCTTTGCCAAGTTTTGTTTCAACTCCTTTAATCAAGTTGATTGGTGTAGACATAGTATCAATCGCATTTACACCTTTTTGCGCATCAAACAAAATTTTTGTAAGTTTTGCTTGTTTATTACCTTTTGCAATTTCGCTTTCCAAAAATTCTTTAAACGGCAAATTGTGTTTACAATCAATTACCATATTTATTTTTTCAAGGATTTGAGCAGCCTTGCAAAGATGTTTCAATGCAATTTTGTCACCTTCTGCCAATGCCAAATATTCAGGAGCATCAGCCTTTAAAAACTTTTTTGTAACCAAATAATCTTTATTAGTTCTTTTTTCTAATTCTTTCAACGATAAATTTAATTCATATTCTGCCATTATAAAACTCTCCGTATCTTCTATTGATATACGGATTATATCATTTTTTTTGAGATTTAACAAGACCATGAAATTGTTGTGAGGAAATTAACCAAACAAATTAAACACAGAAAAAGCCATTGCCAGATACCCCAAATCACCCCAAACAGAAATCCAAAACGGATAGTTATGTTTTTGGGAAGTTCCGGATTTTATGGATTTTATCGCTTTTGTTAGCATATATATTGAAAAAATAAAGCAAATTATGGTCAAAATAGCAAACGTTACAAGCAAATACCAACCTGAAATATCCTTACTATTTCTTGAAATTGCAGAAATTGCGGTAAAAATCAAATACATAGCAAGGTACGCTACCCCACCGATAAAATATGACAAATCTTCTCTAATATCTTGAAAATTCATAGCTCTGCTCCTATTTGTGATAACGTTCGTTTCTTGCTATTTTGAATGCCCTATAAATCTGTTCCACCAAAATCAATCGTGCAAATTGGTGCAAAAAGGTCATTTTTGACATACTCATCTTAAAATCAGCACGTTGCGACACATTTTTTCCGATTCCACAAGACGAACCGATTACAAAAACTACCTCTTGAGTACCGTCATTTATTAATGAAGTAAGTTTTTGAGAAAACTCTTCACTAGACATTTGTTTTCCGCCAATTTCCATAGTGATTACATAATCTTGCGGTTTTATGCAGGACAAAATTTTTTCGCCTTCCTCAAGTAAAATTTTCTCGGTCAAATTTTCATCTTTAATCTCAATAGGATTAAGTTCGACAATCGACATCGGAACATAGGGCGTAAGACGTTTTGTGAATTCATCAATACCCTCTTTCAAAAATTTTTCTTTAATTTTTCCTAATGCAATAATTTTAATTTTCAAATTTTGAATTGTCGCTTTCTATATAAACTGATTGAGATGGGAATGCAAAATCAATATTTGCATCACGATATTTTTTGATAATTTCTGTCAAAAATTCACCACGAACCTTGAGAAATCTATCGTAAGACCCTGATTTTACATAACCTCTAAATCTGATATTTATTGAACTGTCACCCAAATCGTGAACATCTACAGTAAAATCGTTATGAATTTCTTTATGAGAAATTGCAGCTTCTTTGAGAATAGCTTGAGCAAGTGCAAGATGTTCATTATCTGTTGAATATGTAACTCCAAACGTAATGTTGAGAAATCTTTTTCTAGCATTTGAAACATTTACGATAATTGCATTTGCGGCTATATTATTAGGTACACTTGTTAAGAAATGGTCCAAATCACGGATTTTGGTTGAGCGTATATTTATATCTTCAACATACCCTTCAATTCCGTTCACTTTTACATAATCTCCGATTTTATAAACCCTATCTGATAGAATTTCAAAAGTACCAAAGATATTAGCAAGTGCATCTTTTGCCGCCATACCAACGGCAATACCACCAATTCCGAATCCTGCAAGAATTGACGATACCGAATAACCTTGACTTTGAAGAAGCCCCGTAAAGGCAATGAATAAAACAATCCCTTTAAACAACTTCATCAAAACAGGAACAAAACGCAACATCGGAGCATCAATTTCTTTTGCCTGCAATTTTTTGCGAATATTTACATCAACTATATTTATAATTTTGAATAAAATTGCTACTAAAATTATATTTATAACAAGTGCTATTAATCCTGCTTCCCATTTTGGCATTTGTTTATTTGCTCCTTTTCAAATATCTTCTCAATCTTTATTTATTATAAAACAGACAATACAAAATTGACGATTATGTAAATAATTAATAAAAATTTTTCTAAATTCATAAATTTTGGTAAAATATTGGCATGTTTAATTTTAAGAATGTAACCAGAGGGATATTTATATTAATAATTTGCTTAGGAATAGGCGTAACTTTTTCAAAGATTTACCAACCGGAAGCAAAGAATATCAAAGTTTATAAACAGGCACTCAGAGATTATGAAAACGAAAATTATTCAAATTCGTACTTTTTATTTTCAAAAGTTGCCGCAGTATCGTCACTAAAACCAATCGCATTATACCGTCAAGCAATGTGCGCAAAAAATTTAGGTGATAAAAAGTCAGAATTAAAGGTTTATCAACAGTTAATTAATTATTACCCACAACATAAATTGTCAGGAGAAGCACGATATAATGCAGGACAGTTGATTTTAGAAGAAAATCCGGGGCTTGCTTACAGATATTTTGACAAAGTTTCAAAATCAGATATGGACGCTGGGTACATATACGCATCGGAATACTTTAAAGCAAGAATTACCGCGACAAAAATAAGATATTCAGGCAAAAAACCGTCCGATAGAAAAATTAAAGAAGTTGAAGTTCCGTTTAGAGCATATTTAGAAAAATATCCGGACGGCAGATTAGCCACTAACATTGCTAGAACTTGGAAAAAATTCAATCCAAAATTATCTAAATCCGACAGATTATTGATAGCACGGGCTTACACGCTTTCTAAAAATTATACTGATGCTATGAATACACTTGCAACAATTCCGGATAGAGATAGTTGGGCATTGAAGGCTAGTGTTTATTTCGGCAGAAAAGATTATAAAAACGGAAATGCGTTATTGTTAAGTCGTATAAAATCTCAAAGTAAAACAATCTCAAGAAAAGACTTTAACCGTGCTATTGACGGATATTTATCTCAATATACCGACCCAACAGACAAATACAAAATATTATCAACATTATTAGCTTCAGCAAAAGATTCAAAAAAAGACTACATCTGGAATTTGAAATGCAACTATTCTCCGGAAGCAACAAAATATCCTTGCTATAACGGTTTATACAATTCTTTCCCTACTGGAGATTATTCTCGTAATGCTATGTTCAAGACCTTCTCTTACTCACTGAAAGAAAGAAATTACCAAAAGAGCAGAAACTTAGCAAACACATACTTAGAAAAATACAGTAATTCAAAAGAAGCGCCAATGGTAATGTTTTGGATTGCTAAAATCGACAATAACAGAGATATGTTTAATAATATTATTAAACAATATCCTGATTCATTTTATGCATACCGTTCATTTTGGCTAACAAAAGGGATAAAAAATGCAACAGTCAGAGGACAACTGAAAAACAAACCTGTAGTTTATCCTTACAAAATGCCTGGGCTAAAAAGCACATTGTATGCTTTGATGTGCGTAAATGATTATGAAATGATAAAAAAATATTCAGATGACAAATTTATTGAAAGTTGGGTTGAATACGAAAAAGGCAACTACGCAACTTCAATGATTATCGCAAGAGATGCAATGTCAAAATTACCTGAAAAACCTAACAAATCCGATTTAAGATGGCGATTGGTTTATCCGCAAAATTATTTTGTACAAGTAAAAAAATATGCCTCTCAAACTCAGAATAACGAAGCCTTGATGATGGCAATACTAAGAGAAGAAAGTTCGTTTAATACAAAAGCACAAAGTGGCGTTGGAGCAATGGGCTTAATGCAACTTATGCCGGATACAGCACAAGACATTGCAAACAGAAATAAAATTTCACTTGAAACAATTTATCTTGTAAATCCTGAAATAAATATCAAGTTAGGAAATCTTTATTATTCCGAACTAAAAAAAGGGCTCGGTAACGATGAAATTGCAGCAGTTGCTGCTTACAATGGCGGAATCGGTACGGTTACGGGTTGGAAAAACAAGTTAAATTATTCTGATGTTGATGAATTTATCATACAAATTCCGTACGCAGAAACTCAATATTATATTGAAAAAATATTTGGAAGTTATTGGAACTACACAAGGATTTATCAGCGATAAATATCATATATTTGAATTATTACAAATTTGAAGAAAGTGCTAAAATATAGTTATGAAGAAGATTTTAATTACACTAACGATTCTAATAATAAATTTAATTATAACAAACCCAGCGAATGCTATTAAAATAGGGCTTTTGACTAATGTAGATGAAGCTGGAATAGGTGTAAACGTCAACGGTAGAATGATTGACGTAAACACAAATAAAACCGTTTGTACGGCAGATGCAATGCGTGGTTACGTTATCGTTCCTTACAAAAATGAAATTGCAGTAAAAGCAGGCTCTCAAGTTTATTCACTCGGCACAAATGCAATTGTTTTGCGAACAGATAGTGACGGTTATGTAAGCACTAAAGGCAAATGGTATCACGGTAAGTTGATGGTTAAAAATGTCGGTGGAAAACTTACAGTTATTAATGACATTGACTTAGAAAACTATTTAAAAGGTGTTGTACCATCTGAAATGCCTGCAAGTTGGGAATTTGAAGCATTAAAAGCACAAGCAATTGCAGCAAGAAGTTTTGCTCTTGCAAACTTAGGCAAACAGGCAAAATACGGCTACGATTTGAAGGATAACACAGAAGACCAAGCCTACGGTGGGGCATCAGCAGAAACAAATATTACAAACAAAGCAGTTGATGAAACTCACGGACTTGTTTTGACTTATGATATGAAAATTATTTCAGCATACTATTCAGCATCAGCAGGCGGAATGACATCTAGTTCTGTTTGGGGCGGTTATGCGCCATATTTACACTCTGTTCCATCATTTGATGATAACGTAGCAAAAAATGGGCATGGTGTCGGTATGTCACAGCATGGAGCAAATAATTTGGCAAAACAGGGCTATAATGCTTACCAAATTCTGCAATATTTCTATTCAAACGTTAAATTTGCAAAGTTAAACAAGGACACATAACCCGATATTACGGGAATTTCAATGTGATATATCCTTGTATATCTTATTATTACTAAGTTTTAAGCAAATTTTTTCTGAAAAACCCTTGACAGACGTAACTTTAACGAGTATAATCAGTTAGTCGATATACGAACTCTGCGGAAATGGTACTTTCGTAGGTTTAAAAGGAAGAAGGAGGTTCAGAATGAACAAAGAAGAATTAGTAAAAGAAGTATCAAAAAAATCAAAAGTTTCACAAAAAGCAACTGCTGATATTTTGGCTGCAACATTAGAAACAATCCAAAAAACAGTTTCTAAAGGTAAAAAAGTTACTCTAGTTGGTTTCGGAACTTTCGAAGCTCGCAAAAGAGCAGCAAGAACTGGTAGAAACCCTCAAACTGGTGCAGCTTTGAAAATCGCTGCTAAAACAGTTCCGGCTTTCACAGCAGGTAAAAAATTCAAGGAACTTGTAAAATAGTTTTTGAAAAAACGATTTGAAAACAGCAATCTTGTATAAGGTTGCTGTTTTTGTTTGTTTACAATTCTTGTCGGACGGCTTTTTTCGTGCTAAAATAATTTCACAAGAGAGTAACAAATGAGGTGTTAAATGAAAAGTTCGACTATAAGAAGATCCACACTATCGAAAGAAACAATGGAAGTTATTGAAAATTTGGCAAAAGAACAAGAAGAAAGCGGTTTGCCGGGGGAATACGTAAGACCTGACGAAATCGAAAATTCTAACAACAAAACTAAAGAAAATGAATTAAACGCAATGTCACAAGAAATTGACTTGTTATGGCAAAATTTCAAAACAAACCAATTCAATACAAATTCTCCGATTATGAATATTATTATAGGAATTGTAATCGGTGTTGTTGCAACATTATTGGTACTTTTCTGCATTAGTGCGTTATCATCAGACTCTCCAAACGCAGGTAAGAAAAGCAAATTTGGAATTGAAAGAATTTTCTCACATAAAAAAGCGGTAAAAGAACCGACACTTGAACAACAAGCAACAGTAGAAGAACAGTCTGAAACTCAACAAAAAGTGTCTATTCCTGAAGAAAATGAAGAAGTTGCACAAAATAATGAAGAGCAACCGCAAGCAAAAGAAGAAAATGTTGATACTTCAAAAATGACAAAATATGTTGTTAAAAACGGTGACACCGCTGAAAAAATTATCAAAAATCATTACGGTGTATATTCTGAAGAAAAAGCACAAATGGTTATGAAGGCTAACAATTTGTCATCACTTGACAGAATCAACATTGACCAAGAACTTTTACTTCCATAAGGAAAAACGAGTATGAAAAAATTTGGCAAAGCATTAGGTATAGCAGCAATTTTGCTGGGTATGAGTTCAATCGGAACTTTTGCACAAACGCCTGATTGGCACAACGGTTTGAGAACTCATTTTCTAAACAACGAAACTGTCATTATGGAAGTGAATATTCGTTCTTTTAATGCTCAAGATATTGACGGGGACGGATTTATTCAGGAAGATATTGGCGAAGTTCGAGGAAATTTTCTCAATGCAATAAACCGACTTGATGAGGTAAAAAGTCTTGGCGTAAACACTTTGCACATTTTGCCTGTAATACCAACGGGGAAATTAAAAGCACTCGGTACGGCGGGAAGCCTTTATGCAGCCTCTGATTTTCAATCAATAAATCCTGATTTGGTTGATAAAACATCTGATTTGACTCCTGTAGAACAGGCAAAAAAATTCATAGAAGAAGCCCACAAACGCAATATTTCGGTAATTATTGACGTTCCTGCATGTGCTTCTTACGATTTATACTTGCAACGACCGGATTTATTTGTAAGTAATCCGTCTGGCGAACCTGTAATGCCTGCCGATTGGACAGACGTAAGGCTACTTGCTACAGGAGATTCTGATAAAGTTGATGCCAACGTTTACGGGCTATACAAAGATTTTGTCAAATTTGTAATTGATTTAGGCGCTGATGGAATAAGAGCCGATGTTGCTCACTGCAAAACACCTTTGTTTTGGAAGGAATTGATTGAATATTCAAGAACAAAAGACCCCGAATTTTTATGGATTGCAGAATCTTCCGATTCTTGGCACGACTCAATTTCACCACAAGCAGTTTTTACACCTTATGACAAGTTGTTAGAAGCAGGTTTTGATGGATATTACGGTTCGTTTTTCAACTTGAAAGACTGGAAAACCTCAAAAGATTTGTATAAACAATTATCTTTTACGATAAACGATAACAAGAGATTTAAAGAACCTAAAAGCGTAATCGGAAGTTTCACGACCCACGACGAAGTCAGCCCGATACTACTCAAAGGTCCGGCACTTAGCGATATGATGATTTGGCTCAGTGCAACTTTACCAATTAACACATACTTTCCTGACGGATTTCAAACGGGTGATGATTATATGTACAAAATGGGCAACAAATTAGCCCCAAAATCAAACACTGATGATGATACATATTTTGTCCACCGTGGGAAAATTGATATTTTCAATTTTTCAAGAAAACCTGGGGGAAATAATACTGCATTAAAAAATGATTTACTGTTAAGTAATAATGTCAAAGCTGGCTTGATTTCGTTGTTAAATTCCGGAACCTTCACACCGCTAAAAACAAGTAATCAAAAGGTCTTTGCATATACTATTGAAAATTCGACAAAAAAAGTGATTACAATCGGGAATTTAGACTACGAAAATCCACAAAATGTAAGTTTCAAAATCCCCAAATACAACCCTAGATTTAAAGTTTTACCGATAAAAATTTCAAATATGCCTGACGTTAACAAAAATGGAAAAGTTTCGACAACACTAAATGCAGGAGAGATTGTAGTTTTAATAGTGAATGAATTAATTTAAAAGAAATCTATTTTGTAATGTCTATCAAATCACTAATTTTGCAATCCAAAAATAAACAAATCTTTTCCACCGTATCAAGGGTAATATTTGTTCGCTTTCCTCGTATTATTTCGGATATTTTTGCCTGACTAATTCCTGTAGTCTTGTGGAGTTCAACTCCCGAAACATTCTTTTGCCAAAGAAGATCTCTTAACTTTATAGTAATCATATTAAAATTATATAAAATATCATTACCCAGTTGCTTTTTATTACCGTTTTGATAAAATATTATTTATAAAGATAAATTGTCTTAATATTTATTATTATAGAAGGTAGGTTTGAAAATGTCTAAAAAAAGCAAAAATAGAGCATTTACACTTGCAGAAATCCTTATTACAATTGGGATAATCGGTATTATTTCGGCAATAACTATTCCTACACTATATAATAATTACAGAGCAAAAAAGATGAGAACACAGTTATTGCGTGCAAATTCAATCGTTCAACAAGCCGCAATGCTTGCAAAAGCAGACAATTTGATTCTAAACAATGCGCTAAAACAGAAAAAATATGAAGAATTTGAAAAATATTTCAAAAACGGCAACTGTGAACTACCTGCAGATGCCCGAGCGGCAAATTACAAAAACTATAGCGGAAAATATTATGCGATAGGAGCAGCGGCAAACAAATTAGTACATTCGTACTGCATGTTTGACGGAATGACCTTATGGTTTGGAGAGCAATTATATCCAACAAAAGGGTATTTTTTAGCTGTTGATATTAACGGTTGGAAGAACAGACCAAACAGGTACGGACACGATGTATTCTTTTGGTACTACAATCCTGATACACAGATGGTTGAACCTCTGGGAGAAGGAAATAAAAATTTCAGTAGCGAAGATAGATTTGATTATATGAACAGTTGTGCAAGTAAGAAAACGGAAGCTCATGAACAAGGAATCGCTTGTACTCTAAATGCAATAAACGACAAAGATTATTTCAAAAAATTGCCAAATTAAAAGGCGAAATAAATATCCTTCCGCCTTTTTTGTTTTTATATTTTGCTTTCAATTAAACCTTAGCAACCTCTGCTTTGTTTAACTTCATTCATAATTGATTCAAATTCTTTATCATCAATTGTTTCTTTGTCAAGAAGTTCTTTTGAGATTTTTTCTAGCATATCACGGTTTTCTGAAAGAAGTTTCTTTGCTAGTTCATAACGAGCATCAACGATTGCTTTGATTTCTTCATCAATTTCGTAAGCAACTTGTTCTGAGTAATCTCTTTGGTGTCCAAAATCTCTACCCATGAATACGTTTTCTTGGTTTTTGCCATAAGCCATTGTGCCTAATTTTTCTGACATACCCCAAGCAGTAACCATTTTACGAGCGATATCTGTTACATTTATCAAGTCTTGAGATGCGCCGGTACTTACATTGTCTTTACCGTAAACGATTTCTTCTGCGGCACGTCCACCCAAAGATACAGTGATTTTAGCAAGTAATTTGGCTTTGCTTACGTGTACACTTTCATCTTTCGGTCTTGTCCAAGTAACACCAAGTGCCATTCCACGAGGAATAATTGACACCTTGTGCAATTCGTTTGCTTCAGGTAATAACTTGTCAATCAATGCGTGACCCACTTCATGGTATGAAGTCAATTCTTTATCAGCATCTGTCAAGACCTTGCTGCGTTTTTCAACACCGGCAATTACTCTATCAATTGAACGGTCAATATCGTCCATCGAAATCAAAGATTCACCATTTCTTGCTGCAAGTAAAGCTGATTCATTCAACAAGTTCTGCAAATCAGCACCCGTAAATCCTGGAGTTCTTTTTGCCAAAACTTTTAAATCAACATCTTTGTCCAATTTCTTATTTTTTGCGTGAACTTGCAAAATCTGTTCTCTACCTTTAACATCTGGAGCATTTATATAAATTTGTCTGTCAAATCTTCCAGGTCTTAATAAAGCGTTATCCAAAATGTCAGGTCTATTTGTTGCCGCAATTACAATAATATTTGTATTTACGTCAAAACCGTCCATTTCAACAAGTAATTGGTTTAGAGTTTGTTCTCTTTCGTCGTGTCCGCCGCCAAGACCTGCACCTCTTTGACGACCAACAGCATCAATTTCATCAATAAAGATAATACAAGGTTGATGCTTTTTAGCCTGTTCAAACAAATCTCTTACACGACTTGCACCGACACCGACAAACATTTCAACAAAATCAGAACCTGAAATTGAGAAGAACGGAACATTCGCTTCACCTGCAACAGCCTTTGCCATCAAAGTTTTACCTGTTCCAGGAGGTCCAACAAGCAAAACCCCTTTCGGAATTTTTGCTCCCAATTTCATATATTTTTCGCCGTTTTTCAAGAAATCGACAATTTCTTCAAGTTCTTTTTTCTCTTCATCAATACCGGCAACATCATTAAAAGTAGTCTTAACTTTGCTATCTAAAAGCATTTTAGCCTTGCTTTTACCAAAAGACATTGCTTGCGAACCGCCTGCTTGAATAGCTTTTATCATCAAACCAAAAGTTATTAAACCAAACAGAATAATGATAAATGTTCCAATATTACCGGCAAGTTGATTTGATTCTGCGGCTTTTTTAACAGTAATATCTGCATCAGATTCGTTTAACTTTGCCATCAAAGTTTCATCATCTTGCGGAATTTGAACCTTGAATTGTTTTAGCGGAACCTGAGATGAATTATAAGGTGTCAAAAACGGTGATACTTTGTTTTTAACATCTTTTGTATCTTTTATTGCATTTGGTTGCTCTTTTGGAATTGCAATAATTTTGTCATCATATTTTTCGATTTTAGAAAAATCTTTATTCTCCAATTTTTGAAGAAAATTTGTGTATGAGATTTCAGATGTATCGGTCGTTGAACCGCCCATAAAGATAGTTGAAATAAATACCAATATAACTATCGATAAGATAACATACATACTCATTGACTGATTTTTGTTCATAAAAATAACCTTTCAGAATAATTCTCTCTTTTATAGATAAATTATAACTTAAAAAGGTTAAAAAGTGAATAAATATAGCATGATTTTATTTTGACTTTTAATTGATACAAAACCTCATTGTTAAGCACAACATGCAAAATTTGCATGCAAATTAAATCATTAGTAAATATTTCGTATATACTTGTTATCACTGATTAAGAAGTATTAACAACATTTAAGCATTTTAGGCAATTTTTCTAAAAAATTTACGTTTATATAAGAGTAAGGGAAATTTAAGAAAACGGTCTAAAAAGAAATAAATTTTATATAGTGATTAGGATATAACAAAGATTTTTATACTCTCTCTCTTAATATCCTCGTGTTTATTTAATGTTGCCAACAATAGTATTGGCAACTTTTTCTTTTATATATGGGTTTTATCTGATTTTGTAACTTTACCTTCTAAAAACAATTTTTAGATTTTACCGTAGATTTACCGTAGTAATTTTTAAAAAGCAGCATGAATACTAAATTTCCTTTTATTGTATTTTGGTTCTTTTTAACATTAGTATCTAAAGAGACTTTTGTTATATACAAGTGTTTTTCAAAATAAGAGGCTTTCTACATTATCCAATCTAATCTATAAAGAGAGGTTAGAAAGGAATTAAAATGGCAATAGACTATAAAAAAATCGGAAGAAAGATTAAAGCCTTAAGGATGAAAAAGAATTTGTCACAGGAAAAATTAGCAGAGTTATGTGGACTTTCAAGTTCCTATATAAGCTACATAGAAACCGGGAAAAAGAAGATTAGTCTTTCTAAATTAGAAGTCTTATCGGATTATTTGAATTTCAATGTAGATATTATAGACAGTACAACATCAACAAAGAAACAAGAATTTTTAAATAGACTTATTAGCTTTATTTCAACTGAGTTTGAAACATTTCCTCTTGACTGGTAGTCAGAAATCTGACTACCAGTTTATGGCTTTTGTTTGTTTCGTTTTCTATAATTGCAGAAATGGGTAGACAAAATGGATAATGAAAAAGAACAGTTAAAAGCAAAAATACGAGAAAGATACAAAGGTGTTAATACAGAAGATTGTGAAATAATACCGGCTATTGAAAAACCCAAATTGTATGATGAAAATAATATTAAAAGAGTTGCTGCTTATGCAAGAGTATCAACAATAGATATCAATCAAACAACTTCTTATGAATTACAAAAAAATCATTATACAGATTTGATAAATAGGCATGAGGGTTGGAGTTTAGTAAAGATTTATGCTGATGAAGGGATTTCCGGTACTTCCTTAAATCATAGAGATTCTTTTGTCCAAATGATAGAAGATTGTAAACAAGGTAAAATTGATTTAATTGTTACTAAAAGTGTCTCCAGATTTGCAAGAAACACTTTAGACTGCTTAGATTATATTAGGCAATTGAAAGATTTACCAAATCCTGTAGGCATTTTATTTGAAACAGAAAATATTTATACATTAGATAGTCGAAGTGAGATGGCTTTATCTTTTTTAGCTACAATGGCACAGGAAGAATCACATATTAAAAGTGATATCATGAATGCTTCATTAGAAATGAGATTTAGCAGAGGAATATTATTAACACCGGCTCTATTAGGCTATGATAAAGATGAAAATGGAAATCTTGTTATAAATAGAGAAGAAGCTATAACTGTAAAATTAATTTTCTTCATGTATCTGTATGGTAATACTTGTAAGCAAATTGCTGAAATTTTAACCGAATATGGAAGAAAAACTAAAAAAGGGAATACAAAATGGGCTCCAAGTTCAGTTTTGCAAGTGTTGCAAAATGAAAGACACTGTGGAGATGTGTTGACAAGAAAAACTTGGACTCCAAATTATTTAAACCATAACTCCAACATGGCAGAGATTAACCCATACGTTATCTCCGAACTCGGCGCCGGCGGCGGAATGGCTGCACTTATGTCCGGCGGCGGAACATTAGCCAACGATATCGAGCTTATGCAATCTCCGCTCGTTATCGACAAAGTTATCCAAGACAACGACCTAAGAGTCAAAAAACTCTTCGGAATAATTCCAACCAAGAAAACAGGTCAATACTTAACCACCGAAAAATTCCTCAAAAAAGGAATCTCGTTTGAAAACAAAAAAGGCACAAACGTGGTTACAATCGAATACAAAAACAAAGACCGCGAACTTGCCTACAATGTAGTAAACTCAATAATCGTACACTATTTGGAATTAAACAAAGAAATCAACACCACAAAATCCAAATCAGACAAAAAGATTATCGAATCAGAATACTTGAAAGCAAAAGCAGATTTGAACAGCAAAATGAACAGCGTTAGCGGTTTGCCTTCAACAGCCGTAAGCGGTTCAGGCGGACTTGCAGCATTGAGTTCTATCTCAAAATCCGCGCAAAAAGCTATGTCAGGTATTCAAGGGCAATACGTTAGCGGAGTTAAATCAGAAATGAGATTACGCGAAGATGCCGAAAAGGTTGCAGCTCTTTCTTCTAAACTTGAATGGGCAAAGCTTGTTGATCAAATGTCAGAGTCTTCAAAAGTTATCGTTCTGAAAGAGCCAAGACAATTGCAAGAATACGAACAATCTTCTCCAAAGCTTTTCACAAATATTCTTTTGGGAATTGTGTTTGGTGTAATCGCTTCATTAATCGCGGTGATTTTGGCGGAAAACACAGACAAAAAGCTTACATACTCAATGCTTGGTGAAAATATCATCTACAATCTTGAAAACGATTTGACTGATTTAAAAATGGTTCTACTTGCAAACCAAGATAAAAAGATTTCGCTCGTTGTGTTTGAGCAAATTCCAAGAAAAGTTCTTGAAAGTCTAAAAGATTTTAGCAATCTCAACATGATTCGCGGAGATATTTCAAAAGAATTTGTAAGCGGAATTCAGAATTCTAGCAATGTAATAATTTTTGCAACAGTAAATAAAACTGATGCGAAATTGTACAAACAAGTTAAGAAAATGATTCAAGAAATGAATAAAAATGTATTAAATGAAGTTCTCGTATAGAAAGGATAGGAAATGAGAGTAGAAAAACAATCAACGGTTTGGCAGTCAAATTC
>CAVHEM010000107.1:0-16404 GCA_963635055.1 Bacteroidaceae bacterium | reverse complement strand
GTTTTGACGGATTAAAACTAAAATTCAATAATTTTGTTATTGACCAAACGTTAAATTATTTAGGCAAACATTATAGCAAGCAAAAACTTATCAATCTTGCAAAAATCTTTGAAAAAATTGCAGGTTCTAAAGGTGGAATTAACCACGCAAGAAGAATGCAATGGCTATTTGAATCTGACCACCCGCATCTTTTGTGGTGGAAAAAGATTTTGACAGAATTACACCCAAATTGCCGTAACAAATGGATTAAAAACTTCTTTGTTAACGGATACTATGGCGACAATTTGAGAAAACGCTCCGAATTCAACGAAAAGAACGGATTTTTCCCGCCAACAGTTTTGTTATCATCAATTACAAAAAGATGTAATTTTAACTGCAAAGGTTGCTGGGCTCACGAATATGACGTTAGAGAAGATTTGACCAAAGAAAAATGGAGAGAAATATTCACTGAAGCTCATGATATTATGGGGATTCACATTATCCCTGTTGTTGGTGGCGAACCTTTTGCAAGAAAAGAATTCTTGGAACTTGCTGAAGAATTCAACGATTGTGCATTCATTACATTCACAAACGGTTCTTTAATTAACGAAAAAACAATCAAAAAATTGCAAGAACTTGGTAATGTTCACCCAATGTTTTCTATCGGCGGTTTAAAAGAAAATACAGATGCCGTTCGTGGTGAAGGCTGTTTTGATATGGTTATGGAAAAGATGGATATGCTTAAAAAAGCAGGAATCTTCTTTGGAGCTTCTGTTGTTGCAACATCTCAAAACTGCGACGAAGTAACTTCTGACGATTTTATGAAAATGTTATCCGATAAAGGTTGTTTGTGGACTTGGTTCTTCCATTATGTTCCTGTTGGCGATAGTCCGGATATTTCTATGACACCAAACGCTCAACAACGACAACAAATCTTAAAAGCAGTTTACAACGCAAGAAATACTTTGCCAATGATGACAGTTGATTTCTGGGGCGACGGACCTGAAATGATGGGTTGTATTGCTGGCGGAAGACAATATGTTCACGTTAACCCTAAAGGTGATGTTGAACCTTGCACGTTCGTTCACTTGGCAACTCACAACTTGAATAATTGCACACTTACAGAGGCTTTGGTTGCTCCGTTTATGAAAGCTATTAGAGATGGCATTCCTTATGAAGACGGAAATATGCTAAGACCTTGTATGATTGTGGATAGACCAGATGTTTTGAGAAAATATTATCAAGAATTCAAACCTTACGAAACTCACGAAAATGCAGCTGCGTATTTGACCGACCCTAAAATCACTTCTGAAATCGATAAGTATTCAGAAGAAGTTAAGGAAATTCTTGACGATGATTGGAGAAATAATCTTTGGATGACGATTTTCCCTCTTGAAGGCGAATATTACGTTGATAGAGATAATTTCTGTTCAAAAGAAAAGCCGGTAAATAATCATAAATGCTCAGGACATTGTGCAGGTTGTGGAAAATAGTATGAAAAAATCATTGTTGCTGATTGCAATATTTATAATATTTTCAATAATCGTGGAAACTTGTCCCATAATTGATTTATGGGACAAGGCTTTCATTTTGCATTTGCAAAGTGTTTTGAGAAATTTGCCTTTGTGGATTCCGTTACTTCCTGATTGCAAATTGTATTCAATAATGATTGCTCTGCCTTTGATTGTTGGAAGCATTTTGTTTTTCAAAAAAAGAGAGTACAAATCGATTGTCTTTTTATGCTCAATTCCGCTTGTAACGTTTCTTTTGAACTGCATAATTAAACCACTCGTACATAGAGCAAGACCGCCATTTGAAATGCAACTTATGATTCACCCGCATAGTTTTAGTTACGTTTCAAGTCATAGCTTAGTTACAATGTGCCTATGGGGAATGGTGATTTATTTTATTCTCAAGTATTGTAATAACAACGTTTGGCGATATGTTGGTATAATTTTGTCTGTAATTTGGATTTTGTTTGTCGGAATTTCAAGAATTTGGCTTGGAGTTCATAATCCGACAGATGTAATTGGTGCGTATTTGTTGGGGGGATTTTTGTTATCTATTTATACAAAACTTTTCAGTAAAGGAGTAGATAATGAATAACGTTCTTGTTGTTTCAAATTTTAGTGCCGGAAGAAAACGAGCAATAAAATACAGACGAAAGATTCAAACATTGCTTAAAAAAAAACATACTCGTTTTCAATTTATAACTATTGATGAATTGCAAGACGTTGATATGGAAAACTTTGACACAATCCTTGTTGTAGGTGGAGATGGAACAGTTAATAAGGTTTTACCGTATTTAGCTGGTACAAATAAAACTTTAGGGATTATTCCAACGGGTACTGCAAACTTGTTAGTGGCAAATCTTGGGATAAATAGTGCGTCAAAAGCTTTAAAAGTTATTGACAGAGAAAACTCTACTAAAATTGATGTTATGACCGTTAATAACAAACTTTCAATTCTTCGTTGCGGTTTAGGTTATGATGCTGATATAATAGGAAAAACTCCTCAATCTCTAAAGAACAAGTTTGGATATTTTGCATACTTTATTGCCGGAATAATTTTTGCACTAAGACTTAAAAATAAAGATTATTCGGTAGTTATAGATGATGAAATGCGAACAATTAAGGCTTCTTGTATCATTATTGCAAATGCCGGAAATATGTATCAGAATTTGTTTTCAATTGCAAAGAATTCAAAATTAGATGACGGTTTGTTTGATATTTTTATCCTAAAAACTCAAAATCCAATACTATTTTTTATTGAGTTTTTGAAGATTTTGTTGAACCTAAAAACAAATTCACGAATAGCAGAATACATTAAAGCTAAAGATTTTAAGATTAAAAATCACTATTGCTTAGCCCATATTGATGGCGAAAAGACAAAGTTTACTGAAGATTTAGATTTTGGAATAAGATCAAGTTCAATTAATATTTATTGTAAGGAAGATATATGTTTGGAAAGAATAGAAACTTTAACAGAAGATTTGCAGAAGATTATGGTTTAATAAGAACCTTTTATATCACTTGGTTTCTGTATTTTGTTGTATGGCCGGCTGCAACGTTGTTTTACACTGCAAAAATCGAAGGTTGGAATAACATAGATAGAAGCAAGCGTTACGTTTATACTTCCAACCACCAATCATATATTGATCCTCCGCTAATTTCTTTAATTGCAAACCGTCCGGTTGCTTACATGGCAAAAGAAGAACTATATACTCACAGAAATCCGTTAATCCGCTTTTTGGTAATAAGTTTGGGTTCGTTTGGAGTAAATCGTGATAAACCGAGTATGGATACATTAAAAACGATAAAAACAATAACGAATAAAACCAAATGGAATTTTGGTATATTTCCACAAGGAAAAACATGTTACAAAGAAAAAGAACCTTTTAAAGATATTAAAGGTGGCTTTGTATCAGTCGCCAAAATGGCTAAAATGGATATTGTACCGATTGCAATTTGCGGGTTTACCGGATATGCATTCTTTCCGTTTACCAAACACATAAACTTAAAAGTAGGTAAACCTATATCTTATCAATTACCGGAAGATGAAATTATTAGGCAATGGACAGATTTCATGCAGAAAGAATTTTACTAGACATATGTTTACAAGTCGAGAAAAAGAAGTTTTGGAATTGATATGTCAAGGTTATACCAATGCTCAAATAGCAGAAGAATTAAATGTAAGTTTCCATACTGCTAAAGCACACGTTGCTTGTATTCTCAGAAAACTGGGAGTGAAAAATAGGTTAATGGCAGCTATAAAGTATGTAAAAAGTATAAGTTAGATAAGTTGAATAAAGAAAAGGGAGAGTCTCCCTAGTAAACCTCTCCCGGTGCCTCATGATACTTGTACAGTGACGTATTAAATAAAATTATCAAGTAACAAAGCTTTTTTCTGTTTATATAAATCATCAAGTTTTTTCTGATTTTGGATTTCTCCAACAAGTTTTAGGTACTCAATTTTCTGCAACTCTATTTCATGTCGTTTTTCTTCTAACTTGATTTCTAATGAAATAATCTTATCGTTCATTTGGTACCTCAAATCTTGTCTGTATATTTTAATTAAAAATTTCACTCATAATTTTCGGAGTTGTTTTTTGTGTTCGTATGAGTTTACCTAAACGAATACCCCATTTCTGCTCAAAATTCTGTTCGTAAATCTTCCAATTTATACTTTACGAATATTCGGAAAAAATCTTGACTTTTACGAATAGCGCGTTAGACTGTAGATGCTAAAACTCAAGCAGGGAGATGAATATGGCGAATATTAATTCTAAAACATTTGGTTATTGTCGAGTATCTTCAACAGATCAAAAAGAAGATAGACAATTAGAAGCAATGTTGGAAGTCGGAATTAACGAACGAGATATTTTCGTGGATAAATGCTCAGGTAAAAATTTTGATAGGCCTCAATATCAAGCACTAAAAGTTCAACTTAGAGAGGGTGATGTTCTTGTAATCAAATCCATAGACCGATTAGGGCGTAATTACAAGCAGATTTGTGAAGAATGGCGTGAAATTACTAGAGAAATCAAAGCTAACATCAAGGTTTTAGATATGCCTGTGTTAGATACTACAAGAACTGAAGGTTTAATCGGGGAGGTAATTTCGGATATCGTGTTGCAACTCCTAAGCTATGTTGCCGAACAGGAACGTGCTTTTATAAAACAAAGACAAGCTGAAGGTATCAAACTAGCTAAAGAAAAAGGTAAACGTTTAGGCAAGCCACCAATTGAATATCCAGAGAACTGGGATAATGTTTACACCGTCTGGAAATCCGGAGCCATTACAGCTAGAGAAGCAATGAAACAACTCAATTTAAAACCAACAAGTTTTTATAAACTAGCTAAACAGTATAAGAACAATTAAAATAAACGTCAAGGGAGCCTATTTTACAAAATTAAAATAATTTTAATTTTGCAAAAATCATTCTTTAACTTGAGTTTTTAGTACCTGAAAAGTCGGCTTACATATTGACTTTTGGCAAAAAAGTGATTAAAATAAAATTACATTTTAGATTTATCACAAATTGGGTGCAAATATGTATATTAAAAGAACTTCAGAAGATGTAATTAAAAAATTATCAAAACAATTTAAAGTAGTTTTAGTAACTGGTGCGAGACAGGTTGGAAAAAGCACTTTATTAAAACATTGCGATAAAAACAGAAATTATGTATCTTTAGATGATTTGTCCGAAAGAGAACTCGCAATTAATGAGCCGAAGTTATTTTTAGAAACTCACAAAGCTCCATTGATTATTGACGAAATACAATATGCCCCAAATCTTTTGTCTTATATAAAACTAATTGTTGATAAGTCGGATAAAAAAGGACAATATTGGTTGACCGGTTCTCAACAGTTTCATTTAATGAAAAATGTATCAGAATCTCTAGCCGGTAGAGTAGGAATTCTTGATTTAATGGGCTTGTCATTAGCTGAATTATCTCAAACTCCTAATAACAAACCGTTCTTTCCTGATTTAGAATACATTGAAGAAAGAAGAGAAAATCATAAAAATTATTCAACATCTGATATCTTTAAAATTATATATAACGGTTTTTTTCCGGCATTAAACAACCAAGATGAATTTCAAGACAGGAATGCTTTTTATAGTGCCTATATAAGAACGTATATTGAACGAGATATTAGAGATTTATCTTCAATATCAAATGAAATGAAGTTTTTGAATTTTATCCGTGTTGTTGCCGCAAGAACAGGACAAGTTTTAAAATATTCTGAATTAGCAAATGCTGTGGATATTTCAGAACCTACAGCCAAAAACTGGTTATCAGTTTTGGTATCATCTAATATTGTGTATCTTTTAGAACCTTATTATCGCAATATTACAAAAAGAATGACAAAAATGCCTAAAATCTATTTTCTTGATACTGGTTTATGCTCATATTTAACGGGTTGGTCTAGTCCTGAAGTTATTGAAAAAGGTGCTATGAATGGAGCTTTTTTTGAGACATTTGTTGTATCTGAAATTCTGAAAAGTTATAGACACAATGGTGAAAGGCCTTTGATATATTGGTATAGAGATACTCAACAAAAAGAAATCGATTTGCTGATTGAACGTGATGGGAAACTTCATCCTATTGAGATAAAATTAACCTCTAATCCTAATAAATCAATGTTAAAACATTTTAATGTATTGGAGAATCAAGGTTATGGTGGATTAATCTGTATGAGAGAATCTGATATTCCACTGACTGAAGATGTTAGTGCAATCCCGATTAGTTATATTTAAAAAGACATGCTAGTAGTTTATACTTAACCAAAGATACTTTAGCCAATATATTGATAGATTTAGTGATATTAGATAGGATATGAATATGAAAAAATCTTTTGATACTGTAAAGAATATAAATGAATTATCTGGTTTATTTTTGCCAAGAGGCGTTTTTTTACTAATTCAATATGCTAAAGATGAAACGATTAAAGATTTGCTTATATACTTAATTCATTTAGTTCAAGAGATTGTGGTGGCAGATTGCTTTTTCTTGGATAACAGTATATCGTGGAAGGAAAATCTCTTAAAACTGTTAATGTTTGATTTTTATACTGATGATATTTCCGACAATGATGAATTTCAAGCAAAAAATTATTTACGTCAATACATTATTACTCATATAAACTGTATTGCCGCTTGTTATGAAAGCTACTATTTCCCTCAAGATTTTACAAATGAAACAGAAGATGCCAGTGTAATTAAGGAAGTTCGTAAGATTTGCAATGTTGATATAAGTCCTATTTTTAAAGCAAAATCGTTATCCTCAGCACAAAAATCCGATATTATACAAATGATAATTGATAATTTTATGAAAAATGGGTTTTATTATGCAATCTCGATGGGTGATGGGAAAGAGTATAATTACCAATTGGATGACTATTGTGAAAATAAACAAAAAGAAAAAGAACCAATAGAAAGAGATGCTGATGTAGTAGTAGAAATACAAGAAAAAGAACAACTACAAGAGCAAGCACGGCAACAAGAGATAGCGAAACCGATTGTATTAGATGAAGCTTATGAAAATCTAGTTAATACTAGTGAGCAAAAGAGAATATATAAGTATGAAGTAATCTTCGATAAAAAAGCTGATGAGTTTGACAAAGTTAAAACCAAAAGAACTGTATACAACTTAGTAAACAAAGAGCGTGATCCATACATTATTGATGATAGCACGGGATTAAAGCTTAATATCGGTAAAAGAATAACAAGTTTTGCCAAAAATGATAAAAATGGAACAATAAAATTTTTCAACAATTCTTATAATACATTTAAAACTAGCCATGAAAGAATTATTAACTTTCTCGTCCAAACCGGATAGAGACGGCTGGCTCAACAAAAATCATTCTTCATTCTATCGTAAAGGAAGATTTCTTATCCTTAATACTCTTAATCTTACGTTAAGACATATTAGGATAGCTCTCTTTTCTTTTTTCTACCGGACTCCGCTAAGGCTTCGTCCGGCCCCAAACGAGGGCAATTGGGTTGTAATCATATGTGCAGAAGTCCCATTTACCTGCACTTCTGCCCTCTTTTAATCAGAAAGGGATATAATGACACAAGCAGAAGCAAAAAATGTAAACGCAAAACAGGTTAATTTATACGGTATTTCAACATTGCCGGAATTGGCGGAAATTTTAGATTCTCCAGTAAAAAGTTTAATTGAGGCAAGTCAAAAAGGATACAGAAGTTATTATGTACAAGGAAAGAGTAAAAAACGATTAATAGAAGAACCAAACGATATCTTAAAACTTCTTCTAAAGGATTTGAAAGAAATATTGATTGATACATTCGATTGTCCTGAATATAACATGTGTTGGTCGGGAGGAAATAACTACCGGAATGCACAAGCTCATGCAGGACAACATGCATACGTAACAACAGACATTTCAAGCTTTTTCACAAATTCAAGAGCTCGTTATGTCCGAAAAATTTTCCAAGACAAATTAAATATCTCTGGCGAAGCTCTGGAGATATTGGTGCAGATGTGTACATTTAGAGGACATATCCCAACGGGTGCACCAACGAGTAGTATTCTTGCCTTTTTGTCTCATAAGGACCTGTTTGACGAAATTGCAGCATACATGGAAGAAAGAGATATAACATTTACCTTGTATGTGGATGATATTACTCTTTCCGCGAAACACGGTATTACTAGTGAGGAAATCCTGTTTATAAAATCTATTCTTAAAAGACACAGGTTAGAAATAAAGCCAGAAAAAACAAAATTCTTTAATTACAAAAAAGCAATGATTACGGGATTTTACCTAACTCAAGGCGGAAAAATCAGTGTGCCAGATAGTGTTGGGTATAAAGTAGTTTCTTTGTTAAGAGAAAAACCTTTAGAGGATATGAACAAAAAAGAATTAAGGAGGTTGATAGGATTGATTAATTATTGTCAAACCGCAAACAAACGTAGCTTTTCGGCAACAAAAAGAAATGCAATACAAGTATTGAAAAATTTAGAAAAAAAGAAAGAAAAAGGAGGAAAAAATGAGTAAAATTATAGGTGTTATGGAAGACAAAATGATAGGAATATGCGGTTGGAAGAGTAGTTATGTAGAAGGAACTGACCTTCAACATATTCACATTACTCCGGCCGTAACTGTTAATGATTTTAATAAAAATCAGTTAGAAGGCTTAAAATTCAATGGAAAAAGCATTAGTAAGAGCTTTGATTATATTACTACTTTTGAATTCGCTTCTAGCAAAATATCTGAAAGAGATCAATACAGGTTGGAAGAAATTGAAATGGGGGATGTATTCACTTTTGATATTTCAATCAATGTATTGGAGGTTCCAGTTGGAAATGAAGACGAAGATGATTATTGTAATGAAAAGAAAACTGAAATCGTCTATGATATAGATAATGCCAAATATTCGAATATTAGAAAATACAAAGATAATGAGTCAGCTGATAGAATTATTAAATTGTCACTTCTAAATGCTAACCAGTACCGATTCAAGTATGGCATCCCAAAAACTCGTGATGAATTGAATGAACTTCTAAGAAAAAGGGAAGAAGATAAATTATCTAAAATAACCGCGGACCTGTATATCCAATGGCGTCAAGCTTGCCCAGACAATGTATTTATCGAATCAGAGTGTTATAAGTTTTTTGAGAGGAATTATGAATTTAGTTTTGAAGAGCTGGATGTTGCACTATTTGAGCTGTCTGCGTTAGGATATCTTAAGCATGTACCATTGCCATTGGACATGGACCTGCCGGGTTATTTTAAAAATTTGTTGAATAAAACTGATTATTTTACAAATTGCCGAAAATGCTTATATTAAAACTTGAACAGCGAATATGGGGAGGAGAAAATCTTCCCCGTGTTATAAATATATAAGGAGAAAATATGGAACTTAGTAAAGACGAAATTCAATTAGCAATTGATAATAAAATTAAAGATGGTGTCAAAAAATATGGCAAGGACTTCAAACTTTTTGCTCTCGAAATTATAGGCTTAGAGAAAATGCTTGCACCTGATGTTAAGGAAACCAAACAGGCACGTTTAATTCCTTTAGCACACTGGAACAAATACCATACTTATCCAACAGTCGGAGCATTACGACAATATAGACATTACAATACTGATAACTTCTGTGATATTCTCGAATTCGGAGGAATTAATGGAGGTAAAATCTTGATAAATGAAGATAAGTATTTTGAGTGGCAATTAAAACATTCAAAGAAAAATCAGGTTTAATCGTCAGGTATAATTTTGTTTGTCATCTTATTAAGAACAGTTGCAGTATGCTTCTGTGTTAAATGGGAGTATCTACGAGCCATTACTAATGATTTATGGCCTAATATTTCAGCTATATCAAGCAAACTCCCTCCATTCATTGCGATATACGATGCCGTAGTGTGTCGTATATCGTGAATGTGAAAATCCTCTAATCCTATATTTTTGATAATTTTTTCAAGATATTGTTTAATACAAGGATAACTACCATCACTACGTTTTGCCCTAAAAACATTTCCATTTGTAATATTATTCTCTTTTAAGTAATCACTAATCAATTCACTTAATTCTTCATTAATTGGAACACCCCTGTGTTCTTTATTTTTTGTATTCAGATAAAATACCTGGTGGTTATCAAAGTCAATATTTTCAACTTTCAGATGTAATACTTCACTATATCTTGCTCCGGTAGAAAGTGAGATCATTGCAAAAAGGTATATCATTGGAGAATGATTCTTACATGCATTTAAAAACAGCTTGATTTCGTCTAATGACAGAAAACGAGTTCTTCCCTTTGATTTAGGCATTAGTTTTACATTTGAACAAGGATTGATAGCAAGTAATTCTAACTCTTTTGTTGCATAGGTTAAAATGGCAGACAAACACATTAGATATTTGTTTATAGTATTTGCACTACGGGTGGTCGATTTATTTTTATCTTTCCACTTATATATACGTTCTTTTTCAAGGTATTCTTTCTTTTGCGTAATTATTGATGTAGTTATATCATCAAGTTTTAGAAAACCAAGATTTTGGTCCCACCAATCAAACATGCAATTATAGTTTTCCGCATGAATATACCGTTTAGGTGCTACGTTGTTTTTAAAATACTCAATCAAATCATGTAAAGTTTTTATTTGGGCTTGCGGAGAATCTTTTTCAAAAACGGCTTCTTCTTTGTATGTGCCATCATTCATTTGCCCCTCAATAATAGATGCCCATTTCTTTGCACGAGTTTTAGCCTTATCACATTTAAAAGTTTTGTAAACAGGTTTGTAACCATTTACACGAATATTTACTTGATAAGATATCCCGTTTTTGTTGATTATTTCTTTGATATAGGCCATGTATTTTTACCGTAAATTTACCGTAGTAACTTTCTAAAACCAAATAAAGTTACAAAAATATTTTAAAATAGAAAAACCTCAAAAGCAAGTAATATTGAGCAAAGTAGCTTTTCTGGCTTTTATGGTCCTTTTACTATTTATTGTAAAAAACGAGACTTCCAAAACTTAATATCCTCGTGTTTATTTAATGTTGCCAACAATAGTATTGGCAACTTTTTCTTTTATATAGGGAATTGTAAATATTCTTATTTATAGATAACTACCATTGAAAGATTAAACACAATGTATTATAATGTAATTAGTTGTAATACATTATGGAGTAAACAGATGTTATCAGAACAATTTTCATTAAGAATACCCAAAGATACAAAGGCTCGTCTTGATGAGTTGGCAAAAGCCACAGGGCGCTCCAAGACATATCTCGCTATTGATGCAATAGAAAGATATTTAGATCTTGAATCATGGCAGATACGTGCAATCCAAACAGGACTGAAAGATGTGGAAAGAGAAGAAGTATTATCTTTGAGCGAAATTAAAGATAGTTGGAATATTAAATAATGACATACGAAATAAAGTTTACAAAATCTGCTGCTAACGATTTACTGTCAATAAAAAAATACATTTACGAAGATAATGAAATTGCAGCAAAAAAAGTGATAGAATATATCATTAAACAAATAGAAACAATACTTCCACAGATGCCCTCTGCGGGAAGAGCCGGACGAGTTCTTCGCACAAGAGAATTAGTCATAACCAAATATCCTTATATTGTACCGTATCAGATTAAAGATGAGATTATATATATTTTAAGAGTATTGCATACATCTAAAAAATGGAACCTTGAAGAATAATTTATACCTTCTTATTTGGAGTAAATTCTATTAAATCTGAAATATCACAATTAAGATAATCACAGAGTTTGTCGATAATATCTAATCCGACATTTGTTCGTTTCCCTCTGATAATGTTTGATAGTATTGATTGGCTAAGTGATTCTGTCTAACAGTTTATTACAAAGCGAACCAACGAACTTGTTATGAGGTGTATTAAACAGATTCTGAATAGGCTAAAAATCACTTTTCGTAAACTCAAAGGATTTTTTAAGCCTTTCAGAATGACGAAAGCTTTGGTAGGTTCTCCGATAAGTCCTGCTGAACTGACTAGAAAATGAGTTGAGAGGAACTCGAAACGTAATTTTCTGTTCCTGCTCGGTGTTTCAGCATCTCTTCCATAAACAAAATAAAACAAAAGATAGAGGTTAAAAATCCTTGAAATGTTATGTTCCCCGCTGGCAGGTAAGTCGGCGTTGCCACGCCGACAGCGTAATTTTGCCTAACAACTTCTTTAAATTGCAATTAAAATTGTTTTATTTTTAAATTTTTCAGAATAACGAACCATTTGGTAGGTACACCAAGACGTCATTCCGGACTCCGATCCGGAATCTGTTTAAGCATGTGGAACTTGTAAACAGATTCTGAATAACAAGAAAATTAAATGCTCATTGCATTCGCAAAATTTTCTAAGTTTTCAGAAGGACGAGAGCTCTGTTATGCTTTCACTTCTTGTTGGTAAGCCCAAGCGGAGTGGTTATGGATACTTTCAAAGGCTTCACAATCAACTTCAAATTCTTTTACGACTGGGTGATTACGAAGTTTCACAACAACATCTCGCAAAACATCTTCCACAAATTTTGGATTATCCCACGCTTTTTCTGTCACAAATTTTTCGTCTTGACGTTTCAAAAGCGGATAAACAGGACAAGATGCGCAAGATTCAATCAATTCAATCAAATCTTCAAGCCAAACTTGTTCTGTTTCATCATAAGAAATTTTTACAGAAATTATTGCTCTTTGATTATGTGCACCATTTTCAGAAATTTCTTTAGAACATGGACACAGTGTAGTCACCGGAACTTTCACACCCAGTATAAATTTGTAACCGTCTTGCTCGTTTATTCTGCCTTCAAACGAACAATCGTAACACATTGGAGCGGCTAATTTTGTAACCGGTGATTTTTTATTAATAAAGTATTTAAAATTAAACTCTAATTCCCCGCTTTGCGCATGTAATTTCTTTATTATTTTTTCAATACAACCTTTTATATCAACACCTAAGAGATTTTTAGTACTCCATTCGTTCAGAGTTTCAATAAATCTGCTCATGTGAGTACCTTTGTAATTTCTCGGAAGAGAAACGCAAACTCTGGCGTGCGCTGACACGATTTGGTCAGAATTGTTTTTGCGTTGAATTATCAAAGGTAATTCAACATGTTTAATTCCAACCTTTTGAATATCTACGTTTCTGTTATCTTGTGTATTTTGTACGTCTTTCATAACTTATCTATTCACCTTTTAATAATTCTTGTTTTGCTTGTTTCCATAATTTGTCGTATTCATCTAGTGAATATTCTTTTAACGGTTTTGTCGCAAGTTCTTCCATTTTGCGAAAACGTGCTTCAAATTTTTTATTCGCCTTTAATAAAGCTTGTTCTGCATCAATTTTATTCCAACGAGCAAGATTAACTGTCGCAAACAAAATATCTCCAAACTCATCTTCCATGTGAAGTTTGTCGCCTTCTGTTTTTGCTTGTTTAAATTCTTCGTATTCAGATTTTATACAATCGTACAAATCTTCTTCACAAGCCCATTCAAAGCCTTGTTTAACCGCTCTTTTTGACATTTTTTGAGCAGCAATCAAAGCGGCTTGACTTTTTGATAATCCGTCCATTGCAGAAACTCGTTCTGTTTTTTCTTCTGCTTTCAATTTATCCCAAGCGTTGAGGACATCTTGTGAATTGTCAATTTTTGCATTACCAAAAACGTGCGGGTGTCTGTGGATTAATTTTTCATTCAATTCTCGGGCTACATCTTCAATGTCAAATGCGCCTTCTTCTTTTGCGATTTGAGAATGCAAAACGACTTGTAAAAGCACATCACCCAATTCTTCTTTTAAGTGTGGCATGTCATTTTCATCAATCGCATCTACTGCTTCATACGCTTCTTCAATCATGTTCGGGCGAAGGGAATAGTGCGTTTGTTCCCTATCCCATGGGCAGCCGTCCGGCGCTCTGAGTTTTGCAATAATAGATATTAATTCTTCCAAATTCTTATAATTCATAGTCATATTTTAACACAAATCATTCAAAAGGTGGATTTAATAAAAACAATCTATTGATAAACTCTTAACGTGGATAGTTAAGAAAGAGGTTTAATTATGTCAACAGTAGAAAGAATAACCCAAATCAGTCATCGTATCTTCAATACTAGCAAGAACGAACAAAGTACATCAAGAACAAGTAATCCTTTTGCTGCTTCAAATTTTCAAAAAAACATTTTGACAGAAGATGTTTTTGAATCAAGCAAAAAGTCTAATCATAACAATGTAAGTTTCACAGGTAACTTAACAGCAAGTTCAAAAAGAATTTATTCTACATTTGTAGGTTCCTTGAACGATTTCGGTAACAAATTCTCAGAAGGTATCGAAAGTATCATGGAATTTGGAAACAGAATGAAACAAGGTTTGGTAAGCGCTTGGAACAAAATTCAAGAAATCGGTAACAAAGAAGTTTCACTAAATGTTTCTTTAGAAGGTGCTAAAAACTTATTAAATAAAGAAGTTTCTATGGAAGGAACTTTAATTGGTGCTAAAAAAGTCTTGGGTCGAGATATTAAATCTTTCTTCGTAAATGGAAGAGAAAGAGAAATTAACAAAATGTCTAAGATGGACCCAAAATCAGAAATTAAACCAATGTTCACAGAAGCATTATCTGCATTAGAAGCAGATATGGTACAGGCTGCGTAAGAAGGAGAATTGTAGATGGATAACAATATGAAAAATAACAAAAACTTTAATAAAGTAAGCAATATTATTGAATCATTAACAATCAATCCTAATCCTGATTCAGTAGCTGTTTTGGAAGAAATCGGTACAAATTCTTCAATCGACGAAGTTAGAGAAATGACATCTCGTGCTTTGGTTAAAAGAAATGAACATGATTCTTTGTCAGTTGTAATTGCTAACAGAGGAAAAGGCATCAACGATATGTCAACAGTTGTTGCTATGAGTACAATCAACGAACTTCTATCTTTGGAAAACAAAGAAGAAGCTATGAAGATTTTAGAAAACACAATATCTTCTGAAAGCTTTGATGATGAAGTTAAAGAAAATGCTCGTTCAGTAAAAGCATTGATGGCATTGAGCTAATCTTTTTTAAATAAAACTTTATAAATATATATAGGCGACTGATTAAATCAGTCGCTTTTCGATTGGTTAAATTACTCAAAATCGGTTAATTTGTTAAACCCAACTTCAAGCGCATCTGCTATTGCAAACAACTTTTTAAGACTAATATTTTTCTGCCCGTTTTCAACTCGTGTAATATATTCTCTCGACAAGTCAACAATTTCGGCAAGTTTCTCTTGAGAGATTTGCTTATCTTTTCGATACTTTGCAATATTTTGCCCCAATTGTTTAAGCCTTGACATGTGACCTATTTTGACCTAAATTTATATCCATGTCAGTGACCTATTTGTCCGAAGGGTAAAATTGTGGGAATTAAGAAGTTTTTAGTTAATTTAGTTTGCGGATTTGTACCATCTAAAGCAAAACGTCATCAAATTAGAAACAAATTGATGAATGAAAACAACTTTGTATCTCAAAAAATAGATTCACTAAACGGCAATAGACTTTTGTCAGTAAAACCTAACGGAAAAGAAGAAGAAGTTTCAAAAATTGCAGGATTAAATATACATTTTAATGGCAAAAATTCTATTGTAAAAATTCACGAACCGATAAAATTTAAAAACTGTAATTTTTCACTTGGCGATAACTGTTTTGTTGAAATTAACACAACAAAATATAATATTTCTAACTTAGGAATATCAACTAGAGAATTTAGCCACGTTTCAATAGGCAAAGATTTTTCTTGTTGCGGCTGTAACTTTGAGTTGCATGATGAAGCAAATTCTAAAATTTTGATAGGCGAGGACTGTCAGTTTTCTTACGGAATAAATATCAGAACAAGTGACGGTCATACTATCTACGATGTTGAATCAGGCAAAGTGTTAAACGCACCAAAAGATAAAGTCGCAATTGGAAATCATGTTTGGCTTGGTATGCACACAAAAATATTAAAAGATGCGCATATTGCAGACAAGACAATTGTTGGAGCGTGTTCTGTCGTAACAAAAATATTTGAAGAAAATAATGTTATTCTTGCAGGAACACCGGCTAAAATCGTCAAACACAACGTAAACTGGGACAGAAAAAAGACAGACCAATTCAAAGATGGCATAGTTAAATAAACAAATAGAAATGGCAAAACTTTTTATTAAAATCATCTGATAGTCCCTCTACGGTTTCTGTAGGACATAATCCTATGACCACCCGTAGCCATTACCAGATGACTAATTATAGTATTTACGATTTATTCAATTTCGTCAAGTGTAGTATTACAAAACTGCAACAATAATTAAATTATAAAACTTTTCAAGATAATGTTAGTTCTTGGGTGTACAATTATTAACAAATGTGGCATAATGAATACAGTGAGGGATTTATATGTCAGAATCTAAAAATACAGAAGAAAG
>CAVHEM010000106.1:4525-6586 GCA_963635055.1 Bacteroidaceae bacterium | reverse complement strand
CGGTTTTTCTTTATAATAAGACTTTTTAGAGGCAGTAACTTCTTTGGAACGTTTATTAAAAAGTTCACGGTCAGTCATTATTATCGTTTTAAAATCTTCCAAAATACAACCACCGAGAATTGTACTTTCAGAAAATTCCACGTTATAAATCTCTTTTTCGCCTAAAATTTCTTTAACTCGTTCAGGATAATCCGTTGCAATAATTATTTTGTAACCTTTATGATTTTGAATAAATTCGGTTATCAAATCAAGGTTTGCTTCAAAATTTCGCAAAGGTTGAGAATCAAACTCAATCAATTCATTTGTTTGCCCGTCAATAAAATTATTCAGCCCAATTTTCGTAAAATATGAAGTTTTGCGGATAAATTCTTCATAAGTGTAGTGGTTTTTCCCTTCAATACGCTTAATCAAACCTTGTTGTAAATTTTCTGCCAACTGTTTTTCTAAACCATCTTCAAGAAATTCATACTTTGAATAAATTTCAGAAGTTTCATCAAAAACAATGACATAATCGTCCAAATAATCCAGAATTCCAACTAAATCTTTATTAAAATAATTTTGATAAACCTCAATTCCATCAAAAAATTTGTCATCAGGTGTCAAATCTTCATCATCTTCAATAATTTCTTGCTGCAAATCTGATAAAATGTTTTCTTGACCGTTCAGCAAAAATTTATACATCGGGAAAATTTTTACATCTTTAGTTTTGCTGATAGATTTTTGAGTTTCGTTATTAAAATAACGAATATCTACAACTTCATCACCCCAAAGTTCAATTCTGACAGGATTATCATCAAGAGAAAAAACGTCAATAATATCCCCACGAATGCTAAATTCTGAGATGTCATTTACCATTGTGGCTCTTTTGTATCCAAAATCCACCAACTTTTGAGCGAGCTGTTTCAAATCAAGAGTATCGCCAACTTTAACAGAAATATTATTTACCTTAAAAAAGTTTTTGGACGGAAATTTTTCAAGCAATGACTTGACCGGACAAATCAACACATCAGGCTTTGTTTGGAGAATTTTTACCTGTTGCGCATAATCGTACAAATTCAGAGAAACAGGCTCATACATTGAAATGTTTTGAAACGGCATTATCGAAGATTTAACATTAAACCCACTTAATAAATCACTTTGATATTTCAAAGCATTTTGCTCTGTCGAGGTTATAAATAAAACTTTTTTCTTTGAGTAAAACTTTATCTTAGACAGAAGAAAAAGTCGCAAAATCGAAGTCAAACCTGTAATAGCAAAAGAGCCACCCTGCTTAACTTTAGACCGGAATTCACTATAGTTTTCAGAAATATTATCCGTGTTTATTTCAAACATACCAAATATTATAATCAAAAAAGTGATGTGGTGCAATTTTTGCTTTTATATAAAAGGCAGTTAAACTATGCAACATAAAACTTTTACGATATAATCGACTTATCAAAAGATAAGGAGATGTCGTAAAATATGAAAATTCTAAAAGCATTTTTAATTGGCACCTCAACTATCTGCATTCTGTCTATTGGCGCATATTTGGGAGTTTTATACGGAATTCCGAAAATTGTTAATTCAAAGACATTTTCAACAAATTTGGAAAGTTTTATTTCTAACAAAACAGGTTTGAATACCGAAATAAAAGGTTTAAATATTTCGATTACACCAAAATTTATCACGTTTATTAATTGTAATAAATTTTCTATTATTGATAATAAAAACTCTGCACTTGAAATAAATAAAATTCAAACAAGTGTCGATTTGAAATCGGTTACATTAAAAAATATCAATGTAAATTCTGCATTCATAGATATCAAAGCCCTACAAAATTCCTTATCAAAAATCAAGAAAAATCCCAATTCAAAACCTTTTGATATCTCAAAAATTCCAAATGTAAATATCAACGAGATTACTTTACTTTTAAACCAACAATCAAAACACAAAATTGCATTACAGAATTTGAAAATTGAAAACGCACCGAAAAAAATTAAAACAATAAAATTCAATGCACTATATGAAATTCCACAAATCAATAAGAATATTCTTATCGGACAAGATGGTTTTCTTTACATA
>CAVHEM010000106.1:0-4449 GCA_963635055.1 Bacteroidaceae bacterium | reverse complement strand
TATTCCTGTTGCGCAGACAATGAAAACCTTACTTTTCTATCAGAAATTAAATGATAAAAATAAAAAATTTATAGAAAATTTTAGAAATTATTCCGGAAATATTGACCTTGATATTTACGTCCAAAACAAAGACCTCAAAGGCATTTGCAATGTAAGAGAACTCCGAGCAAATTCTATTTTGTTCAACGTTCCTATATATTTTAAACACGCAAAATTTGTACTGGATAACAATACTCTAAAATCGAATGCACAAGGTGTCATTGGATTTGAACCGGTCAAACATTCTCTAATCATCACAAACTTGATGTCTAAAAAACGTATCGTAAACGGCAAAGTTGACTCAACCTTAACACCAAAACTTGTTAGTACCTACATGCCTGCAATTTATTCACTAAAAAACACCGCAGATGTTGAAGTTACATATAAAATTCAAAATAAAATTCCGGAAGTTGAATACTTTTTTAACCTAAACAAAGGTTCTGATATTTATTATAAAGATGCATTTTTAGGACTGGAAGACCAAAACAGATTGCTTCATGCAAAAACAATAAAAGCGCCAAACGGTTTAATCTTAAAAGAATATCAATATTCACTTGTTCAAAACGGCAAAAAAACTCCAATCATCTTTGGGGACGGATTTTTTGAAAAAATAAACGGTAAATTAACACCAAAATTCATAACCTGTCAAACAAACGGATACGCTCCGACTTCTGTTACCGGTTCATTTGGACAATATGTCAATGGCGGAGAATTCAAAGGAAAATTGAAATACGATTTTTTAACCAACACTATTACCGGAAATTTCGAATTGGTCAAAACTTTGTTTAACGATTTCTTTGTACATTCCGCAAATGTAATCGCTGAACAAGATTCAATAAATGTTACGGCAAAAGGAAGTTATAAACATCAAAAATTTAATTGTATTTTAAAGGCAGAAAACCGACTTGATGGGCGCTTTATTGTTCACGATATGGAACTGTTCATGAACAGATTTATTATCAACGGCAAAAGACAAAATAACCACGCAAAACATCAACACCCCGCAGATTTTTACAAACAATTCAATAATGTATCTTCAAAAATTCGAGATATTGACGTAACAATTGATAAATGGGATATCAAAGTTGCAAAACTTTTCATTGATGATATCAGAATTGATGACCTTGAACTCTTCGGAAATCTTAAAAATTCAATATTTAATTTTACTATTCCAAAATTTGGATTTGCACAAGGTCAATTGTCTGCACAAGGAAAATATGATTTTAATGACAGTTCTTCTGATATTAATTTTTCTGCAGATAACATCAATTCAAACGATGCAGCAAGCCAACTATTCAACATTGAAAACCAAATTAGCGGAATTGCAAAAGCAAAACTCCACGTACAAACATTTAACAAATTCCAAGAACTCTATGCCACAGGAAGTTTCCAAGTCGATGACGGCTTTTTGCCTCAACTTGGCGACACAGAATTTATGCTGGGCAGAAAAAACAGAAAACGAAAAGTTAAAATGTATGACCTGACAAATATTGATTTTTCTCACGCAAAAAAACTGAGTTCTGATTTGAAAGGTTCATTTAATCTTCACAATTATGATTTGAAAAATATTAATATTACTTCCCAACAAAGTTTTATGTCGCTTTATATAAACGGCGAATACAACATTTTATCACAAAATGCGAACCTAAATATCTTTGGAAAGTACGATATGGACGCCCCTAAAGGAATTAGGATTTTGTTCGTTCCGCTTAACTGGATATTGAAAATCGCATTACGACCGGAAGATACAAGAGAAATATACAAACCGCAACTTGAAAAAATTCCACCTGTCCAAAACAAAAAAGACTGGCTTCAATATTTTAGGGTAAATGTTGATGGAAACTTAAATACAGACGATTTGAAAGTCATTCTGAAACGAATTAAATAAAATCTATTTGTCTTTATTATTTTTCAAATTTTCCCACCAAGAACGACTTTTGTACAAACTATTCCACCAAGTTATACTTTTATCATAAGGATTTTGGTTTATATGGGCTTGTTTGTAGCAACCCCTATCACTATAAGAATCACCACCTATAGGTTGACATTCATCTGCAAAATAACCTTTATAACCAAAATAATAAAATACGTCATAGCCTAGTCTGTTTGGTCCTGCCCAAGGTCCGTTTGTATCAAACACAAATATAATATTAGATGCGGTATCAGGATCAAAAGTGTTTCCAAGCCATGGAGCACTAACCATAGAACCGTCAGGGAGCAATAATACATAAAAATCATTATCATTATTATAAGTAGAGTTTAATGTATAATACCAACTTGTAAAATTACTACCGGTTAAAAAATGATAAGTAAAACGACGAAGAAATGATTTTGGATTATTCAAGTCTTTTTTTACATAAATTTTTGTAGCACCTCTGAATTGTTTTTCCCAAATATTATATAAATTTGCCTTAGTTGTTTCCAACTCATCTTTTGTCACCTTATTATAAACTGCAAACGACTCAATCCCGAGTTCATCTGATGCCATTCGCATTGCTTGTGTAAGCACTGCATCAGTCTTTTTAAATCGAACTTCTAACATTTTACGATTGTAAATATTTATAAGCGATGGAATTGTTATTGCTGCAACAACCCCGACAATACCCAAAACTATCAACATTTCCGCCAGCGTGAAGGCTTTTTTCATGTTTAATACTCCTTTATTACCCTGTGTCCTTTTATTATTATGGAGTATTTTTCGCATAAGTACACCGCCCCGCCACACCATACCATACCATACCATACCATACCATAAAGGAATTATATCAAGGGGTTTGAGGATTTAAAATAATTTTTACATTTTGTAATGTTAGAGTTTTATGTTAAGAAATTGAAACAAAATAGAAGATATAGCAAAGCTATCGTCATTCTGAAAGGCTTAAAAAATCCTTTGAGCATGTGAAAAGTGATTTTTAGCCTATTCAGAATCTGTCCAAGTAAATAACAAATTTGTACAATCTTTGTCTTTCGCACTCGCACTAAACGTGCCTTCACTTCGTTTCGCACACTGCTCGTGCTGTTCGGCATGACCAATTGGTGGGTATAGCAAGAGATACGTCATTCTGAAAAGATTAAAAATCAAGCAATTTTAATTGCGTAGATTTTATCTTATTCAGAATCTGTTCAAATAAATAACAAGTTTGTACAATATTGGCAAACAGATTCCGGATCGGAGTCCGGAATGACTAATTGGTGCGTCTAGCAAGTGTGTCGTCATTCTGAAAACTTAGAAAATTTTTGCGAATGTTAATGAGCAAATAAATTTTCTTGTTATTCAGAATCTGTCCCCCCTTCGAAATCATAGATTTCGGTTCCACAGCCATACGGCATACAGTCTCACTCAATTCGCTTCGCTCATTGGTTCGAACTAGCACCGCAAGGGGGGAACATAAGATACACAAATTTCAAAGCCAAACGTAGGTCAGGCACCGCCTGACACTTAAAAAAGTCATGCTTGATATTCTCTGAATCATCAAGTAGGAACAGAAATGAAAAAATTAAATTTCGAGAAATAAATTAATAATTCATCTTGCCTTCTTGCAAAATTCTGGCAGCACAACCGTATCCTTTAGGATTATTCTGAGTTTTCGGGTCACAACCCCAATCTGTATTGCCGGAATTCCACATTAAACCATAATTACCGTTTCTGAATACAGAATAAGTCCGCAATTTGTACCATAAAAAGCAATAATTCTCTTGTCCCTTGCTTCGCTAATATTTTTTCAACTTTTTGAATGTCTTTTTTGTTTCTAATTGGTTCTACTGTTGCCATTTGGTAATCCTCCTTTTTAATTTAATTAAAAATTACAAAATGAAGATTTTGGCAGAAAATGGCAAGCATTTATATTGTACCCTTACCCCATGGCAAACCAATAATAAATTGCCTTTGAATTACAAAGCAAACAGAAAAATTCCCTTACCATGCCTGCTTTTTACAATTCATGCTAGATGTATAATTTTGGGAATCCCTATTATAGTTATTAATTTAGGCAAATTTGTGGTACAATCAGCCTGTAGGGCAATTCCTAGATGGTGAAAACCTTTACTCATACACGACAAACTTCTGTTGTGCAAAGGTGTAGAGAAAGGAGGATGCCATGACAAAACAAGAAATGCTTGTAATAGTAAAAAATGCCCTAATAGTACTAGGGCATTTGATACTTACTATCGCAAGCTTCATGTAGGGATTGTGCAAGAGGTCGAAAGACCTCTCCCTACTCTTTTATTATAAACTATTTTTTACAATTTTCAACCCTATGAACATATTTTTTATTACAAAACTGCAACAATGATTAAATTGTAAAACTTTTCAAGATAATGTTAGTTCTTGGGTGTACAATTATTAACAAATGTGTCATAATGAATACAGTGAGGGATTTATATGTCAGAATCTAAAAATACAGAAGAAAG
>CAVHEM010000105.1:0-4982 GCA_963635055.1 Bacteroidaceae bacterium | reverse complement strand
TAATATATTTTGGTTAGGGATTCATGGCAATTACATGCCCACAGAAAGAATAGCAATCAAATGAACTTTAAAAATGTAATAAAAACTTGTTGTGAAAGCATTGGAAAAAATAACAATCCTGCTTATGTCGTAGTAGCAATAGCAATGGCAAAAGGTATTTTCAGACCGATATTTACAATGGCAGATAAAAAAGAATCGCCGGAAACGAAGAAATATGCGGCACTGAGAGAAGGTTTGACAGAAGTTATCGCAATTCCGACATATTTGTCTTGCAGTTATTTAGCAGGCAAAGGTGCTCATCTTTTTAAAGATCCGGAAAAAGCAAAAATAGCAAAACATAACCTAAAATTTGCCGGAGTTTGTACAGCTGCACTACTTGTTATCCCAGGACTTTGTTCTATTGTTGTAAATCCGTTTACAGACAGAATTTTCCACAAAAATGACAAACCTAAAGATAAATCACAACAACATTTAGATATTGTTTCGCAAACCGAAAATCAGCCGGTATTTAAGAATGCAACTAAAATTGACCAACACTATCCGATGACTCCGGTAAGTATGACAAGTTTTCCAAATTCAGGAATGAAGGTGTAATATGATATCAGCAGTTCAAAATTTAATGACAAATCCAACGATTTATAATATGACACAAAGTACTGTCACTCAGATTACAACTGAAACATGCCTGAAAGCGGTTGGTCGTCCTGCCTTTATCTTGGCTGACAAAAAAATCGACCCGCAAACTAAAAAATTCTCTGCAACAAAAGAATTTTTATATCAACTCACTTGTTTAGGAATTTATCTTTCTGTCATAATTCCGGTTTGTAAAAAAGCAGCCTTCAAAGGCGCTCAAAAATTATTTAAAGATGAAAAAGTGTTCCATGCGTTCAATTCAACAAAAGAATTTTCAAATTTCTACAAGATGAACGAAAAAGAAAGACTTGCAAAACTTGCAGAATTAAATAAAAATAGAGCAGACGGCGACAAATTCACCAAAGAAAACATTAACACCGCACTAGCAAAAGGTTCAATTGAACTCGGTTCTATGTTTGGGTCAGTAACAGGTTTGGCATTACTTGCGCCAATCGTTTCGCACCCATTAATACACCCGATTATGAAAAAAATCGGAGTTAAAGAAAACAAAAAAACTGATGATAAAAAACCTCAAGAACCAGCCTTGCAGTCTCCAAGCAAGTAATTGACCTTTTGAATTCTCCACGATAAAATGATAAAAATTACTTAAATGGAGAATTAACATGTTTGAAAGATTTAAAAGATACGGCGAAGAATTTAAAACCTTTGCAATGAGAGGCAACGTTATCGACATGGCTGTCGGTATAATTATTGGTGCAGCATTCGGCAAAATTGTTGATTCTCTTGTTAAAGATATAATTATGCCACCGCTTGGTTGGCTTTTAGGCAGGGTTGATTTTTCAAAATTATACCTTGTTTTGCCGGATTATAACGGAAAATTTGTACACTACAAATCCCTAGATGCGGCACAAGCAGCAGGTGCAGTTACAATAAACTACGGAATGTTCATTAATACAATTATAAGTTTCTTAATCGTTGCATTTGCAGTATTTTTATTGATTAAAGGAATAAATAAATTGCAAAAATTGAATACAAAAACTTGCGAAGAAAAAGCCGCAACAACCAAAGAATGTCCGTATTGCTGCTCAATAATAGACATAAGAGCAACAAAATGCCCAAATTGTACAAGCGATTTGCAAAACTAATTTTTCTGTCTTAAATAACTTTCGACAAAACCATCTAAATCCCCGTCCATCACTGCATCTACATTACCGACTTCGTAACCGGTTCGGTGGTCTTTGACCATTTTGTACGGATGAAAAACATAAGAACGAATTTGCGAGCCAAAATTTATTTCAGAAGTTTCACCTTTAATATCAGCCATTTTTTGCTCATATTCGGCTTCTTTTATTGCCAAAAGTTTTGACACTAAAATTTGCATTGCGTATTCTTTGTTTTGTAGTTGAGAACGTTCTTGTTGGCATTTTACAACAATTCCTGACGGTTTATGCAAAATTCGAACTGCAGTTTCAACCTTGTTAACATTTTGCCCACCGGCACCACCTGAACGCATTGTGGTAATCTCCAAATCTTCCGGCGGAATTACAATAGTTTTTTCAAAATTTTCAATAATCGGTGAAACTTCCACAGAAGCAAAACTTGTTTGTCTTTTACCGTTTGCATTGAACGGCGAAATTCTAACTAAACGATGAACTCCCTTTTCTGCTTTTGCATAGCCAAATGCATATTTTCCGGAAATTTTGATAGTAGCGGATTTTATTCCGGCTTCTTCACCGTCCAACTTGTCGAGAATTTCAGACTTCCAACCACGCTTTTCAACCCAGCGAAGATACATTCTTAATAGCATACTTGCCCAATCCTGTGCATCGGTTCCACCGGCACCGGAGTTTATTGTCAAAATTGCATCAGCGCTATCGTATTCCCCTGATAACATTTGCTCTAACTCAAATTTTTCTAAATCTTTACTCATTTGGGATAATTGAACGAGTGAATCAGCAATCAAATCGCTATCAGCCAACTCTATTGAGGCACTACAATCATCAATAATTGACTGCCAATTATCAAATTTAGAAATTATATCTTTTTTCTCTTTAATTTCCTGTCCTAATTTTGAAACTTTTGTTGTGTCAGACCAAATATCAGGGTTTTGCATTTCTTGCTCTAAATTTGCAACCTCTTTTGATAAACTAGCAGGGTCAAAGACACTCCTTGAGTTTAGTAACACGAGGAATTATTTCATTTAATTTTTGCTTTAATTCTGTATCCATAACTGAATTGTATTATAAAAAAGCAGACTGTGCAAAACCTTTCATTTATTTTGCACTAAGGCTTTTAGTCAGGTTGTAGATAACCTCTAACTTTTCAGGTTTGTCACAGATTTTTTCGATATTTTTATTAATCATTTGCAACAACTCGGCACAATCTTTAAATTGATTAGTCGTAAATAGTTCTTCTGCAGTAATATCAAAGGCATCTAGTATTTTATCAAGAGTTTCCGCTTTAACAAAATTTTCGCCGGTTTCAATGCTGCTCAAGGCTTTTTGAGAGATGTCGAGCAGTTCGGAGAGTTGTTCTTGAGTGTAACCTTTTTCAACTCTCATTCTCTTTATTTTTTTACCGAGTTCTTTTTTTATGCCCATAATTACAATTTTAAACTCTTTATTGTTTATTTTTACTGTCCATAAGTATTATATGTAAAGTTATGTGAACCTCAAACCCCTTGCTAATTCTATATATTGCAGATTTACCATTTTAAATTCTTAAAATCACGCAATCTCAGAAAACAAAATGTTTTTATATAAGAGTAAGTGATGTGCAAATTCACGAGGTACTACTAATAATTAAGGAGACAAAAGTATGAGTATTGAAAAACTTGGCGGAAATTCACCTATTTCTAAGATTGCAGCAGAACTAAAAGCAATAACTGCATCTGGCGGAAACAAAACCTCAAATGTACAAATGACCGGACTTTATAAAGAAGGCGGTGTTACTCAAAAAGATATTAACCGATATCTTGAAGACCCATATTCACGTAAAGAAATCAAAAATTTAATTTCAAAAAGCCCGATTGGCTTAGGCGATGCTCCGAGCAAAAAAGATTTAGAAAAACAAGGTTGCACTTTTACAGGAACAGCATTTCATCCTGGCGCTCCAATGTTTTACGATACCCCTGATGGTGGTACAGTTACCGTTTATGACGGTAGAGGCTACAAAGAACAAGGCGAAGACCAACGAAAAGTCGTTTATCAAAAAGGCAACTTAACCCAAACTATGTTCTATGATAAAAACGGTAAACTAACAGGTGGTAGTATTACAGTAAAAGACCCAATTACAGGCGCCAAAGAAAGCTATGCCGATTTTACAACTAAAGACGGTAATATTACTAACGTAATGACAACTAATTAAAAAGTTTAGTCAAAATAAAATCTAAAGCGGTTTGTTTTCAAACCGCTTTTTTAATATTCGTAAGTCGGGGAATTTAATTTTTCGTGAAGTTCTTTTATAACTTGACTATGAGTGCAATAATAGGAATATCGGTTCAAAACAGGTTAGACGAAGCGCAAAAGTTACAAGAGATATTAACTCGTTACGGCTGTGCCATAAAAACTCGTATCGGACTGCATGATATGGGTGAATTTGCGTGTGTAAACTATGGAATTGTCCTGCTTGAGGTCGTAGACAAGATTCACGAACTGTATCAAGAACTTTCAAAATCTTGGGACGTACAAATTATGAAATTTTAGCAAATAAAAAGAACGATAATTAAATTATCGTTCTTTTTGAGTTTTAAGTATTATTTACTCTACTGTCGGCGGTGTTGGTGGAGCGACATTTTCACCTGTTTCAGCCATTTCTTCTTGTTTTAATGTTTGCAATGTTTGCAATGTTTGCAATGTTTGCAACGCTTCTATACCCGCTTCAGTTCTTGGACCGTTTTCAGCAATACTTTGCTCTATAACGGCAGCTTTGATATTGGCATCTGTCTTAGGGTCTGATGAAACTTTAACATCTTTGATTTTTTTATCTATAGCAACGTTATCTTTAGCTGCCGAAACTCTTTGTTTTTTTGATTGGATCATCATAAAAATTTCCATTAATCTTGTTGACCAATTCCCTTCATTTGGAATTTCTGCAGGACTATTTGTCTTTTGCTGAGTACTAAAAGTTGCCCCCATATTGTTTGAAATATTCATATTTGAGGGTTGATAATCAATTCCGTTTGATTTATCAAACTGAAACAGAGCCTTTTTCGCTTCCGCTTTTGTTGTTGCTCCATTTTTAATTTGGTTGTTCAGATTTTCGATATAATCTGCCCTTTTTGCGTGTACTGTACCTGTCGTGTTTTGAATTCCATCACTCATATAAATGGTTCTCCTTTCTTTATTTTTTTACTTATTTAACTGTCATATATGTATAAAATATATATA
>CAVHEM010000104.1:0-8019 GCA_963635055.1 Bacteroidaceae bacterium | reverse complement strand
ATGTTCCCCGCTGGCAGTGCTAGTTCGAACCAATGAGCGAAGCGAATTGAGTGAGACTGTATGCCGTATGGCTGTGGAACCGAAATCTATGATTTCGAAGGGGGGACAGATTCTGAATAACAAGAAAATTAAATGCTCATTGCATTCGCAAAAATTTTCTAAGTTTTCAGAATGACATATTCATTGTTAATCAGTCCAACCTGTTGTGCTGAACTTTCCAAAAAATACCAATATTACGAAATGTTAAGTTGAATTTTGAATGGCGCAAACCCTTGCTATAATGCCCTTATGGTATGGTATGGTATGGTATGGTATGGTATGGTATGGTCGGGCGGGGTGGGGCAAATTTTGCTTACAGAAATTTTTTATAAATCTGTAAGTCAAATTTAAAAAATTGTATGGGGAAATTTCAATTTGTTCTGCAATAAAGGAATTTATTGTTGCGGATAAGTTTGGCTTGTTTACAAAAATCAGAAAAAGGAAAGGGAAAAAACATGGCAGAAACTTATTTATGGCAAGGAGTGCAAAATCAAGGTTACAACAAGTACGGAAAAGGTGTTATCGGACCTGGAAGTAAAGAATCATTAGCTAAAGCAGCAAATTTTCATGCAGGTGCTCCTGCAGGTACTAAATATCCTGTAACTGACAAAAATTTGATTACAAAAATTGAAGTTTTGAACAAGCCGACAAAAATTCCAAATCGCTGGGGTGGAGTTGGTACTGATTACCGAATGAATCGTGGCGATTTGCGTATGACTTATGGTTTGCAAGATATTGAGTATATGGATAACCGTTGGAAAATGCCTGCAGAAGCCAAGGGCAAGACCAAATTGTTAGATCAAGCCGGTAGCGTTGAAGTAAAATTGATGGGTGAAACCCACCGTGATGCCAAAACTGGTGAATATTTGTTTGATAGGTTGAAACAAAGAGGTTCTACATTCTATGCCGTAAAAGATGCAAATATTGGTGTTACTATTCCAACTCCTGAAATGACTCATATTTTGAGTACTGAAGCGGCTAAAACAGGAGCGGCAGCTACTGAATTAAAACCTGGTATGGTAATTGCTCATGATGCCTCTGGGGTTTATGCTCCACCATTAAAAACATTATTGAAAAAGAATAAACCTACAGATGCAGCGGGTAAACTTGTTTATGATAAATTGACCAAATTCCAACATGTTCAAGATTTGGCGACAAAATACACAAAAGAAGGACATATTCCTGCTGAAAGTGCAGAAAAACATATCGCAAAAGCGTGGAAATTTATTCAAAAATGGGCAACAAAAGCGATTGTATAATAATCTAATAATGGCTCGGGTTCAGGTGTTGAATCCGAGTCATTATATATATTTACATAATAAACTGCAATTGAGAAATTTTTGTATTAATTTCTTGCATCAAGTCTTTGTCATCTGTTTGTTTAGCAAATCCTCTTGCTTTTTTTAGCAAGTTTGTGGCTTTGCCCAGATTGTTAAATTCAACCATAATATCTGCTGCAGCAAGGTAATTTTGTGCGGTTTTTTGTGGGGTTTCCGCATCAGAATAACTCTTTGCCGCTTTTGAATAAGATTTTAGCGCTTTTTCAGGCTCTTCAAATTTGACATAGGCTTTGCCAATGTTTGATGCAATGTAGCCTTTTAGGTTATCGTTAGAGGTTTCTTCTGCTAAGTCGTTTGCTACATCATAATAATCAAATGCATCTTTTTCGTACATATCGGTGTAAATATTTCCGATTTTGGTAAGTGAAGCGGTTTGAGCAGGTAAATTTTCGGCTTCTCCGGCATGAGAAACAGAACTGAAATAATGCTCAATTGCCGGCGAAATTTGATTAACTTCATCGTAAATTTGAGCCATTGAATAGTGCGCTTTTGATTTTACGTTTTCATCAGTCGAAAGTTGGATTGATTGATTGTAACTTTTTAAGGCTTGCGCTACGTAATCATGGTTATCGTAAATTTTTCCGACTTCATAATAAATTTTGCCAGATGTTTCTGTGTCGTCCATTTCCAATGCACGATTCAAGGCTTTTTCAAAAAGTTTTATTGCTTCTTCCGGTTTGTTTGCATAAGTGCATTTTTTTGCCTGAACAAATAAGCTTTTCAATTGCTTGTCTGTTGGAACTTTTGAAGCAGAAGTGTTTACTGTTGGTGTAGTTTCGTTGGGTTCAACCGGCTGTTGTGTTTGTACTTGTTGAGAGTCAACAGGTTTGGTTTCTTCTTGTGGTTTTGTTTGACTGGTTGAACCGTCAGGAAATTTTACCAAAAACCTTTCATTAATATCTTCTTCGTTATATTGCAAGTCGATATTTTGCAAAAATAGTGCATCAACCCATTTTTCTACAACTTGAGAATCTTTGTTTAATGTTTCGGAAATATAATTATCCAAAACAGAAGCTGCTGAATTTAGGGTATTTTTTATTAATTTTTTGTCGGCATTATTTGTGCGAACTTGTTTTTCTACAACTTCTAAATACCCGTCAACTATAGAATTCAGGTCGTCAGGTGTTCCGATTGCTTTTGCGGTATTTCTGAAATCTTTTAAAATTTGTGCAATATTAATTTGATTATCAACGGTTTTTGTTCCGAGTCCTTGCGGTTTTACGTCGGTTGTTCCGAGATTTGCTTGAGTATTGGTTGGTTTTGCATAATTAATATTTGCATTAGGATAAGCATTTTGTGCCGGTAGTGCAAAATTTTGTTCAGAAGGTCTTGTGTAAGTCGGTTTTTGTTGCTCAATATTTTGCAGCCCTTTACTCCGGCTGTTCTGGTCGGAAGCCTGTTCTTTTTGTGCTTGTCCGGTTGCGGAAGATTTTTCGTCATCTTCACGCTTTCTGACAGTATTTCGCTTGTCAGGTTGCACGTAAGGTCGTTGATATATGTTATTTAAACTAAGCCCCATGCCTGTTTTTTACACCTTTTTACTGCATCTTACCATTATATTTCTAGCATAATTTCTATAAAAATAGGTCATACTTTTGTAGGATTTCTGCCATGATTTATTTAAGTTTTTAGCGCAAAAAGTCAACTGGCATGTTCAAAATTTTATTTTCTTTTTCTTACGAAATGTAAATTATTTGACAAAATATCATGACAAACAGATGTTATTATTCTATCATTCTTATATAATTTGGAGGAAAAATGTTGAACGAAATGATAGGTAATCAATCTGATTTTGACTTAACTTCTAAAAGCACATTGAGTGGCGAAAGTGATTCATTTACATCACGTTCTTATGCTGCATTATTAGCAAAAAATGAAGTTCCGGCTTCTCATAAAAGAATTGCTGATAATTATCTAATCATTAAAAAAGTTTTCAAATTTCAGGCATGTATGAGTAGAATTTCAAATGTTGAAAAAGCTATGCTTGAAAAATATGACTTCAACACTCTTGAATATACAACAATGAAACAGATGTATAATGAATTAGGTTTGTTGCAAAAATGGTCATCATCTAATGATGAAGAATTGAGAAATGCTGCTGATGAAATTTTAGTAATCAGAGTAAAAGAATTGAAATTTTTGGAAGCAAGCAGATATGCATCTATTTCTAACGAAATTTATAACGGATACAAAGCGTTAGAACAGTATTTGAAAGAAATTAGTAAATTTCAATCTGTTCAAAGTTTGAGAACATTAAGCCTTTAATTAATAAACATACATACGAATACAACAGAAAGGAATGAGTTTTACTTATTCCTTTTCTTGTTGATAACCGAAATTTTTCAATATGTTTTGCTTTTTTCGCCAATCTTTTTCAACTTTGACTTGAAGTTCTAAATAAACTTTTTTTTCTGTTATTTTTTCAAGTTCAAGTCTTGCTTCCGTGCCGATTTTTTTTAGCAGACTTCCGCCCTTACCTATCAAAATACCTTTTTGGCTTTTGTGTTCACAATAAATATTTGCATAAATTTTGTCAATATCTTCTTTTTCTTGGTATTTGTCAACTTTTACGGCAACAGAATGCGGAATTTCTTCTGATGTATTTAATAGAATTTTTTCTCTGATAATTTCTTCTGTTACATCTCGCATAGTTTCTTCTGTTACGATGTCTTCAGGATAAAGTGGTTCGCCTTCCGGAAGTTTTTTATAAATATTTTTTATAAGCGTGTCAATGTTTCTCCCAGTTTTGGCAGAAATTCTAACGATTGGAAGATTTTGTTCAAATAAAGTTTTGTAAGAAAGTAGATTTTGTTCGATTTTTTCTGTCTTTTTAACTTTGTCAACTTTGTTCATAACAATAATTACAGGAATATTAGTTTGTAGAATGTTTTTAACAATCCACCCGTCACCTTTTCCTGCAGGTTCTGAACCATCAACCAAAAACAAAATTACATCAGCATCAGGAACTGCAACTTTTGCTTCGTCCAACAAAAATTCGCCTAACTTGTTCAATGGCTTATGTACCCCAGGGGTATCGACAAAAACGATTTGTCCTTCCAGATTAGTTAGGATTCCTTTGATTCTTTTTCTTGTTGTTTGAGCCTTATCGGTTGCTATAACTATCTTTTGACCCAATATTTGGTTCAAAAGTGTTGATTTCCCGACGTTTGGGCGTCCTATTATTGCAACAAATCCACTTTTCATAAACATATTGTAACATAAATTTTATATAGTAGCAAAAAAAAATACTCTAGAGTATTATATAGATAGATGTGTGTAGTTGTTAAAATAACAGGAAACTATGAATAAAAAGAAAAATATTATTATTGCTGCTACATTAGCAGTTTTGGGAATTAGTGTAAATTCTGCATTGGCAGATTCTAACAATTTAATTCAAATGGACATTAAAAGGTCATCAGTCGCAGATACGGTTGATGTAACATTCTATACGACTGCAGAGTCTGCAAATTCAGTTGTTACAAGAAAATCAAGCAACCGTTATGTTGTACTTTTGCCTAACACAATGAGTTCGTCTTCTGCAACTCCAAATTTTGGCGGAGTAAAAGATTTAATTACCGATGTTGATGTAAAACATGTCAATGATGGTATGGGTGGGTACACAAAAGTTACCTTTGGAACAACAAAACCTATTAACATAAAAACACACATGGCAAAAACGGCTCCGCTTTCTCAAGAACAAAAAGAAGCAAGAGCGCTTGTTGCAAAAAATAATGCTATAGCGGCAAAACCTGCAAATGATGTTAAACCATCAGCAAATACTGTTGCTGCAAAAGCTAAAGCAACTCCTGTCGCACCGAAAACCGTACCAACACAACATCAAGCAACTACGGTAAAAACTTCTAATCCTCTTGCAGGCATGAAGCTTATAACTTTTGAACCTGCTAAAAAAGTTTCAAATGTAGTTCCTACAAAAAATGACACATCTAAAAAAACACAATCAAAAGTTACCCCTAAACAACAACAAGCAACCGCACCGGTTGTTGCTAAGCAAACTTCAAGTGAAAGCACTTATGTGCCTAAAGTTAAGGTTGATAGTAACGGAAAACGTGTAATTGATTTAGAACCTAGAGTAAATCATTCGATTACGCCTGAAAGTGCACCTGTTCAAACTTCAGCGCCTGAACCGGTTGCAGAAGTTCAAGAAACAACACCAATTGTTGATAATTCTTTGAATAATGTGGAACAAGCCGCTGAACAATCTCCGGTTGAAGATAAAAATTCTTCATTCCCTTATTGGATTTTGTATGCTGGTGGCGCTGTGGTATTGTTGAGCGTAATTTACTTGATTTGTGATGCGGCAAAACATTCTGCTGACAAAACAAAATCAAGATTGGATTCTTTCTATGATATTTCTGCAAAAAATCAAGCCAAAAGACGTAAAAAAGAATATTATGATATTATTAATAATGAAGAATATTCTTGGCAAGAAAAATACAAATTATACAATGAAAAAGGCAATGCAAATGTGCCGGAAAAACACGTTGCTGCAATGTCTTACGTGACTGATATTTCAGGTTTGAAGAAGGTTGAACCTCAAGTAAATAATAAACCTGTTTCTGAACCTAAAATTGAAAATGCTCATGACAAAGTTGTTAATGACAAAATGAAAGCAAAAATGCTTGAACTTGAAAAAGCGTATAACAGACCTGCGATTGAAAAATCTGCAGAAGTTTCTGATGTACATTCAGAAGATGATGTAATTATGAAAAACTTTAGCGAAATAAAACTTAAATCTTTCGCAAAACCAATGTCATTAAAAGAAACTAACAGAACTTTGATTAGCAATGAAGAAAAACCTTCAAGAAATACATCTTACAAAGAAGGTAAATTTATCAAACTTAAAAATTCTGCACAAGTTATAAATCACAAAAATGATTTAGGTACAGATGATTTAATTAACGCAGGAAATAAATATCTTAAAGATATTAATGAATTGAGTTTGAGCAAAGAAAAAGAAGGTTATGTTTTGTCTTCTGTTGATGAATATTTATCAATCTTGGATACAGAAACTCCAAATCTTTACCCAATGCCTACCGCAAAGGTAAGCACTCCAACATCAGTTGCTATGAACCGTTCAGGGGTTTCTAATCCTATTGCTTCAAAAGCACCTGCGTCATCAAGATTAGAAAAAAATCAAAAACATGAAAACAACGGGCTCTCTGTAAAATCAGGTTACAGTATTGATGCTCAAAGAGGTTTTTATGTTGTGAATATGGACGGTGTTTCTGCAATTGTCGGTAAGATAAAAGATAATATATTTATTTTGAAAAAGTTCAATCATGTTGTAAACGGACAAATTCAAGTTCGTCGTGATGATGACAATATTTATATTGTTAGACTTGGCAAATTCAAATGTTTAGTCAATGTTGAACAAGATAAAATGGGAACACTCATAGAAATTTAATTTGAAAAATGAGAAAGTTGAGCATAATAATACTATGCTGCTTAATGCTTATTTTTTTAGGTGTTTGCAGTAAGAAAAAAGATGGCGCAGAAAAGATTACTGTCCAATTTGCTTCGTGGGGATCAGAATCTGAAATTCGCATATTAAAACCGATTTTGGCAGATTTTGAAAAAGAAAATCCAAAAATTAAAGTCGATTTTTTGCATATTCCACAAAATTATTTTCAAAAAATTCATCTTTTGTTCGCATCAAATATGGCGCCTGATATCATTTTTATAAATAATCAATCTTTGCCGGTTTACGCAAATGCCGGTGTCTTAGAAGATTTAACTAACTATAAAGACTTTGATTATAATGATTTTTATGACAAATCAGTGAAGGCTTTGAGTTATAAAGGCAAAATTTATGCTGTACCCAGAGATATTTCAACGCTTGTAATTTTTTATAATAAAGATATTTTTGACAAATATGGTGTCAAGTATCCTAAAAATAATTGGACTTATGATGAATTTTTAGCAACTGCACAAAAATTAACTCATTTGCCTGAAATTTTTGGGGTATCTTTTGAAGAAGAGCCTTTGTTTTATTTGCCGTATTTGATGAGTTTTGGTGAGGTTAATATTCCTGATTTTGAAAGCAGCAAAACTCAAATTGGCTTAAAAAAATATGCAGATTTACGAAAAAAATATCACGTTGCACCTTTAAAAACGGAATCCGCAAGTGCAAGCATGGCACAAATGTTTTTGCAAGGTCGCTTGGCAATGCAATTGTCAGGCCGTTGGTTAGTGCCAAAATATCGTCAAGATGCAAATTTTAACTGGGATATCGTTGCTTTTCCGTCTGGAACTTTTGGTAGCATTACTCCTGTTGATGCTTCTGGGTGGGCTATTGCAAAAACTTCTAAGCATAAGGCTGAATCTGCAACATTAATAAAATATTTGTCATCAAAAAAATCTATTGAACGTTTGACTCAAAGTGGTTTAATTGTTCCGGCGAGAGTTGATGTCGCTGAATCAAAAGTATTTTTAGATAACAAATCCCCTCAAAATGCAAAAGTTTTTCTAAAGTCTGTTGTAAATTCCGTTCCAACACCTGTAAGTGTTGACTATAAGGAAAAAATGGACGAATTGAAACAAAAAACGGAAGGGTTATTTAATTAGTAACTAAATTTAAGCAAAAGAAAAACGACTTGAAAGAAGTCGTTGGAAAATCAAT
>CAVHEM010000103.1:0-8991 GCA_963635055.1 Bacteroidaceae bacterium | reverse complement strand
TTTATGGTATGGTATGGTATGGTGTGGCGGGGCGGTGTACTTATGGTCAAAAATATTTCATAATAATAAAAGAACACAGGAAAAAGGAGTAAAAAACATGAAAAAAGCGTTTACGCTGGCAGAAGTATTGATAGTTTTAGGAGTAGTCGGAATAATTGCAGCGATGACGTTGCCTAGTTTAATTACAAATTACAAGGTAAAAGTTTTAAAAACTCAATTCAAAAAAATGGATAGTATGATACAACAGGCTATTATGAAATCTTCTAATGATATGGGCTTCTCATTGTCTGATTATTATGTTCCTTATAATACCAGTTATGATGTTGTTAGAACTGCTTGTACGGCTTTACAAGAGCAAATTCCTGCATTAAATGAAGCGTGGCCCAAACAATTTGCCGGAGCGTCAAAAATGAGCAACAGTGAGGTTGTTAAAGTTTCTAATAATCATTGTTCTTCAACGTTTAGTTCAAAAACAAATCTCGGACCTTGGAGATGTTGGGGAACTTCCGGTGTTTATATTTTGGCAGATGGAAGTTCTGTTTCTCCATTATCTTTTTCGTGGTATGGATTTACAAATCCTTGCGGTGTATCTTTTATTTTTGATACAAATGGTCCTGCTAAAGGTCCAAATCGTATGGGATATGATGTTTTTAAGTATGAGTCTTATGAATATACTTCAAATTCATTATGTAATCCGAATGTAAATCATTCTGAAAACCAATTTGGTTGTTATCACTATGCACACAAAGATAAAAATCCTATTTATGATTCAAAATCTTATTGGGATATTTTATACAAACCTTATAGTTATTGGAATAATCAAAATAATAACAAATAATTTATGCTAAAGAAAAGTTGGTTGATGTTGATACACCAACGGCATTAATATAAAATGCAAGTCAATGCAAAATAGAGAATACAATAAGTAGATAAAAACAGATAGCTAGAATTTCTAACTATCTGTTTTTTATTTCTATATTGAAAAATACTATTTTACAACAATATTTACCAATTTTCCTGGGACAACGATTGTTTTCACAATAGTTTTACCTTCGATTTGTGCTTGAATTTTTTGACTATTCAAAGCAGCATTTTTCATTTCATCTTGACTTAGTCCTTCTGCAACTTCAAGTCTATCTTTAACTTTTCCGTTCACTTGAACAACCAAAGTTACAGAACTTGATTTAGCAAGGTTTTCGTCCCATTTACACCATTCTTGGTCGTGGATTGAACCTTCTCCACCCAAATCGTGCCATACTTCTTCTGTCAAGTGTACTGCAACAGGTGACATCAACTTCATCAATGACAAGATTGCAAAACTCAAAACGTTTTTATCTTCGTCATTCAAGTCAGATTTTTTAGCCTGCCAATCGTATATTGCGTTAGTCAATTCTCTATATTTAGAAATTACGGTATTAAATTGGAAATCGTTTGAGATATCATTTGTAATACCTTTTATTGCAATATGAACAATTCTGACCAAATCGTCGTTAGATTTTTCTAACGGGAAGTTCAATTTGTAATCAAGTTTGATGTTGTCAGCGTTTGTTGCTGCTAATCTCCAAACTCTGTTTAGGAATTTGTAGCAACCTTCAACACCTGCATCTGACCAGTCAAAATCTCTTGCCGGTGGTGAATCCGAAAGAATGAACAATCTTGCGGTATCTGCTCCGTAGTTTTCAAAGATTTCATCTGGATCAACTGTGTTACCTTTAGATTTTGACATTTTAGAGCCGTCTTTTAGTACCATACCTTGAGTTAGAAGGTTTTTGAACGGTTCATCAAAGTCTAACAATCCGCAATCACGTAATGCTTTTGTGAAAAATCTTGAATACAACAAGTGTAAAATTGCGTGTTCAATACCACCAACATATTGGTCAACAGGCAACCAATGATTTACTTTATCTCTATTGAAACATTCTTCTGAATTTCTTGCATCTGAATATCTCAAATAGTACCAACTTGAGCATACAAAAGTGTCCATTGTATCTGTTTCACGAACTGCGTGACCGCCACAAACAGGACAAACTGTATCTTTGAAGGTTTTAGAAGTTGTAATTGGAGATTTTCCAACGACTGTGAAGTCAACATCTTTTGGTAACAATACAGGGAGTTTGTCTTCCGGAACCGGTTGGATACCGCATTTGTCACAGTATACAATCGGAATTGGGGCGCCCCAATAACGTTGACGAGAAATTAACCAGTCACGCAATCTGTATTGAGTTTTGAATTCCCCAAAACCTTTGTCTACAGCCCATTGAGTAATTGCTTTTTTCGCTTTGTTATTCTTTATCCCGTTGAATTCTCCGGAATTTACCAAAACACCGGCTTCTGTATAAGCATCTGTCATTTCATCTGTATTAAGAGTTTCATTTTCCGGAGAAATGACAACTTTCATCGGTAATTTGTATTTTTTAGCGAATGCAAAATCTCTTGTATCGTGAGTTGGAACTGCCATAACTGCGCCTGTTCCGTATTCAACAAGAGCATAATCTGCTGTCCATAATGGGAAGATTTCTCCATTGAATGGGTTTTTACAGTGAGTACCTAAAGGAACACCTGTTTTTACTCTATCTGTTGAAAGTCTTTCGATTTCAGACATTTTGCGAGCATTATTTCTGTATTCTTCAACGGCTTCTTTATTTTCAGCAGTTGTAAGTTTTTCGATATCTTTGTATTCAGGCGCTACAACAAGGTAAGTGATACCAAATACTGTATCTGGTCTTGTTGTATAAACAGGAACATACATTTCTTCACCGTTTGGAGCATCAACTACAGGGAATTTGAAAATTGCACCTTTAGATTTGCCAATCCAATTTGCTTGCATTGTTTTAACGTTGTCACCCCACCCCGGAAGTTTGTCCAAATCTTCCAGTAAAACTTCTGCATAATCGGTAATTTTGATGAACCATTGAGATAAATATTTTTTCTCAACAACGCTATCACATCTCCAGCATTTACCATCAATTACTTGTTCGTTTGCAAGAACTGTACCGCATTCATTACACCAGTTTACGGCTGCTTCTTTTTTATAAACAAGTCCTTTTTTGTACAATTGCAAGAACAACCACTGAGTCCATTTGTAGTATTCAGGTTTGCAGGTTGTAACTTCTCTGTCCCAATCGTAAGAAAGACCAAGCATTTTCAATTGCTTTGTCATATAAGCGATGTTTTCATCTGTCCAAGTTTCAGGGTCTGCATTGTGCTTCATTGCAGCGTTTTCAGCAGGTAAGCCGAAACTATCCCAACCGATTGGGTGTAAAACATTGTATCCGTTTGCTTTCTTAAATCTTGCAATAACATCTGTTATTGTATAATTACGCACGTGTCCCATGTGTAATTTGCCTGACGGATACGGAAACATTGAAAGAGCATAATATTTTGGTTTGTCTGAAATATCAGGAGTTTTGAACGCCTTAGTTTCGTCCCAAATTTTTTGCCATTTCTTTTCTATTTCTTGTGGAAAGTAACTTTCTTTCATATCTTTTCACTCCATTTATCCTCAAAATAAGTATATCATAAATGGAAAAAATATGAAAAAGAAAAGACTTTTTTAACTCAAAATGTCTTCTAAAATTTCAGCATTTTTTGATGCGTTTTGAATTTGTTGTTTTGAAATTCTGTGCATATAAGTTCTTAGAGCCGCTCTAATAAGTTCACTTCTTGAACAACTTTCCTTATCTGCCAAGCCATCAACTTTTGTTAAAAATTCATCAGGCATGGTAACTAAAATTTTAGCCATATAACTAACCCTTTCCTTGCGAAAATTATAACACATTATATATCTTTTATCAAGTAAAATTATCCTGATAAACTCCCCTATCTCGGTAATTGTTAATGTCTATTATTTCCATAGAATAAAATTGAAAGAAAGGAGTTTTTGATGGACGAAAATCAGAATTTGAACGAAGAAAACAAGATTATTAAAGAAGAGAAAATGTTATGCAAAAGACACCCTATGATAAAGTGTATTTTTTGCGGAATTATGGTATTTTTAGGTGCTTTTTGTGCTTTTTATGTAGTTACTGATTGGCATTTTAAAACGATGATGCGAATGAGGCATCAACCACCTTACGAAAGACAGATGGAAAAATTTGCCAAAAAGGATATGAAAAACCTTGAAACAATAATCAACAAAGAAGGGAAAAAATTACAAAAAAATGGGAATATTATTCATATTCAAAACACAGGTAAAGAATATAGAATAATCATAGATTTGAGAGCGTTTGATAATAACGAAAATAATGTACATGTTAGTACCAGTGGTAATATTTTGACCATTGTCGGTCGAACTATCAGAAAATCAAAACATGATGAACAAATTTCTGAATTTCAACAAAATTATCTTTTTGGCAGTAATGTCAAGTTAGAAGATTTGACTAAAGAAACTTACGGAAATTATTATGTAATTAATATTCCGATTAAAAAAGGTGAAACAGAAGACGAATAGATTTTGTTGAAAAATATTTGTACAATTTTAAAATCGGCTTATTATTAAGTCGATTTTTCGTATAAAAATTTTCATAATTTGCCATAACACTGAAATCTTGTTAAAATATAATCTATGAAAATTCTTGGAATAGACCCTGGAATGGCGATAGTTGGTTATTCTATTTTAGAAGCCGAAAAAGATAATTTGAAATTGCTACATTCCGGTTCAATACAGACAAAAAAAGGTGAGAGAGAATCTGCAAGATTGTTAGAAATCTTCAACGATATGAATACTATTGTTGAAACATATAAACCAGATGTTTGTGCAATTGAAAAGCTTTTCTTTTTTAGAAACCAAACAACTGTCATGCCTGTAGCGCACGCAAGAGGAGTTATTTTGACAGTATTAGAAAAATTTAATATTCCGATATATGAATATACCCCGATGGAAGTAAAACAAATTTTGACAGGATATGGAAGAGCGGATAAAAAAGAAGTTGAACAAATGGTTAAGATAGCGTTAGAAACAGAAGCATTGCCAAAACTTGATGATACGGTTGACTCTATTGCTATAGCGATTTCTTATACAAGAAGTGTAGATTATATGAAGGATTTGCAAAAATTTGAGCTTTAGAATTAAAAATGTTAAGATGTATAAGAGATTATGGATAGATATGTGGTAAAAAATCTTATATTATTCAGCGCAATACTTGGGGTATTGCTCGGATTTTTTGGTGTTATTCCGTTTATTGGAGTGTGGATGCTTGTTATTTTGATAGTTTTAGCGGCACCACTTGTTATGGTTTATCTTATAATGGATAGCAAGTTAGACCTTACAACGATAAAGGATAGCATTATTACCGGTGCAATTGTCGGATTTAATTCAAGTATATTTTTCTCCGCTGCATATTCAATGATTGCTGTAATTTTATTTAAAATTTTTCATTTCTCAAGCAATCAAATTCTAACATCTATCATCATAAATTCTCCAATGTGGTTATTGATATGTTTTATAATTTTTATAGGAATTTTCAATGCCACAACAAACGCTTTTTCTGGGTTTGCGACATATTATGTCATAAACTTTATTCGTGATATGTATGAAAAATCGCACCCGAGAAATAACGACAATGACGATTTTACAAGATAAAAAGGAAATATAAATGAGTGAATTTACATCAAAAATAAGAACAATAGAATGGATTGATACATATTCAAGAATGGTTGACCAAACAAAATTCCCTGAAAAATTTGAGTATATTGATATAAAAACAGGGCAAGATATGTTTGACGCAATAAAAACAATGATAGTTCGAGGAGCGCCTGCTATAGGTATTGCCGGAGCGCACGGAGTTGTATTGTTTGCACAAGAACTGGAAAAAGAAAATCTTTCTCGTGATGAATTTGTTAAAAAGTTGCTGGAAAAAGCAGATTATATGGCACAAGCAAGACCTACTGCCGTTAATCTTATGTGGGCAATAAAAAAACAAAAAGAAATTATTGAAAATTCAACTTCTGATATAAAAACACTTATCGAAGAATTGAAAATAAATGGCAAAAAACTTGAAAATGAAGACATTGAAATTAATAAAAAAATTGGTGATTATGGTGCCGAAGTAGTTCCAAAGGGTGCAACTATTTTAACTCACTGTAATGCAGGTGCATTGGCAACTGTCGGATATGGAACAGCGTTGGGGGTTGTTCGTTCTGCTTTTGCAAATGACAATACCGTTCAAGTTTTTGCAGATGAAACAAGACCAAGACAACAGGGCGCACGTATTACTACTCTAGAACTTACAATGGACGGTATTCCAACAACCTTGATTACTGATGGTATGTGTTCATATTTTATGAAAAAAGGAATGATTGATATGGTTTGTGTCGGTGCTGATAGAATTGCGGCAAATGGTGATGCTGCAAATAAAATTGGTACATATACCGTTGCAATTGCGGCTAAATACCATAACATTCCATTTTATGTTGCTGCTCCACTTTCAACCATTGACATCTCAATAAAAACAGGCGATGATATAGTTATCGAAGAACGTTCTCACGAAGAGGTTACACATATCAACGGAAAACCTATTTGTGCAGAAGGTGTAAATATTATTAATCCTGGTTTTGATGTTACACCGCACGAACTGATTACCGGAATAATTACTGAAAAAGGTATTCTTAGATCTGATTATGTTCAGTCGATAAAAGAAGCCTTTAAGAATTAAGAAGCGAGGGGAGAAATGAAAATTTCCGAGAAACTTACATTTGTAATGAAAATTTCAACAGTATTGACAATACTAACAGTTTTGACAATATTGACCGGTGGTTTGAATGTTTTTGCTTCTGCTCCGACTTCTGAATTTTCAAATTACGATGGTGTGACAGGTTTTGCAACGGCTCCGAACGTCGATTTTGGACCTTATATGAAAAGAATGCAAGATAAAATTAAATCCAATTGGACACCTCCAGTCGTGGATTTGAATGCTCAAATTGTGGTTAAATATAGAATTTTGCGAAACGGTTCACTTGACAGTTATGGAATTTCTGCTTCATCAGGTTCGCAAGAACTTGATAATGCTGCAATTGAGGCTTTGAAAAAAGCAGCACCGTTTGAACCCTTACCGGAAGGGTTTAACAAAGAAAGTATTCTTGTTCAATTTACATTTGATTACCAAAAACCAAGCAATGTAGCATCTCAGCAAAATCCTGCGGAAACAACTCAACTTGCACAACAAAATTCCGGTCGTCAAATTCAAACACTTGCGATTTCACCGCTTGGAAATGCTCAAGCAAGTACAGTTGCAAGCAATCAAAATCAAGGTTATCAACAACCTCAACCACAAGTTAGACAATATGTTCAACAACCTCAGCAAGTTGTGCAGCCAAACGCTAATCAACAATTTACAACTTTGTCAATGCAACCATCTCAGGCTAAACCAGTTGTAGTTCAGCCTACGCAACAAAATAACACTCAACAACCGTTGATTATGCAACAACCGGCACAGTCAAACAGTATAAGAATGCAAAACCAACAAAGACCGACGACTTATAATCAGTCACAAAATTTGAATAATACTGTTCCGGTTAGAACTAATCCACAAGCGGGAACAATTGCTGTTGGCACTCCACCGCCTGTTAGACAACAAGCAGCAACAACAAACACTCAAGAAAGAGCGATTGTTTATTCTCAACCTGTTTCAAAACAACCTGTAGTGAGTACATCTCAACAAACGTATTCATCAAATAATAATGAAATTTATGCAGAAGCGCCGGCACTTGCTGAACCATCAGTAAACCCTAGAAGAACTGTCGATATTGATACTTTTGCAGAACCTGAAAAACTTCCGCTTACAATTCCTGTGACACCTGATTCTGAACAAATTTCAAAACCTGTTTTGAGAACTCAAACACCTTTGACATCTCAAGAAATAAATCGTGTTGCACTGCCTGTGAAATACGACCCTGAAATTGAAAAAGTTGTTGTTGATGAAGACGAATTGCCGCCTATTGAAACTCCAACATTATCAACAGGTGTTAGTAAGGTTGCAATTCCTCAACGCAGACAAAGGGTAAAACAACCGACAGTAGTTGCTGCTCCACCGGTTCAGACTCCTGCTCCTACTTATGTGACAGCACCGCCAAGAACTGTTTACACTCAACCGCAACAACCTGTTGTTGCGCCTGTAAGAGTTCCTGATTTGTCTGCTTATATGGCAAAAGTTCAACGAAAAATTACAAAAAAATGGCGACCGCCATTGTCTGACTATTCAACAAAAGTTGTTGTAAATTATATAATTAAGAAAACCGGTGATTTGGGTAAATATTATGTAACTGAGTCTTCAGGGAATTCCAGAATGGACGTTTCTGCTACAGAAGCGTTGAAAAAAGCGGCTCCATTTGACCCGTTGCCAAGTGGTTACAATGAAGATACTTTAGAAGTTAAATTTACATTTGATTATAATGTTTATAAAAATAAATCTGAAAGAAATGGAATTAAAGATTTAGAAGATGATGAAGATATTTAAAACTTTGTAAAATTTTAGAAAGGAAATATTATGAAAAAATAGTATTATCAATGTTAACATTGGGAACTCCGGCATTTGCAGGCACTCACGGTACAAACGGTCACGTAAGCGGAAGATCAGTAGGTGTGGCAGCATTATCATTACTTATTTGGCCTGGGTTAGGACAAGCAGTAAACGACCAAAGCTATAGCAAAAACGCAACTCACGCAATCTTGGGATTAACCGGAATATTTAGAATTTGGTCATGCTATGATGCTTTAGTTGATCGCCAAGGCGGAGTTTGGAATAACAGAATTTAGTTTTAAGAGATAGAATTTTGATAAAAAAAGGTGCGTTTAAACGAACGTACCTTTTTGTATATTATCTTAAAAAGAAGCAATACAGAAAAGTAGGTTGGCGTTGCCACGCCAACGATGTAATTTTACGTGTCAGGCAGTGCCGTGACCTACGTTTCATAATGACGAAACCTTTGCTAGGCGTACAAATTAGTCATTCCGGACTCCGATCCGGAATCTGTTTGTAAATATTGTACAAACTT
>CAVHEM010000102.1:0-4065 GCA_963635055.1 Bacteroidaceae bacterium | reverse complement strand
GTTTTGAATGTCGGAAAAATCTTTGCATATCAAGGGAAACAAGCAACTTTAGAAAATTTGTTAAAGAAAGCTCAACTTCGTAATAAAGATTTGAAAGCGCAAAAAAAAGTTATAACTTCTGATAATAGTTTGGAAGGTATTGCCAGAAATAATTTGAAAATGGCAGGACAAGATGAAGTTTTGATTATAATTAACAAAAAGGTGGAAGATACAAAAACTAAAAAGAAAACTTGGAATTTGAAAAATTTATTTAAAAAGAAAAATTCAAATAATGAACCGACTACAGAAAATATTTATATTCCGCCGGAAGTTGTAGAAGAGTAAAAGCAGGTGTGTATGGGAAAGACAGAGTGTATTGATTATATAAAACAAGCATTTGAATTGAAAGAATCAAAGAATTACAAATATGCAATTGAAATGTTATATAAAGCGTTGGAACTTGAAAACGATAACATTGAAATTTTATCTCAAATTGGTGAATTGTATTTTTTGTTGAATAATTATTCTCGTGCTATTCAATATTTGGAAAAAGTTCTTCAAATAGATTCTAATCACTTGGCGAGTTTGAAAATTCTAAAAACAATTAGTGAGCGAGAAGGTCGTGATGAAGAAGCGTTGGCACTTGCTCAGAAAATTTTTGATATTTCTCCAAATGAACAAACTTTGAATGATTTAGTCAAAATTTTGATGAAATTAAAAATGTATTCAAAAGTTGAACAATATCAATCTTCTGAATTTTTTACACAAAAAGTTAAACTTGCCTGTGCAAATTCGTATTATTTAGCAGGTGAAAAAGATAAGGCTAAAGCATTGATTTCAGAGTGTGATAGCGATGATGAAAATGTTTTGTTACTTTTAGGCAAAATTAAATTTGATGAAAAAGATACAAATGGTGCGTTTGAAATCTTTGATAAAATTGACAAAACTTCTCAAAATGCCGAAATTTTAAATTATAAAGGTTTGTTTGAACTTGAAAAAATGAATTTTATTGAAGCAATAAAAGATTTTTCAAAAGCAATCCAAATTGATAAATCAAATTCAAAATATTATTACAATTTAGGCAATGCATATTTTTACAATGGTTGGGTTGAAGAAGCGCAAAAAGCATATCAAAAAGCGTTGTACATAAATCCTGATAACATTGATTACAGATACTCTTTGGCATATTTATATTATGAACAAAAAGAATATCAAAAATCACAAAAAGAAACCGATGCAATTTTAGAAATCAATCCTAAACATTCTCAAGCAAATGTTTTGAAGGCATTGCTTTTAGCAAATAAAAAAGATTTTATCGGTGCGCAAGAAATTTTGGAAAATAATATCAAAAACGGTTACGGTGATGATTTTACCAAAAGTACTTTGAGTGAAATATATGCAGAGTTAAGTAATTTTAGAAAAGCGGAAAAACTAATTCTTGAGATTTTGGAAAAAAATCCTGAAAATCTTACATATTTAGGAAATTTAACCGAGATTTATATAAAAGAACATAATTATGACAAAGCATTAGAACTTGTGCAAAAGATTTTATCAATAAGTCCAAATTATATTTTGGGTGAAATTTTAGGTGCAAGAATTGCATACTTAAAAGGTGATTACGACTTGGCAAAAGATTACGCTCAAGAAGCACTTTCACTTGATATAAATTGTTCTGACGGATATTATTATTTGGCACTTGTCAGAGAAAGAGAAAACGATATTGATGAAGCGATAGAATGTATGAAACGTGCTATTTTGTACGATTTGAACAATTCTGAATATTATAAAAAAATGTGCGAATTTTATCAATTGAAAAAAGATTATAAAACAGCGCTGGAATATATTACGGAAGCAGAAAATATAAATCCGTCAAATGAATACAAATATATATATTCAGAACTTGTCAAAATAAATCGTAAAAATAAAAGTAAATAATTGCAAAGATTATGAAAAAATTTTTGCCTTTTAAAAAAACACAAATATAATACATGTTAAGCAGGCAAAATTGGAGATTGAGATGGTAAGGAAAGATTACGTTAAAAGATTTTTAATAACAGCATTGTTGGCAGTCGGTATGCCAATTGCTACATTTGCGAAGGCTCCGGAAGTTACTGTTCCACACCAATATCCGAAAAAGTATACACCGGAATATATTAGCCAAATTACACCGACATATAAAGATGTTGGTAAAGATGAGGTTTTTTATGTTGCTCTTGATATGTTGAAAGACACAGAAGGCGTTTTTTCACGTAATGCAATTTTAGGAAACAACTTATCTCAAAAACCTATGAAAATTGAATTTCGTGATTTGGGACAAATTAATCAGGAATATGCCAATTTTGATGCATTAGGTTGGAAACGAGGCAGAAGTTTGTATATCTATATCAATAACAAACATAAATCTGCTCCGGCAGGTGCAATTGCGGCATTACTTTCTCACGAAGCGTTACACCAAGACGAGTATAATTCTTTAGCGGAAGAAACTTATGCGTGGACGATGGAAGCGGTTGTTTGGAATGATATTTTGAAAACTTATCCTGAAAGTAATCAAGAATCGAACGCTTTGGTTGTTCGTGAAAACACCTTGAAAAAATTATTAGAAAAAGGTGATTATACGAATAAATATATTAAAAAAGCGGTTTTGACAAATTCTGGTTATAAAAATTTGCCGTCATATTCTCCGGGATTTAATGATTTATAATAGCTTTTGAATAATTAACAATTGTAGCTAAAAAGTATATTGATTATAAAAAATCCTTGATGTTAAATAGGACTATGAGAAAACGGACTAAAACCATATTGCTTATAGTGTTAGCGATAGCAACAGCTTTTGCGATTAATGGATTTTATAATGCGTATCACAATCCATTGTTGAATGTTGATAAAAAAACTGTTGATACATCACAAGTGTCTTCTCAAAAATTATTTGAACATACTTGGCAGGTCATAAAAAATGAATACTATGATCCGAACTTTAACCGCCAATATTGGGTAAGATGGAAAAACCATTATAAAGGCAAAATTAAAACAGAAGAAGATGCAAAAGTTGCGATTGATTCAATGTTAGAAAGTTTGGACGACCCGTATTCAAGATTTTTGACAAAACGAGAATTTGCAGAGCAAAATAGTTCAATTACGTCAAAAATTTCCGGCATTGGAGTAAATATTGTTAATGACTCCGGAAAAACTAAAATTATTAGTGTAATCGAAAACACTCCAGCGCAGTTTGCTGATTTGAAATCCGGCGATGTAATTATTTCTGTTGATGGGGTGAAAGTTAGCGGACTTTCTTTGGCACAGGTTTCCAGTCTTGTAAAAGGTCCGATAAATACTTTTGTAAGCATTGATATTTTGCGAGGTAATGAAGTAATTAAGAAAAAAATTATCAGAAAAGAAATATCAATTAAAACTGTAAAAAGTTCTGTTGATAAAAATATTGGATATATTCAATTGACAAGTTTTATCAGTGCAGCGACACCTAATGAATTCTTAGAGGCATTAGAAAATACACATGATACAAAAGGTTTGATTATTGATTTGCGAGGTAATACAGGCGGTTTACTGCCAAATGCGGTATTCATTTCTAACTTGTTTATTTCAAAAGGAAAAATTGTTAGTATTGTAGGGCGAAACGGCTATCATTATGATATTATGGCTCAAGATACCAATGTTAATATAGATAAACCGGTTATAATTTTGGTTGACGGTGCAAGTGCCAGTGCAAGTGAAATTTTTTCCGGTGCAATGAAAGATTATCATAAGGCAAAACTTATCGGAACAAAAACTTATGGCAAAGGAATGGTGCAAAAAATTATTCCAATGCCAAATGAAACCGGATTAAATTTGACAGTTGCAAAATATCTCACACCAAAAGGTAATGATATCAATAAATTAGGTATAAATCCTGATATTGAAATGCCGATAAAAAAAGCAGATATTTTGGCAAGAAAAGATGTTCAACTTGAAAAAGCCAAAGACATTTTAACCGGCATGATTAGTGCAAAGTAAGGAATTTCGTCATTGTGAGGCGAGTGTTTGACGGGTTTTACGTCATTGCGAAATTGTGCGTAAGCACAATTGTGGCAA
>CAVHEM010000101.1:0-7712 GCA_963635055.1 Bacteroidaceae bacterium | reverse complement strand
TAAATATTGTACAAACTTGTTATTTATTTGAACAGATTCTGAATAAGATAAAATCAACGCAATTAGAAATTGCTTGATTTTTAATCTTTTCAGAATGACGAAAACCTTGCTAAGCCTACCAAATAGTCATTCTGAACTTGATTCAGAATCTTTTCATAATTAAAATAAAACAAAAGATTAAGTGCTTAATCCCTTGTAAAATCTTGCAAAAAGGGCACCCTGAAACTAGTTCAGGGTACCCTCTTGGGGAACTTTGTTAGCCTTTTATAATGACGAAATGTTGGGAATCGCTCCGCTTTTCCCAACCTACTATATTAATAAAACAGGTGTATGAGATTTCATACACCTGTTTAAATTTTCTAAATTACCTTAATTAAATATTCATAACTTTGAGAATATCTGTCAAGTCTGCTGATGTCTTTTTGACGTCTGCATTTGAATATTTAATAGCATTATCAGGGTCTTTCAAACCGTTGCCTGTCAAGATACAAACGATTTTTGAACCTGCTTTGACTTGGTTTTTAACCTTGATTAGTCCCGCAACTGATGCTGCTGATGCCGGTTCAGCTAAAACACCTTCGCAAGACGCGATAAGTTTATATGCGTGTACGATTTCGTCATCTGTTACGCAATTAATCATACCATTACTTTCATCTCTTGCTGCTTCTGCAAATTTCCAACTTGCAGGATTACCAATTCTGATTGCGGTTGCAAGTGTTTCAGGATTCAAAATTCTTTCTCCACGAACAATTGCTGCTGAACCTTCTGCTTCAAATCCCATCATTTTAGGCAATTCTTTGATTTTGCCTAATTTATGCCATTCTTTGTAGCCTTTCCAATATGCTGTGATATTTCCGGCATTTCCAACAGGGATAAAGTGATAATCAGGTGCAGAGCCTAACGCTTCGCAGATTTCAAATGCTCCTGTTTTTTGACCTTCAATTCTATATGGATTAACTGAATTTACCAATGTAATCGGGTATTTGTCAGAAATTTCTCGAACCATTTCCAACGCTTTATCAAAATTACCTTTGATTGCGATAATTTCAGCACCATACATCATTGCTTGTGAAAGTTTGCCAAGTGCGATATATCCATCAGGAATAAGTACATAAGTTTTCAATCCTGCTTTTGCACCGTATGCGGCAGCTGAAGCTGATGTATTACCGGTTGAAGCACAAATTATTGCATTTGAACCTGCTTCTTTTGCTTTTGTTACAGCCATTGTCATACCACGGTCTTTGAAACTTCCTGTAGGGTTGCAACCTTCAAATTTCAAATAAATTTCTGCATCAATACCGATTTTTTTTGCTAAATTTTCCGCTTTGATAAGTGGAGTGTTACCTTCATTCAATGTAACAACCGGAGTTGAATCGCTTACCGGTAAAAACTCTCTGTATTTGTTGATTAATCCTTGATAATACATAATTTCACTTCCTTTATTAAAATTTTACATATATATTTGCTTTATCTTGAGTTGTCGGTAGATAACTTTTTAATATACCTACAGTTTTATTGACATCAGGTTCATAGTGTTTGCTTGCTTCAAAAAATCTATAACTTCTTCCTGTTGTTGTATGTGCGGTTACAGTGTAAGAATATCTGCTAGTTCTACTTGCCCAAAAGTTGTAATTTCTGCTCGTTGTAAAGTTAGTAATTTCTTGAATATTTACTGGGATTTTATTTTTTACAATTCCTGCAATTGTTTCGTTTTGGACTTCACAAATAGTGCTATTACATATAAAAGTACTTTTGTATGTTTCAATAAATACAATATTAACAAGTAGAAGGAATATAGCAATTATAGAGAAAATTATTCTTTTATCTCTACCAGCAAATAAATATCCTATATTAGTAAAGAAACGAAACATACTCTTAGCCTTCTTTTAATTTTTCTACACTTGAACTCTAATCAAACTATCAACGTGCATTGATGACGGGTCTGTGTTGAAAATATTTATCACATTTTGCATATCTTTTTCTAAGCAAAGTTCAGTGATTACTGTGATTTTAGCAACATTACCAGATGCAATTTCTTTTTGAACAATACTTGCCAAACTGATATTGTTTTCTTCGCATGCTTTACCGATTTTGGCAATGACACCTTTTGCATTTTCTGCAGTAATTGACAAATAGTATTTGTTTTCAGTTTCTGAAATATCCATCATATTAGCATTTTTCTCGTGGTGACATCTCATCATCGGTAATAGATAATCTGTTTTATTAATTTCTGAAGCGATTGCCAAAATATCGCCGACAACTGAACTTGCAGTAGGGAATTCTCCTGCCCCTGGACCTGATAGTGTTACATCACCAACAGGGTGTCCTGTTAAGCTTACGGCATTTGTTACGTAGTTGATGTGTGCCAAAGTTTTTGTGTGAGGAACAAGCATTGGGTGAACTCTTACATCTGCTCTTCCGTCTTCATTAAGTTCTGCAGATGCAATAAGTTTGATTTTGTAACCCATTTCGTTTGCGGCTTTCATATCTTCCGGACGAATTTTTGTAATCCCTTCACGGTATACTTTGTCAATCTTAATTCTTTGACCAAATGCAATTGTGGCAAGTGTTGTGATTTTGTATGCCGCATCAAAACCTTCAACATCACCTATCGGATTTGCTTCGGCATATCCAAGTTCTTGCGCTTCTTTCAAAACTGCATCATAAGATGCACCTTGAATATCCATTTTTGTCAAAATGTAATTTGTTGTGCCGTTTAAAATAGCTTTTATTTTGCTGATTTTATTTCCGGCAAGAATTGTTTTAATTGGCATTATTAGTGGAATACCGCCTGCGATTGCTGCTTCATAAAGAACAACTTTGTTGTGTTCTTCTGCAAAGTTGAAAAGTTCTTCTCCATTTTTTGCAAGAAGTTCTTTATTGGCAGTGACAATATGTTTCCCGTTTTTGATTGCTGTTTTGATGAGGTCAAATGCAGGATTTAAACCTCCGATAAGTTCTGCTACAATTTGTATTTCAGGGTCATTAACAACTTCGTACGGGTCTTCTGTCAATATGCTTTCATCAAGACCTTCAATATTGCGCTTTTTAGATTTGTTCCTGACCGCAATTTTTGCAATTTCAATATTTTTAAAATCTTGAAGCGTTTTATACACGCCGCTTCCAACGGTTCCGAGTCCTATAAGACCAATTTTAATTTTATTCTCCATAGACTTTAGTATACCATGAAATCTCTGTTTTGTAACCATTTTTAAACATGTGCTTGCAAAAAACTATTTTTTGTATATCATGAGTTTATTAGTCGAATAATAACTAGAAAAGGAAATAATATCATGGCAAAACATTGTGAAATCTGTGGAAAGGCTCCAATCAAAGCAGCGAAATTGACTTTCTCTCATAAGCAAATCGTTCATACTCAAGAACCTAACTTGCAATCAGTTAAAGCTGTTGTTAACGGTTCTGTTAAAAGAATCAGAGTTTGTACTTCTTGCTTAAAAGCCGGTAAAGTTCAAAAAGCAGTTTAATTGCGGTTTTTCAAAAACTAAATACTTTAAAAAAGAACTCATTTTTGAGTTCTTTTTTGAATGTGAAAATTTTGGCAATAAAAATAGCCGTGTTTTGTTTCGGCTTTTCGGTAAAAGGTTAGTGTGTAGGAGAAAATAAAGAAAAAGAAAATGGTTTATGTACTGTATATATACCCAAGATATCCTCAAGGATAACATGAATTTATCAATAATTTACATAACTTAATATTAAAAACGGATTATAGCGAGTGTTTGCATTTTATTTGTTTGCATTTTGTAAGTTTTTTGAGTAAAATGTTTGTTATAGACAAAAGGGGATAAAATGAGAATTGAGGCTAAGAATTTAGTTAAAATATACGGTGATAGAAGTGTTGTAAACGATGTTTCTTTCAATATAAACAAAGGTGAAGTTGTTGGACTTTTGGGACCAAACGGTGCCGGAAAAACTACTACATTCTATATGATTGTTGGTTTGGTAAAGCCTTATTCAGGTGTTGTTACAATTGATGGGCAAGAAATTACTAATTGGCCAATGCACATAAGAGCAAGAGCGGGTATTGGTTATTTGCCGCAAGAAGCTTCAAGTTTTAGAACTCTATCTGTTGAAGACAATATAAAATTAGTTTTGGAAATGAATTCAAAGCTTACAGAAGACGAAAAGAAGAAAAAATTAGAAGAATTACTTTCTGAATTCGGGGTTGCTAAGCTTAGAAAAGCGGCAGCGATTTCTCTATCAGGTGGTGAACGTCGTCGTGTGGAACTTGCAAGAGCGCTAGCAGCAAGTCCTGATTTCATTTTGTTAGACGAACCATTTACGGGTATTGACCCGATTGCTATTGGTGAAATCAAAGATAATATTCGTAAATTGTCAGAAGATAAAGGTTTAGGGGTTTTGATTACAGACCACAATCCGAAAGCGACTTTGTCAATTACAGATAGAGCGTATATTATTTTTGACGGTAAGATTAAAATTCAGGGTAGTAGTAAAGATGTTGCGGTTGACCCTGTTGCTAAAGAGTTTTATTTAGGGAAGGACTTTACGTTATAATGAAATTTACTTTTCCTAAAATTACCATATATGACAAATACATGTTCAAACAGGTTTTCTTGACCTCAATGGTTGCAATCCTTTTGTTTACAATTGTTTGGGTTGCTCCGGAAATGTTGTTGAATATTATCAAAGGTGCTTTGGCTGGTGAATATGGTATTAAAACTGCAATTTATCTGTTCTTCTGCGAATTGCCGAAGATTTTAGAAAAAGCGTTTCCAGTTGGATTGCTTTTGGGTACTTTGTTTACATTTGACAAAATGAGTAAAGATTCTGAATTGACAATTTTTAGAGCAGTCGGAATGTCTTTCCCGAGAATTGTTGCACCGGTTGTTGTTATGGGATTTTTATTTTCATTATGTTCATTTTGGATTAGTGGTAATTTGACTTCAAAAGCAGAAGACAAGTTGATGGCACTTCGTGGAAATGTTATTTCAACTCAATATATTTACACTCAAAAAGCAAAAAGCGGTTATCCATTGATGGCAGTTGTTGTTTCTCAATCGTTTGATAGAGAGTTGCATGGTGTAATTGTTTTGGATTTTTCAAATGATGTTTATCAAGATGTTCACGAATTGTCTAATATTTATTCAGCAGAAATCGGGCATGCTTATGATGACCGTTGGGAATTGAAAAATGTTACCAGATACAAAATTTCATCAGATGGTGTTTTTCAAGATCCGGAACATCTTGATTCTATGAATGTGTTGAATGGTGAAACTGCTAAAAATGCATTCACTTTGCTTACTTATTCTACCGTTAAAGTTCGTGATATTAATAATAAAAATTTAAACCGATATGTAAAATTACTCAAAAAAGAACGACTTACAGAAGAATATAAAGGTATGTTGAATAAATATTTACAACGTTATGTACAACCTTTTGTATGTTTGTTAATGGGTATTTTGGGTGCTTTATTGGGATTTAGTAAACCTAGAGAACAAAGATTTATCGGTATGGTAATAGCAATCGGTATGATTTTCTTGTACTATGTAACCTTACCGTTGTTTGATTTATTGGCAGAAAAAGGTGTTTTATCTCCGTATTTAACTTCTACTTTGCCGGTAATTGCGTTTATGTATGCGATTAGTGCGTTCTACAAGTCAAAGGATTTATAATATGAAAATTTTTAGAGCTTTATTATTAATGTTTATTATGGCTATATTTTGCATAACTCCGGTTTGGGCAGTTAGCGGAATTACCGTTGACCATGATAATGGGATTTACCATGTAGTATTAAAAGGTGAAAAGATAAAGAAAAAAATAAAATTTGTAACATCAGAAGATTTGATTACAAACCACGAAGCGCATGTAAGAGGTCGTTCTGAATTGACAATCAATGCAGGATTTTTTGACCCCAAAAACGGCAAAACAATTTCTTACGTTGTTACAGACAGAATGATATCTGCTGACCCTATGTTCAACAGTTCGTTGTTGTCAAATCCGTTTTTCAGAAAAAATATGAATAAAGTTCTAAACCGTTCAGAATTTAGAGTTATGCAATGTGGTAACAAATTTGAGTATTCTATTGTTTCACATAAATCAGAAGTTCCGTTTGGTTGTGTAGTTATTACATCAGCACAAGGTGGACCATTGATTTTGCCTGAATTGAGAATGGAAGAAGAAGGTTTTATTGTTAAAAATGCAAATGGTGATGTTGTTCGAGAATCGGCTTCTGTGTTACACAAAACTTCCAGAACAATTATTGGTATAAAAGGTACTGACGAATGCCATATCTTAATTATTACAGATGATAATCCTATGGATATGTATGAAGTACAAAAACTCTGCAGAGAATTGAAATTGGATAGAGCGATGGCTTTTGACGGTGGTAGTTCAACTTCATTCAATTATAAAAATATTGAAGTTATTTCAACTAAAGGAGATGGTGCCGGCAGAATGCTAAAATCCTTTATGATTATTCAATAGGTTGTAAAATTTTCTTGCTGAAAGGGTATTTATGCGCTATCATGTTTGTATGATAAAGAAGATTGGCTTAGTTATAACGTTGATTACAACGATAATGTTTTTACCCTGCAGTGCAAATGCATGGAAGTCCGGTAAATCAGAAAACGGCTCATCTAATGTTTTTATTTATCATATTCCTGATGAAGATGAAACAACTACAGAAAATTCTGTCAAAACTGATAATTCCAAAGCTTCAGATGAAAATTCTGCAAAATCTGATGATGAGAATATGAAACAAGATATAGTATCAGATGATGTAACAGCAGATACAATGGGTGAAAGCCTTGAAGATTCTGATGATGAAGTTACACTCGGTGATAATTCAGAAGAACCTGAAATTGAAGATTATCAAATTTCTGATATGTATTCTGATGTATTGCAAGGTTATGCTTCTTATGATGAAGATTCTGATGATGATGCAATTTCTTTAGAAGACACTTTAGACGTTTATCAAGCAATAAAAATTAAAACTCCGACTAAGGTTGGTTCGAAAAAATATTATGCAGGAATTCATACTCCAACAAGTTTGTATTCTTCTTTGAATACTGCTGAATACAGTATTGCTCCTGTTAATGGTACAAGTTATGCTAAGAAAAATGGTTTTTCGGCAGGTACGATGTTCAATCAGGGCATTGATTATGCTGAACTTGAACAAACAACCGGTGTATTTTCTCGTTATGAATCGAAATATTTTGCAATAAGTACTGCGTATGCAAAAACTGTTAATACTACCAATAACAACTATAACGATAATTTCTATTTAGCGCCCGAGTTGATTATAAATCAATATTTTTCTTTGAAAGAAGTACTATCTGCTGATATTGCCAAAAATCGTAAAAAAATTGAAACAATTTTATCAATAAATCCATTTGGTAACAAAGATTCTGACAGATTGCGTTTTGAACTGGGTACTAGTGCAACCTATGATGATACAAATGCTTTGATGAAAAGTCAATTCAAATTTTCAACAAAATTCAAATTGTAAAGTTATCAATAATATTTTGTTATATAGGTGATTTCGTTTATAATTATCTATGAGAGGGTAAAAAATCTTGACAGAAAATATTTCGGAAGAACAAGTTAATAATGAACGAAAAGAACGTCGTAAAAAGCGCAAAAAACTTCAATACGGCGCAAAGTTTTATTGTCCGTTTTTTACTTTTATTTTAATTTTTTGTTTGCTTCAAATTGGTTACGGTGCAGTTTTGAAT
>CAVHEM010000100.1:0-32265 GCA_963635055.1 Bacteroidaceae bacterium | reverse complement strand
ACGTTTCGATTTCATCTCAACTTATTTTCTAGTCAGTTCAGAGTGACTTTTGGGTAGCCTTAGCAAGGTTATCGTCATTCTGAAAAGATTAAAAATCAAGCAATTTTAATTGCGTAGATTTTATCTTATTCAGAATCTGTTTATAGATATTACAAATAAAAAGGAGTATTAAAACATGAAAAAAGCGTTTACGTTAGCGGAAGTATTAATAGTATTGGGTGTTGTCGGAATAATTGCAGCGATGACGTTGCCTAGCTTAATTACAAATTACAAGGTAAGAGTTTTGAAAGCGCAATTCAAAAAGATGGACAGTACCGTACGTCAGGCGCTATTGAGTGCTTCTGATGAAATGGGATTTTTGTCAGATTATTACGGTCCGGGCGGTGCTGATCCAAAATTGGTCAAACCAGCGTGTGTTGCTTTAGAAGCGAGAGTTCCGGAATTGAATGAAATTTGGTTGAAACAATTCAAAGGAGCGACAAAAGTAAGTTATCAAGAGTTGAATAAAATAACTAATAATCATTGTTATTCTGTGTTTAGTACGAAAACACCACTTTGGACGTATTCTTGTTATGGTAATGGTGATACATATATTTTGGCGAATGGTAGTTCAATTTCACCATTGTTCTTTTCATGGGAAGGTCGTTTTACTCTTCCTTGTACTGTGTCTTTTATTTTTGATACAAATGGTCCGGCTAAAGGTCCAAATCGTTTGGGGTATGACATATTTAAGTATGAATCGTTAGAATATACAAATAATTCTTTGTGCGACCAAAAGGTTATGCATTCATCAAATGGGTATGGTTGCTATCATTATGCACGTAGGGATAAAAATCCTGTTTATGATTCAAAATCATATTGGGATATTTTATACAAACCATCAAGTTATTGGAAACCGAATAGTAGTAATTAATTTGTTTTTACTAAGTTCTCGCTAATGCAATGACAAAACAAGCACGCTCAATAGACCTTCCGGTCGAAACACGAACCGAAAATTCACCCAAAATAGCCATTACCCTTAAGAAATTTTACAAAATATTACCCTACTGTGTATTGACAGGCATGTTTGTTTTATAATCTTTTCGAGAGGTTAGAATTTGAAACATTCAAAACTTACAGCGTTAATATTTATAGCACTTATTTTAGGTGTTTTGTTTGGACATTTTGCCCCGCATTATGCAGTTAAAATGCGTGCATTTGCTTTAATATTTTTACGCATGGTTAAAATGATTATTGCTCCGTTATTGTTTGCAACACTTGTTACCGGTATTGCCGGTCATGGTGATGTAAAAAAACTTGGCAAAATCGGTATAAAAACAATTGTTTATTTTGAAATTGTGACGACTTTGGCTTTGGTTATCGGGCTCACAATGGCAAATATTTTTAACCCAGGAAAAGGGTTTGCGACAGGTACGGTTGCCAATCCGGAATTGTTGAAAGAAGCAGGTTTGATGGCGGTTACAACTCCGCACACATCTATTTCTGAAATGATTGTTAACGTATTCCCGACAAGTATTGTTCAGGCTATGTCTGAGGGAAATTTGTTGCAAATCGTTGTCTTTTCTATATTTATGGCGGTTGCGATTTGTGCGGTCGGTGAAAAAGGCAAGCCTGTTATGGATTTGTTGAATTCTGTTTCTCAAATTATGTTTAAGTTTACCGAATATGTTATGTATTTTGCACCGCTTGGTATCTTTGGTGCAATTGCTTCAACTGTAGGTATGAATGGTTTATCAATTCTTAAAAATTACGCAAAAATTATATTTTCACTGTATACGGCACTTGCTTTGTTCGTTTTGGCAGTGTTCATAATCGCTTGTCGTTATGCCAGAATTTCATTTAGAAGTTTGTTAAAGGCAATTCAAGAACCTGCAATTTTGGCATTTTCAACAGCAAGTTCAGAAGCGGCTTTTCCTAAAGCAATCAGTGTTATGGAAAAATTTGGAGTTCCGCAAAATATCGTGAGTTTTGTAATGCCGACAGGATATACTTTTAACCTTGATGGTAGCACATTGTACCTTGCGATGGCGGTAATTTTCTCTTCTCAAATCTGTGGTATAAATCTTGATATAAACCAACAACTATTGATGATGCTGGCACTAATGCTTACCAGTAAAGGTATTGCAGGTGTTCCGAGAGTTTCATTAGTTGTACTTGCAGGAACTTTATCAAGTTTCAATATTCCGATTATAGGTGTTGCAATTCTGCTTGGAATTGACCAGATTTTGGATATGGGCAGAACGACCGTTAACCTAATTGGTAACTGTGTTGCAACTGTTGTAATCGCCCGTTGGGAAAATCAATTTGATTATGATAAAATGAAGTTGTTTTTAAAAGATTCTGAATCATAAAATTTTAAAATTTGTAGATAATATATTATTAATATAGAGGGTAATAAATATGAGCGAAAGCACAAAATCAGAGTATAAGAATACACTAAACTTGCCTCAAACTACTTTAGCTATGAGAGCAAATGCGACTGTTCGTGAGTTAGAAATTCAAAAGTTTTGGGAAGAAAATAAAATTTATGACAAAATTATCGGACAACGTGATAAAACAAATTCATTTGTTTTGCATGATGGACCACCATATTTGAGTTCTGAAAAAATTCACGTAGGTACTGCTTTAAACAAGATTTTGAAAGATATTTTAATAAAATATAAATCTCAAAAAGGTTTTTATGCTCCGTATGTTCCAGGATATGACGGTCATGGACTTCCGATAGAAAACGCAGTTGTTAAAAATATCAAAGGCGGTCGTCATTCAATTACAGAAACAGAATTGAGAGCAAAATGCAGAGAATTCGCTCATAAAAACTTGAAAGGTCAAGAAAATGAATTTAAACGTCTTGGCGTCTTGGGTAACTGGGAAAAACCTTATTTGACAATCAATCCTGAGTATGAAGCTGAACAAGTTAGAGTGTTTGGTGAAATGTACAAAAAAGGTTATATTGAAAAAGGTTTGAAACCTGTTTATTGGTGCGCAGCGTGCGAAACCGCTCTTGCTGAAGCAGAAGTTGAATATGCTGATCATACTTCAACTTCAATTTATGTAAGATTTCAATTTGATGAAGATGCGACAGAAAAAATTAATAATGGAGTTTTGAAATCAGTTCAAAATGATAAACCAATATTTGCAATCATTTGGACAACAACACCATGGACAATTCCTTCAAATATGGCAATTTCAATGCACCCAAGATTTGAATATACATTCTTTGAATACAAAGGAAGTGTTTATGTTGTTGCTCAAGATTTGATGAGTTCATTCTTGAAAGATGTTGAGTGGGACGAAAACGAAATTAAAGTTTTAGGTTCTTGTGTTGGTCAAGATTTAGAACTATTAAATACAAAACACCCGTTGCTAGATAGAAAATCTCCAATTATTTTGGGTGAACATGTTACATTAGATGCAGGTACAGGTTCTGTTCACACTGCTCCGGGGCATGGTTTGGAAGATTATGAAGTAGGTTGCAGATACGGTATTGAGGTATTTTCACCTCTTGACGGTTCAGGAAAATGGACAGATGTTGTTGGTATTCCGGAATTAGTTGACGTTCCATATTACAAAGGTAACGAAATGGTTATCGAAATGCTTAAAAGTAAAGAAGCATTATTAAAAGCACAAGATATTCAACACAGTTATCCGCATTGTTGGAGATGCAAAAAGCCAGTAATCTATCGTGCTACTCCACAATGGTTTGTTAAAGTTGATAAATTTAGAGATAAGACTCTAGAGGCAATTCACGGAGTTAAATGGATTCCTGCAAGTGGAGAAAACAGAATCGGTAACATGGTTGAAAGCCGTACTGATTGGTGTATTTCAAGACAAAGAGCGTGGGGTGTTCCTATTCCGATTTTCTATTGCGAAGATTGTGGCGAAGTTATTTGCAATGATTCAACAATTGAAAATGTTGCAAAAATGTTTGAAAAAGAAAGCTCTGATGCGTGGGTAAAATATTCAGCAGAAGAACTTTTGCCGGAAGGTTTTGTTTGCCCTAAATGCGGTAAAAAACATTTCAGAAAAGAAAGAGATATCATGGACGTATGGTTTGATTCAGGTGTTTCTTGGAGAGCAGTTGTTGAAAAACGTTCTGATGAACTTTGTCATACTCCGGTTGATATGTATTTGGAAGGTTCTGACCAGCACCGTGGTTGGTTCCAATCTTCCTTGTTGACTTCAATCGCAACTCAAGGAATTGCTCCTTATAAGCAAGTTTTGACTCACGGTTTTGTATTCGGTGAAGATGGCCGCAAAATGTCAAAATCTTTGGGTAATTACATCAGACCTGACGATATTATCAAAAACTATGGCGCTGATATTTTAAGATTGTGGGCAGCATCAGTTGACTACAGAAATGATATCAAAATTGGTAACAATATTATCGGTCAGTTGACAGAAATTTTCAAAAAAACAAGAAATACCGCAAGATTTTTATGCGGAAACTTGTTTGATTTTGACCCAGAAGTTGATTATGTAAAATATGATGAGCTTAAAAATATCGATAAATTTGCACTTCACAAATTAAATAAATTGATTGTTGAAGTAACTGAAGCATTTGAAAATTATGAATTTTACAAGTACTTCCAGTGCTTGCAAAATTTTGCGGCAGTAGATTTGAGTTCATTCTATCTTGATATCGTGAAAGATAGATTATATACGGCGGGTAAAAAATCATTATCACGTCGTGCTTGTCAAACCGTTTTGTATGAAAACTTGATGGCTTTGGTTAAGATTTTAGCGCCGGTAATGCCGCACCAAGCAGAAGATATTTGGCAAAATATTCCGGAAAATCAAAGAAAAGGTTTAATTAGTATATTATTGTCAGATTGGCCGGAAGTTAATCCACAATGGCAAAATGAGCAACTTGAAACTGATTTTGAAAGAGTTCTAAAATCTCGTCAAGTTGTATCAAGAGCAATTGAACCATTGAGAGCAGATAAAAAAGTTGGTAGTTCGCTTGAGGTTGCCGTTACAATAAAAGCGGAAGACGATTCAGTATTGAAAGCCAATGAAAAAGATTTGGCAGATATTTATATCGTATCTCAAGCAACATTGTCAGAAAATGCTCCGAGTGATGTTCTTAATGAATATTTAGAAGAGGGGTATACTGTTTGGGTAACTAAGGCAAAAGGTGAAAAATGTACAAGATGTTGGAAATATCGTACACTTGACGAAAACGGAATTTGTCCTGATTGTGCAGAAGCTATAAAATAAACAACATTAAATAAACACGAAAATACAAACGACTGTGTCATACTGGCATGGTCGTTTTGTTATGTTTTTTAATATTTCCTCAAATTTGGGCAATTTTTGACATCTATTTTTCTTTTTATTATTAGAAAGTAGTAATTTTATGTCAATAATTCTGCAAAAACCACCATTTATTTCTGATATAAAACAGTTTGGCAAATATATTGTTTCGCATAAAAAAAGTATTACGACAGATTTTTTTGCGCAAGAATTTGGCAAATTGAGAACTTTGTACGAAAAAAAACATCAAGAAGATTATTTCTGTCAACAAGCGGATATTTTGGCTGATAAACTTGTGCAACGAGATAGATTAGATTTTGCCGGAATTGTTATGAGTACTCTTTGCAAGGTTAATGAATATTTCCCGCATAATTTGGAATATTTTGCTCAAAAAGGGTACGATATTTCAAGAATGAATGGTGATTATGTTCACATGATGGCAAGATTAAATGACTTGCGAAAAATTTACAGTAGAAAACCTGATAGATTGCTAGAATACTTGGACGTTTTGTATGAGCAAGAAAGATGTTTGAAACAAGTGACAACGAACTATAAAGCTTCTGTTGCCTCTTATCATACTATTACAAGAAAGGCTGCGCCTAAAGAATCTTACGAAATGATGCTTGCTTTTGTTCAAACCGAAATCGCAAAATTGACAAGACGCAAACACCCTGAGTCGGCAATGCATAAATTGCAATCTGCTGTGAAAATTTTTGAAAAGAATAAAAGTTATGATAATGTAAATTATGCAACATTGTTGATGAAAAAAATTGAAGCCGGTGATGATAGATTTATAAATATGTATATTTAATTGCGTAATTTATGATAGAATGTTTTTGAGAATGGAGAAGTTGAAAAATGAATGAAGAAAATAAAATTGATGTTGTACAATACCATACAACAGGCACTTGTTGCCAAATTATGCAGGTAAAAATTGAAAATGGAAAAATTGTAGATGCTGATTTTTATGGCGGTTGTAATGGAAACTTGAAGGGAATAAAAAGCTTGATTACGGGCATGAAAGTTGATGATGTCATTGACAAATTGTCTGGAATTACATGTGGCATGAAATCAACGAGTTGCCCAGACCAGTTGGCAAAATGCCTGATAGAGTATAAACAGGGGAAATTGACTCCTGTTATGTCAGATGAAATGTAGATTATGATGAGCGAATATTTCGGGTGCTGATGAGGTTTTAGTACAGTTTTCAATGTGAAAATTTGATTTGAAAAATTTTAAATACTAAAAATTTGACGAAATTTTAAAATTTTTTTAAAAAAGGGGTTTACAAAAAAAAATCAGCAAATATAATAATAAATGTGAGGCGCAAGTCGCACAACCCGAAAGGGGGATTAGCTCAGCTGGTAGAGCACCTGCTTTGCACGCAGGGGGTCAGGAGTTCGAATCTCCTATCCTCCACCATTTAAAACAACTAGAACAATTAAAATCAGAGCCTAAGGGCTCTTTTTTAATGCTTTCAAGGCATTTATCCTTTGAAGAAATTATTGCTGACTTGAATTCAACGAACCCAATTTCTGCGATCTCTTTTTTAGCAAGTTTTACGAGATTTTCAATAGTCGCAAACGGTTCTTTAAAGACCACTTTAACCTTTTTATCCTTTGCTGTAGCAGACAGATATGTTTCTCTAATAATATTAGCGACTTCTTCTGCTGAAAGTTCGGTAGCTGGTAAGCTTGCTTTGCGACATAAATCAAGGATTTTCAGCCCTGTATCTAAAAAATTTGTATTAGCATAGAGATGTTTTTGGTATTCTGCACTTAATCGGTTTAATTTTACCTCATATTCGTTTTTTAGATTTATCCACATGTCATAATCAAGAACATTATTTACTTGGTCAAGATACATTTTTTTTAGAATTTCTTTGCATTGTTCTATTTCCGAGGTAATTCTTGCAAGTTTTTGTTATATGCATCTGGATCTATTTTACCAGAGCCGTACCCGTTATTATTTCCCCAAAAATCTTCCCAATAATCTTTGGTATCATCTGCAAAATTTAGATTGATATCAATTATTGACATAACGGAAACTTAGCATAAGTAACATTAAAAAACAAGTTTTAAAAGCGAAATCGCATGTGTATTGACAAAATAGTAGCATTATGCTACTATATTAATATGAAACATAATGAAAAAAGAGTTCCACACTACAACCTAAAACTCATAAAAGAGTTAATCCAACAACGGAAATACTTAATTCGTAAAATTGCAATAGAAAATGCTTTGTGTGATTTCGATTTAAAGTATAAGGATATAATATCTTACGTGCTTAATATTGAAAACTCTTATTTTTACAAGTCAATGACATCTGAATATGATAATAAGTTATGGCAAGATGTTTATCATGTTCCAATAGGCAAAGAAATTGCTTATGTTAAACTTCAAATAGTTTCAGATGAAAGTGTTGTTATACAATTCAAAAGGAAATAAATTATGAAAAAATGTCCAGAATGTAGTCATGAATTAAAAAGAATAGAAAACGGAACTTTGCAAACGAAGCATAAAACTTCTAATGGCTGTAAAGATATTCTTGTTGAAAATCTATCTTATTCAAAATGTGATTATTGTAACGAAATTTTCTATAATCCTGATGATTTGGATAATTATGAAATTCAACTTGAAAAAGCTCTTGAAAAAGAGAGAAAAAGTGAAAATCTTTTAACTGCAAAAGAAATCAAAGCTATTAGGAAGAAGTATAACCTAACGCAATTACAATTAGAATTGTTATTGAAAATAGGTCCTAAAAATGTTGCGAAATGGGAAACATATAAGTCAAACCAATCAAAGACTATTGATAAACTTTTGCGTAATATGAATGATGATTATTGCTTCTTTTTGAAAATGTTAAGTAACGTTGAAATAAAAGATTTTAATAATATCATTAATGAACATAGTTTTTATTTAGAAAATATCTCTATTTTAGAGTTAATTTCTAAATTTTATCCTGATGTAAATATCAAAAATGTTAGTAGAGATTTTATATCTTATGTTAGAAAAGTTATCGAAAATCTATTAGCAACAGAAGTGGTTGAACAAAATTCTCAATTAGTATTAAGGGAGGCTGTTTAAGAAAAACTTTTCTACAGTTTTTTCTCAAGCAATTTTTTGTTCATAGATTTTGAAAAATGCGTAATTTCAACATGCCTGAAACCTAATTAGTTAAGCGATTTTTAGAGTTTGGAGTGTTAAGTCGTATGTGAAGTTCCACCATTTAAAACAACTAGAACAATTAAAATCAGAGCCTAAGGGCTCTTTTTTAATGCTTTCAAGGCATTTATCCTTTGAAGAAATTATTGCTGACTTGAATTCAACGAACCCAACTTCCGCAATCTCTTTTTAAAGCACAAATTACTGCCTGTTAATAAACTTTACAAAAATAGCAATTTTTGTTAACCAAAAGTTTTTATATAAATATAGGGAAAATAAGGATATTATATTTGTATGGGATTAAGTAAAATCGCACTAAATTTGGCAAAACACACTGCCGGTTATACAAAAATGTTAGGGAAATCAAGTATTTTAGAAACAAAACCGATTAGCAGAGTAAATATTAGCGGATTAAAGTATAATGCAAAGTTGAAAGCCGACACCTTTTCTCCCAAGATAGATAAATGGTCTGACGGAATAAAGACAACTCCTCCGTATGTAAATGGAGAAACAACGGTAGTTGTTGGACATCATGGTTTTAACTGCATAAATAATCAAAAGAATGTTACTTTAGAGGCACTCTACAAGCAGACAGAAATAGATTTTGCAGGAAGACCAGAAGATATAATTGAAATAAAAGCAGACGATTTAGCATGTTTTACAAAAAGCAATATTAGATCTCTAATAAGAAATCGTGATTTTCTGAAACTTCAACCACAACCACATCAAAGTACAGTATTTAGGGCTAGGAGTAGGGGGTACGATGGTGGCGGTGGCGATTTTGAAATTATAAGCAAAGCAAAAGTCGGAGACGAAATAATTCCGTCTGGTGGTTTTGCGTATGCTGCACGTTTCAAATCACAAACTGCTCCATATTTAGGATTGCCTGATGGCATGTTGTATGAAATTGTCGTACCAAAAGGTAGTCAAATTTCGGTGAATATGGAACATGGCGGAGAAGCTGTATTTCCTGCACTGTCTAAATTTAAGTTACTGAAAAAGGAAACTCGTTATATCAAATGTGTCCAAGATGAAGTTTCAAAAGTTTCAAATGCAAAAGCATATCCATACACATATGTAAAAATGGAATATGTTCCCGAAATTCCAGCATTAGGTAAAGAATTCGAAAATATAAGTAATACAGAAATTAAAAACTTGGTACAAAAGTCAAAAGAATATAACTGTATAACTTGGGCAGATTTTGCAGAATTGCCGAAAAAACTAGGTTCATAAATATTCTTTTGTTAGAGAGAAAAAAGTGTTGTCGATGAAGTCGAAAGATAACAATCAAGCAAAATAAAACTTTCAGCGAAAATGTATCTGTTTGCATTGTTCTATTTCAGAGGTAATTCTTGCTACTTCTGTTTTGTGATACTCCTGTTCATCACCCAAACATTCTTTGAGAGAATATTTTACTAATTCGTATAAATTCTCATCCAATCCAATACGTTTTAAGTGCATGCGGAAAGATTGAGTAAGATGTTTTTCGGAAATATAACAAGTATTAGGGCAATTCCTGTCGAAATGGGAACAGCGGTAATAAATATTGTGTTTTTTCTGTCTTTCTCCATAGAAAGAATATCCACAAACCCCACATTTTACTATTTCTGTATACAGAAAATCGAAATTTTTACGAACTTTTGACTTATCCACTTTATATGCCACAGGAATTTTGAAAAAATTTTTTTTCGATTTTTGGGCACTCTTTCGGAGCAAAATTTCAAAATGGACTGCCCGAAATAATCGCACCATCTGTAATAATCAAAGCACTCAATAAATTACAGCCACTATCGAAAATCTTGTAAAACTTGCTAAAAAAGAGATTACGGAAGTTGGGTTCGCTGAATTCAAGTCAGCAATAATTTCTTCAAAGGATAAATGCCTTGAACTCATTAAAAAAGAGCCCTTAGGCTCTGATTTTAATTGTTTTATATTTGGGCCCGGAGGGATTCGAACCCACGACCAAAGGATTATGAGTCCTCTGCGCTACCGCTGCGCCACAGGCCCGTGACGACTTATCTTTTAAGAAATTCCAACAAATGTTGGCATTATCTCTCTTCAAGATTGTAGCATAAAACTTTTATTTTGCAAATCTATTTTGTGTATTTGTCGATTTTTTCGGACAAATACGTTGAAAATATTGGTAATATTCCGTAGTATATTGATGCGAAAATTAATGTTGGTCTTAATATATTTATCCCTTCAACATATTTCAAAACTTTTGGATCTGCGGCATTCAATTGTTTGAATTTTTCTATAAATTTTCCGGTTTTCTTTTTCATTAACATATCAACTCCGTATCCGCCAAACAACGTAACTCCTGTAGAAATAATATTGTTATATATAAGTGCTTTTTTTCTATTTTCTTTTATTCGTTTACTTGTTGCGGTTTGGTGGCAATTTGTTGCGGTTAATAAAATATCTGTTGCTGCTGTCAAATGTTTAGCGATATCTTTGTCATTTTTCTCGTATTTTTTTGCAATATTTTGAACTTTTGAATTGTTAATTCCTTTAGCAACTCCTTTGGCTATTTTATCTACAAAATGACCTGTAAAAAATACATTTTTCTCTTTTTGAATATCAAAATTGTTTTGAAATTGAGGTTTGGTTTCCTTTTGTACCGGTGTTTTTTTGTTAAGCAAGTCCATAATTACCGGAATTAATGCAACTGTCAAAACGGATTTTGGTATTGCTGTCAAAAGTCCTGTGCCGAGTTTATAAATTTGTGTAATCATTCTGTAGCTTCGTGAATTTGTGAGTGCTTTTGTATCTGATTGCAAGTTCTTTATTGTGTTTTTGTTTAGAAATTTATCAGGGTTGTCATCAATTCTTTTTACGGCAAGTTCAAGTGGTAAAGTAATAGATTCAAGCATTGCAAATTTTATAAGTCCTGAACAAATTGAGTTAGACATTGCATATTGCTTGTTTTCTTTTTCAACGTCCGGTGTCATGCTTATCATAAGAGGGCGGACTCCGACAGTCATAAGCAGTGAAGTTGTAGCAGAAAACGAAGTTCCGTGTTCTGATAATTTTTCGAGTCCTTTTAGCAATTTTTTATTTGTTAAAATTTTATTTGTGAAATTTTGTTGTGTAATCTTTTGAACATTCATTGCCATATCCTATTTATATTAGACAACGCTAAAGCAATAAAGTAAAAGTCTTTTGATAAAACTTTACTTTATGCTTAAACTTTTTGTTTTTGATATACTTTGTGTAGTAATGGAGAAAACAATGAGAGAAGAATTATTATCTGTAATCGAGAAAAATAGCCGAATTGATTTTAGTGAATTGGCGGTTTTGCTCGGAACCAGTGAAGAAGAAGTTTTAAAAGAATTATCGCAACTTGAAAAAGATGGTGTAATTTGCGGTTATCATACATTGATAAATTGGGAAAAAACAAGTATAGAGAAAGTTACCGGCTTGATAGAAGTTAAGGTTACTCCGCAAAGAGGTCGTGGTTTTGATAATATTGCAGAACGAATTTATAACTATCCGGAAGTTAAAGCAGTATATTTGATTTCAGGCGGTTACGATTTGTTAGTAATTTTGGAGGAGAAATCTTTGAAAGAAATTGCTAATTTTGTAACTGATAAGTTGTCGACCCTTGATTCTGTATTGAGTACTGCAACACACTTTATTCTCAAAAAATACAAAGATCACGGAACTATTTTGAATAGGGAAGAAAAAGACGAAAGAGAGGTAATTACACCATGAGGAATTTTCTTTCCAACAAAATTGTGAATATTAAACCTTCTGGGATAAGAAAATTTTTTGACATTGTCAGTGAAATGGAAGATGCAATATCTTTAGGTGTTGGGGAGCCTGATTTTGACACTCCTTGGCATATCCGAGATGAGGGGATTTATGCCTTTGAAAGAGGCAAGACTTTTTATACGTCAAATGCCGGTTTAAAAGGCTTGCGGCAAGAAATTTCAAAATATTTGCAACGTTCTCAAAATGTTAAGTATGACTCTGACAGTGAAATCTTAGTAACTGTTGGCGGGTCAGAAGCGATTGACATTGGGTTGCGTGCTGTTATAAATCCTGATGATGAGGTTATAATTCCGCAGCCATCTTATGTATCGTATGAACCTTGCGCAATTTTGGCTGGTGCAAAACCTGTGATATTAGAGTTAAGGGCGGAAGATGAATTTAGACTCACTCCTGAACTACTTTTGAGCAAAATTACTGATAAGACAAAGATTTTGATTTTGCCGTTTCCAAACAATCCGACCGGAGCAATTATGGAACGTGAGGATTTGGAAAAAATTGCAAAGATTGTTATTGAAAAAGATATTTTGGTAATGTCTGATGAAATTTATTCGGAATTAACTTATTCAGGCAAACATGTTTCAATTACTTCAATTGCCGGCATGAAAGAACGTACAATCTTGATTAATGGTTTTTCAAAGGCTTATGCTATGACCGGTTGGAGATTGGGTTATGCTTGCGGTCCGAAAGAAATTATTAAACAAATGACAAAAATCCATCAATATGCGATTATGTGCGCACCTACGACCAGTCAATATGCGGCGATTGAAGCGCTGAAAAATGGTGATGAAGATGTTTTGAAAATGCGTCAAGCGTACAATATGCGTAGAAGATTTCTTATTGATGCTTTCAAAAAAATGAAATTAGATTGTTTTGAACCATTTGGTGCATTTTATGTTTTCCCTTGTATTAAGGAATTTGGAATGACAAGTGAAGAATTTGCAACAAGATTTTTGAAAGAAGAAAAAGTTGCTGTAGTTCCGGGGACAGCGTTTGGTGCTTGTGGAGAAGGCTTTTTGAGAATTTCTTACGCATATTCGTTGGAAAATCTAAAAGTTGCGATTGGACGATTAGAAAAATTTGTAGAAAAATTGCGTAAAGAATAATTTTTTTTCTAAAATTTAGTATAGAAAATAGCCTAATTGGGTATGTTTTTTGATGTATTTTTCAGATTAAATTTATTTAGTTTGGAGTTGTTATGCGAAAACTTATCCCGATATATTTAGTTTTAATTCTTATGGCATTTGTAATTGTACAAAAAGTTAAGGCTGAAAACGTACATTTCAATAATTTTATTTATACATTAAAGTCCGGAGATATTTCAAATCGAAAATCTGTAGTGAAAAATGAATATTATAGACGTGACGAAAATAAAGATTATTGGACCAGTGCTATTCAAATTTCTTATTATCCTGAGATTACAAACCCACTAAAATATGCAGCGGAAACTGATAAAAAAATTGAAAGTAAGGAAAACTTGTTATTGCTGAAATTTATTCAAAATAAAAAACAAAATGTTGCAATAATCAGTTATCTTGAAAATATTGTTCAAAATGATAAGACTTATTTTATATATAACCTTTGCAAATATGAAAAACACCCGAAGAAAGGAATTTTAGAACTTAAATTTTCTAAAAAATACGTGTTTAATACCAAAGAAGAAATTACTCAAATAGGCAAAGAAATTAAATCTATAAATAATGATTATATGGAACAAATGGTTATTTTACATATTCCGGCAATTGTAGAAAAAGAATTTTAAAACTTTTTTACTAGCAAATTTAATTTTTACAGTTTTTTGATATTGTATGCAAATTACAAATCAAAATCAAAAAATTAATTTCGGCGGAATTCCGCTTGGTGTGGCAAAAGTTGTTGGTCGTGACGGAAAATCCGCAAAACTTTCATTATATAAAGTTACAAAAAAAGATGATGAGTTTTTAGGAAAGCTTGAACGTTCGGTAGACGTAAAGAAGTTACAAGACGGGTTCAATGATGACCAGTATGCATTATGGAATCACCTTGTCAAACTCGGTATTTCTGAGTGTCGTTATCGTGGTACAGGGTTTTTAGTTGCAAAAGACAATGTTCCTTGTGGTATATTGTCTTACAAACCGAGATTTTTTACTGTGTCGGTTCCTGATGTTGCAACTTGGCCTGTAGATAAGAATAAAAAAGTTCCATTTGCCGGAAAGGCTATGTTTATGGAGTTGTTTAAACATGTTTTGAAAAATGATGATTATTCACAAGTTTCTCTAGTGGCAATGAAAGATTCTGTTTATTCACCTGCAGAACATTATAAAAGTGTAGGGTTTAGAAAGACTAGTGAGAATAAGTTAGATATACGAATGGTTGTTTCAAGGGGTAGAATGATGAAAGCTTTGGAAGAGTTTAAGTCATTGATTGATTTTACGCCTGCTAAAAACCAAGATGAAGTTGATTTAGCTAAAGAATTGAAAATAAAAAAACGAAAGGTTACGGATATATTCAAACGAAACAAGGACTAAAAGAAAAGGGGCTCGTCGCCCCTTTCCATTCTAAATGAACAAGAATCAGTATTTTTAACTGATATTTATAATTAACCCAAATTTGAAGTTAGAGTTCCCTTTTTCAAAACTTTTGTTACAATTTGTTATAGTCTTAATTTATTTGACGTGGATTTTATGGTTATATAAAATATAGAAAATATTCATTTATATAATAACTAAAAGGGGTTTTATTATGTTGAAAGTATCGCCGGTGGCAGAATATTTACGCTCAAATTCAGGAAAAGCAAAATTCTTAACAGAAAAACATTATTTTGGAGATAGAGTATTAACTTGGATTGAAAAATCAAATTTTGTAAATAAAAATAATGGTGATGTAATTGGTAATATTACCCATGTCGGTCAATGGCGTGGTGGAGTGAGTGCCTCTCATAAGGTTATTGTGAAGTTGCCGAATGTAACAGAAATTCGTTCTCAAAAAGTCCAACTTGCAAAAATTATTGATGGTAGTACAGATAAGTTTGTTCCTGAAAAAGTTACAACAGAAATCAAAACAATAGAAAAAGGTAAAGAACCCGTAGTTCAAAAGATAGAACGTTTTATATCAAGTAAGTTATTTCATATTGGTAAAGATACAGAGAATGATGTTGAAATTTATAATGCATTAGAACCGATAAAATATTCCAAAAAACTTTAAAATTTTTTGCACAAATTTTTATGTTTGAGCTTATATATTAATATGATTTCAGTAAATAATAATATAAGCCCCTCTTTTAAAGGTTATGATGCAAGACCGCTAAAAGGTTTTTTGCTAACACGTAATTATAAGGGGATAGCGCAAGAATTAAGACAAATCGGTGAACACCAAGGGTTTGATGTGTTTGTGTTGCATTCAGGTAACGTTTCAAAAAACAAGTTTCAAGACGAAAAAAATGTTGACAAAATATTTGCACAAGATTATTGGTCTATTATAAATAACAAATTGGCATCTTTTTACACCGAGAAAAAAAGTAGTCTGACCGCAACATTAAAACTCGCTTTTGGATTGGAAAATGAACCTGTTCAAGCCAACGCACGTAATAATACTACTTTTCATTCAACAGAAACTGAAATGATAAAATTGACGGATAAAATTAGAGGAGTTGTCAAATCTCCCATAGATATTCCGGCAGTTGACGGTATGCTTATAGATATGGAAAATCGTTTGGAGCATGTAAGTGCAAATTATAGAGCGCTTTGTGACTTTTCTCATATCGCCGGTGGAAACTTCTTTATTTCAAAAAATGCAAACGGTAAAGATAGTCTTTTGATTGGCGAAGATGAGTTGGCAAAATTTGCAAAACCCGAAATAAAAAAGATGTTTGGTGTTGACAATGTTTGTGTTGTTCCTCAAATGGACAACCATATTGATTTATTTCTAAGACCGCTAAACAATGGCATAGTATTAGTTGCTGACGAAAGTAAAACTAATGGAATTTTACAAAATTGTGTTAAGCAGTTAGATGCTTTGGTAATGGAAAAATCACTCGATTTAATCCATTTCTTTACTCCAAAATCAAAGAAGAAAATTAGTGTATCAGAATTGTTTGGAGTAAAGTCTGCAAAAAAGAATATTGAAAAATTGCTTTCAGAAAATGAAAAAAATAATAAAACTTATTGTATTCCTGATTTGGACGAAGTTGAAGATTGTTTGAAAAAATCAGGATATATTCCGGTGCGAGTTCCTGCAAGTATAAATAAAATTGTTGATGGCGAGGACTCTTCGTATCTATTTTTCAAAGAGCAATATTTGAATTATATAAATTCTTGCGCAACTGTCAACAAAGATGGCGAAGTTGTGTTTATTACAAATAAAGATAGTTTGGCAAAAGGTTTAGGTTTGACTGACAAGATAAAATCAGAACTGGGGCTAAATTTTGAAGAAATATTCAAAAATAGTGTGAAAGATTATATTAAACCAGAGAATATCTATTTCTTGTCCGGCAAAAATAATGCATTAGGTGATGAGTTACTTTTGGTACGTCAAGGCGGAATTCATTGTGCAACAATGGAAATCCCAGAATAAAGAAGATTTTCTTATTGTAAAATCTTTATACAATGAAAAGCCATTGACAAGTGCCAATGGCTGCGAATTTTGAAATACTAAATAGCTTACTTATTGTGGTTAAAACCTATTTGCCCTCTTGAATTTCCTTTGTTTTGTGTTTTGAATTGTTCTATTGCACTTAGAAAATCAGAGTGTGTTAATTTTGCAGTTTTAATTTCGTCTTCATTGAAGGTTCCTGCATTCATCTTTTCGTAAATTCCAAGACGGTTCATCATGTTTTCTCTTGCGAGTTTTGTTACGTAAAGAATATCGCCGCCTACTGCTTTCATTCCGTGTAGTTTGTCTACAAGTTCTTCAACATTAACATCATTGTCAAGCGCTTTGTTTTGAGTGTGAATTTCAAATATTTTTCTAACACCGTCTTTATCCGGTGTATCCATCAATATGTGTTTACTCAAACGTTCTGCACGTTTGAGGGCTGGGTCTAAAGCGTCATAACGGTTTGTCAAACCTATAATATAAACATTGTCACCGTTTTCGTACAAATCTGTGATTGAGGTTAATAATTGGTCAATCAATTTGTCACTGTAATGGTCACCATTTCCCCTTGTATTACCTATTGCATCGATTTCATCAATAATCCCGATAGAAGGTTGATTTTCTTTTAAGCCTTCAAAAAATGCTCGTACGTTTCCTTCTGATTCTCCAACCCATTTAGATTGAAATGCTGTTCCGCTGATATATGCACTGTTTACACCGGCTTCATTTGCAAGTGCTCGGCAGATTGCAGTTTTACCTGTGCCGGCAGGTCCGTGTATGATAAAACCTCTGGTTACATCTTCCGGAGCGTAAGCGGCAGGATATTTTATCGGAAATAAAATACTCTTTTTCAATTCGTCAATTGCTTTATCTTGTCCGCCAATTTTGTCAAAAGTTATTTTTCCTATCGGTTTTGTTGATTGTTGAATTCTTTTAGAAATTGTTTTTTGATTAAGTTTTGCAAGTTCTTCTTGAACTTCTTTTGTATAATCAAAAGTTTGTGCAAAAACTTTGCTCATGATAGTCAAATCGTGTTTTGGCTTGTCTTTTATGTGGATAACATCATTTCCCATTTGAACGGTGTCGTGGTTTACTACATAAAAACTTGCTGCCGGATCTAAAGTGTAACTCTTTCCGCCTGTTATAAGGTTTAATTTTTTGTCGTTGATGTTTAAAAGTTCAATGTCGCCAAGTGAATTTTTGATAAACGCATAGTTTTTATTTAGAGAATCTTCTTTCATAAAAGTTTCTCGTTTAATTACTTGACCAACTTTTTTGACACTTTTTTTCAACGCTTCTTGCGCTTTGTTAAAATCTTTTCCGACAACAATTACATCACCAAATTTTAGTGATTGGAATAGTGTTGCCAGTCTGTCTTCTAGCGGAAATTGTTGCAAAAGTGTTTCTGCGGCTTTTCTAATATCGTTAGCACCTGTGAAATTTATTTGCTTTCTGTTCACTAAATCTCTGCCGTAACCGTAATTAGGCAAGGTGACCATTTGATTTTGAACTGTCGAATTTTTGTTGCTTAATTCGTTGTTTTTTGTGTTGTTTAAATCTCTTTGATAAATTCTTTCCCCATAGTTAATCTTTGTAATTCTCATTTGTCACCTCGTCTGAAATTGGCACAGCGCCAAAAATTATTTATATTTCTACTTACTACAATGATAGCAGATTAACTTATTAATAAATTCTTGTCAATAGAAAATCTTGACAATACAAGTCTTTTCAGAATTGTTATATCTTTGTATTGCTTGCTACAAGTGTAGTTTGTACGATTATTCTCAATAATGTTTTTGTTAAGATTTCTTAACAAATGGTTCAAATCATGCAATTATGCGGTTTTGCATGTTTTTATATATATGAAGGTTAAATAAAGGTTAGTTAAAAGGTTAAAAAGGTAGGGTTAAAATGGGTATTTTCACATTTACCGCTCGAGTACACGCACTGATGTACGAAAAGAGCAACATCGAGTATCGTTTGATGAAGTTAACGAAAAAGATGCAGGCATTACAACAGTATTCATCATTGATAGCAAATGGGGGCGTTTCAATCGGCGAATTGCTTAGTGCTCCTGGAATGGCTATGGGTAGAACATTAAACTATTTGGCTTGGGCTCATAACAATTCAGTATTGTATATGCAGCAAAATGCTCCGCAAGCAATTTCTTGGTATCAAAGTCAAATGGGCAATACACAAGATGCACAATCTGTTCAGAAAATGCAAAAATGGATTATGACAAAATTGTATGAGCAAGGTCGTGAAAAGGCAATGCAAGTTGAAACTCGTAACTTGAAAGTCGAAGAAGACAGATTGGCTCAAGAAAAAGAACGCTTGACTGCTCAAGGTACAGCAGTTGAGGCAGAATTGAAAGCCGCTAAAGAAGGTCGTGACGCAGCAATTAAAGATATGGCTCCGAAATATACCTTCAACGCATAATAAAGAATAATAAGAGAAATTAACCCCCTTTCTTTAAATATAACCAACCAATTAACCAAAAAGATAAGTTCCGCAGTTAGCGGAACTTTTTAAATACTAATTATGATTTTATTGGAAGCAATAATATAAAATTTGTATTCAAATTACTGATGAAGAAATTTTATATTTTTGTAATCCTTCATATATGAAGAGAATTTGTCTTGTATTTGTAATATTTCTTTTATTTATTTTTGAACCGTTTAGTTTTTCGGCTCAATATGGTTTATATTCCCCGCAAGAATATAGCGAAAATATGGATATTGAAGCCGGTGAAAGAATTTTATTTATTCTTGATTTTTCAAACAGTATGTCCGAGCCGCTCGAAGGGTCAAGAAAAGTTGACTTAATGCTTGACACAATGAAACAAATTTTGCCCAAAATAAGTTCTGCCAATTGGGTCGGTTTGAGAATTTACGGACATAAAATGGGGTTTACTCCAATGGAAGCCTGTCGAGCATCTACTCTTGTTTCGCCGATTTTACGTAATAATACGGAAAATATCGAATTCGCTCTCCAAAAATCTAAACCTCGTGGCATGACACCTATTACCTATTCTTTAAAACAGGCTATAAAATATGATTTTATGGGTTTTAAAGGTAAAAAACATATAATTCTGTTGACTGATGGTGGTGAAAATTGTGACGAAAGTCCTTGTACTTTTGTAATGAATCTCATAAAAATTCGCAGAGATGTTACGATTGACGTGATTGCGTTTAATGTTCAAGATTCTGACGATTTAGAACAATTACAATGTACGGCACTTGTAACAAGCGGAAGGTTTTACAATGCACAAACTGCAGCAGAACTCCTAAATGGGTTCAATAATTCTATTGAAGGTTCTAAAAGTGTAGAAGCAAAAATTATTTCGCATTAAATCGTAATAAAAACGAAGGTATGTTTTACACACCTTCGTTTTATAATTATAAATATTTATAATATGTTTTACTCGTTTCCTCCAGGAACGGCAACTAATACAATAAATGAAATCCCCCAAAGTAAACCTGCAAAAATGTTTATAAGTGGGATACAAAGACCTAGTACGCATACTATATTTAAAAGTCCTGCATAGGTTTTTGAATTCATTTCATCAGTCCAGCCAATATGATACATTCTATGTGCGTAGTTTAGTGTACTCAACCATATAGTAAGAATAACCCAAATAATTTGACTGAAAATTAAAGCTGTTGTTTTATCTATTACTGCACCCAGCACTTTTGCAATTACACACTGTATAACCCAATTAAGTAAGCCTATTATAATTGCACAGCCTAAAAATTCCAGTCTTCCGATTCCGTATGTTTCAGAAGAAAAAATATTATGCTTTGGTGGTTCTTCTGCCGGTGTTTGGTTCATGTTGAATTGTTCCATAAATAATCTCCTATATTTTGTACAAGATGACCATAGTTATAATAACATTTATAACTGAATAAAAAACATATAAATAGTGGATTTTGGAACAAATTTTGAGATTCTGCCACTTGACAAAATGTAGAATATCGTAAATAATAAAAGTGTAGGGCGAGAGCCTTTAAACTTTAGGCGGATTAAAGACTCTGCTTCGCACCCTACGGTTTTAATAAATTCAATGCTACTATGAGGATGTCAATTGCTAATAGTAGCATTATTAATTTATTCACCATAGTTTTGCCCTCCTTTCCGTCCAAATTCTTCGTTAATTTGTGTGTGACGGAAGTTGCATTGTGCAAAACCCTACAAAAGTTATGGTAACATAAAAAAGTTGGGTTTGTTAACCCAACTTTTTGCAGATTTGTATAAATAGTGTGATTAACGATATTTTACACTGCGGTTTTTAGGTTTTCTTTTTCGACTTCCTCTTTTTTAGTATGAATTTTCACATTATTTTGAACTTTATTATGTGGTAATTTTTTGTACTTGTAATACAAAATCATATCAGTTCCGACGAGGATAAAATTTAACAGGTACAAATATATAACCTTATCCGGCGCATACAAAATGTGGTGTAACATTCCAAGTACATAACCAATTTCTACTAACCATAAAAAGTGAATACTTTTACCTTTTACTTCTTTTGATTTATATGTTTTTACAACTTGAAACGGCCAACTTGCACCGAAACAAACCATCATTCCTGCTTCTAATAAGCTCATAATTTCACTTTCCTTTGCTATTATAGGGTAACTTCAAATTTATTATATTACTAACAAAAATTATGGAACATATATTTAATTTTTTCAAAATGTTACTATTGTTCATAAAAAACTTGCCCATCTCGTAAAGTTTGTATAAAATAAAAGAAAATTGGGGAGGAAGCAGTTTTCATGCCGAAACTAGCAAGAAATTATGATAGCGTTTACGGAGATCCGTACTATTATCAAAGTTACACAAAGTACAATTATAGTGTTTATGAAAGTGTTAGAACTGAAGAACTTAACAGATATGCTTCGTTAAGACACGAAAATCGTCCAAAGAAAAAAGTTAATAATAAGAAAAAATTTATACAAGTTTTGGTTGCGTTCGTGTTCTTTGTGGTTATGGCGATGACGGCTTTACCTTACGCCTTCAGTCATGTTACAAAGGCATTTTTTGAGCCTACTCCACATAGTGCAATTACGGCTGATTTGAATGAAATTAGTTTTCCTACGACCAAATATTTATCAAACACTTGGGTTTTTGACAATCCTATGTTTAACTATTCTGCAAACGGCAAATCTGCAATGATGACACCGTTAAAGGAAAACGTAAATATGCCGGTGTTAAAGCAAGAATTGTTAGGGTTAATGGAACAGTATCCGACAATTAAACCTGCTATTTATGTTTGGGATTACGATACTCAAAATTTTGTTAACATCAATGCTGATAAAAGTTATGCAACGGCTAGTATTATTAAAATTCCTGTATTAATTGATGTATTCAAATCTATCGAAGCAGGACAAATTTCCCTAGATGATAAAATTCCGTTGACTGAATACTATCGTTCAGAAGGTTCCGGAAGTTTACAATTCAAGGCAAGAAACTCAGAGTATACTATTGATGAACTTGCTAATCACATGATTACTGAATCTGACAATTCTGCAACAAATATGCTTATGGCAAAAGTCGGTTCAATGACAGATGTAAATCAATCAATTAGAGATTGGGGTTTGAAAAATACTTATGTTCAAACTTGGTTGCCGGATTTGGGCGGAACAAACAGAACTACTGCAATTGAGATGGCTACAATGTTGTATAACATTGATGAGAATGATTCATTCTTGAGCGAAGAATCAAGAAGTAGAATTTTAAATTATATGGGACACGTTCACAATAACAGACTAATTCAAGCAGGATTAGGTGCAGGTTCTGTATTTTTGCATAAAACAGGTGATATTGGTACAATGTTAGGTGATGCAGGTATTGTAATTTCGCCAAATGGTAAAAAATATTTGGTTGTAATTCTTGCAAACAGACCTCATAACTCTGTAGCCGGTAAAGATTTTATCGTTCATGCTTCTGAAATTATTTATAATTATATGGTGAAATAATGCTAAAAGATTTGTTGGAAACAAGGCACTGTTTTAAATTCGTATGTGGTGCTGGTAATGAAGATGTTGAAGAAATCAAGCGGTTAGTTTATATTTATGCAATTGCAGGTTGTAGGTTTTTCGATTTATCTGCAAATTTAGAGGTTATAGATGTAGCAAAAGAAGCGCTGGAACTTGCCAAAGTTTATGATGCATATCTTTGCGTTAGTGTTGGAATTAAGAATGATCCGCATGTGAAAAAAGCCGTTATTGATTATGATAGATGTGTAAATTGTGGGGCTTGTGAAGAAATTTGTCCGCAACATGCAATACATTACGGTAAGGTGAAAAAAGCAAAATGTATCGGTTGCGGAAAATGTTGGAAAGTTTGTTCAAAAACGGCAATTTCGTATACTTCGGAAGAAAAAGACTTGAGCGAAGTTTTACCTGCTATTGTAGATAAAAATATAGATTGTATAGAATTCCACGCAATGGGATTAGATGAAAGCGAAATATTCGGTAAATGGAATTATATTAATAATAATTATGACGGATTATTGAGTATTTGTACGAGTCGAGGGAAATTGAGTGACGAATGTTTGGTTGAACGAATTAAGTCTATGATAGAAAATCGTGAGCCATATTCAACAATTGTTCAGGCAGACGGTTTTCCTATGAGTGGCGGAGATGATAATTACAAATCAACCTTGCAAGCGGTTGCAACTGCTGAAATTGTCCAGAATGAAAACTTGCCGGTATATTTAATCTTGTCCGGCGGTACAAATGGTAAAACAACAGAACTTGCTCAAATGTGTGAAATCAAATATCATGGTGTTGCGATTGGTTCTTATGCAAGAAAAATTGTTAATAAATATGTTTCAAGACCGGATTTTTGGTCTAATCCGGAAGTCCTTAAAAGTGCGTTAGAAGTCGCTAAACCTTTGGTTGATACTGTTATTTTGTAAAGAGGTTAGTGTGGAAATTTTTTATATTGATAAATCTGAATTTTTACAACATTTTTCGTTATTGGAATTAGAAAAATATTCTGATGGACGGAAATACAAATCTCAGGAAAAATATTTAGAGCATCTTTGTGGTTTATATTTGGTTAAAAACATTGCTTTGAAGATTTATAATATCAAAAATACGGATATTGAAATTGTTTCAGATAAACCTTTTTTTAAAAGCAGAGAATTGTATTTTAGCGTATCTCATTCCAAAAATATTGTGGCGGTTGCGTTTTCAAAATATGATATCGGTTTAGATATTGAATTTATAAAAAATCGTGATTTTAAAAGTATTATGACTCATTACAATTTTAAAATTGAAAATCCGACAGCGGGTGAGTTTTATAAGTTCTGGACACTTCATGAATCGGAAATTAAACTGGGGCAAACTCCTGTATCAAAGTTTTCAATGCCGTTAAATGATGAATATTATTTATCTTGTGTAAGTTCGACTCCCCTTATCTCAAGTTTTGATATTATGAAATTAAACTAGTATTCTTAGTGGTCGTCTGTTTTTGACTAAAGATTTTCATCAAAATATCTGTATTTTCTGTGATATAATCGTAGTATAAAAGTTGGAAAATTAAGGAGAGAAAGATGGATATAAAAGCGGTAATTTTGGCAGCCGGAAAAGGTACCAGAATGAAATCAGAAACAACACCAAAAGTTTTGCACCAAATTATGGGTAAAACATTACTTGGTTATGTATTAGATAATGTTAAAAATTTCGCATCAGAACAATTTGTAATTGTTGGTCATCACGCACAAGAGGTTGAAGATTTTGTCAAAACTAATTATACAAATGCCAAAATTGTTCTGCAAACTCCACAGTTAGGCACCGGTCATGCCGTTTCAATGGTTTGTCCGACTTTAGAAAATTATGATGGTTTAGTTTTGATTTTGTGTGGAGATACTCCATTAATTAAAGAAGAAACTTTGAAATCTTTTGTTAATTTTCACAAGTCTAACTATTCTGATATTACCGTTATGAGTACGATTTTTGATAATCCTACAAATTACGGCAGAATAATTAGAGATACTGACAATTCTTTAAAATGTATTGTTGAAGAAAAAGATGCAACTCCTGAACAAAAAGCGGTTAAAGAAGTAAATGCCGGTATTTATTGTTTGAATTGGGGCAAAGTTAAATCTGCGTTTTCTCAACTTAAAACAAATAATGCTCAAGGTGAATACTATCTGACAGATATTATTTCTTGGGGAAAAGAACAGGCTTTGAAGGTAAATGCATTTATTCTTGATGATAGTGACGAAATTTATGGTATAAATTCTCGTTTGAATTTGGCTACGGCTACAAAAATCATGAATAGACGTAATCTTGAAAGATATATGGTGAACGGTGTTACTATTGTTGACCCTGATTCTACTTGGATTAGCGAAGATACAGAAATCGGAGTGGATACAATAATTTACCCTGCAACATATATTGAAGGTAAAAATAAAATCGGTAAGTCTTGCAAAATTGGACCTTGCGCACATTTAAGAGGCGGTGTAGAGGTTTGTGATAATGTTAAGGTCGGAAATTTTGTAGAAGTAAAAAAATCAAAAATTTCTTCAAATACAAATGTCGGACACCTTTCTTATATCGGAGATTCCGAACTCGGCGAACACGTGAATATTGGAGCAGGAACGATTACCGCAAATTATAATCCTTTGACAAAAGCAAAAACAAAAACTGTGTTGAAAGATGATGTCAAAATCGGTTCCAATACTGTTCTGGTTGCGCCTGTAACGGTTGAAAACGGTGCAAATGTAGGCGCAGGAACTATTGTTACAAAAGATGTTTCTGCTTGGTCACTTGCGCTTACCCGTTCACCGTTGAAAGTTATTGAAAATTGGGTGAAAAAGCAGTTAGAAAAGTAAATTTGATATAAATATTAAAATGAGTCGGTAAAATTTTTGTACCGACTTATTTTTTTGAGTTGATTTATTAGGTTAAAGTTCTATTATTGTATAGAAGGGAATTTAATTTATGTACAATCCGAAATCTACAGTAGCAGAAGAATTTATAGATAATGAAGAAGTTTTGGCAAGTTTAGAATTTGCAAAAAATAATAAAAGTAACGTTAAACTTATTGATGAAATCCTAGATAAAGCAAAACTCGGCAAAGGGCTTACTCATAGGGAAGCGGCAGTTTTGCTGGAATGTGATATTGAGGAAAAAAATCAGGAAATTTTCAATCTCGCAAAGAAAATTAAACAAGATTATTACGGAAATCGAATAGTTTTGTTTGCTCCGTTGTATTTGTCCAATTATTGCGTAAACGGTTGTGTTTATTGCCCGTATCACGCTAAAAATAAACACATTCCACGTAAAAAGATGACACAAGAAGAAATTAGGGAAGAAGTTATTGCACTTCAAGATATGGGACATAAACGTCTTGCGATTGAAACTGGTGAAGACCCTGTAAACAATCCGATTGAGTATATTTTGGACTCATTAAAAACAATTTATTCTGTTCATCACAAAAATGGCGCAATTCGTAGAGCGAATGTCAATATTGCTGCAACAACGGTTGAAAATTATCGTAAATTAAAGGAAGCCGGTATCGGTACATATATTTTGTTCCAAGAAACTTATAATAAAAAAGCGTACGAAACCTTACACCCAACAGGACCAAAACATAATTATGCATACCATACGGAAGCCATGGACAGAGCAATGCAGGGCGGAATTGATGATGTAGGTTTGGGTGTTTTGTTTGGCTTAGAACTTTATAAATACGAATTTTCAGCACTTTTAATGCATGCAGAACATTTGGAAGCGGTGTATGGTGTTGGACCTCATACGATTTCTGTTCCGAGAATCAGACAGGCTGATGATATTAACCCAGATGAATTTGACAATGGTATTGATGATGATACGTTTGCCAAAATCGTTGCTTGTATTAGAATTGCAGTGCCTTATACCGGCATGATTATTTCTACAAGAGAGTCTGCGGAATGTAGAAAACGAGTTTTGGAACTTGGTGTTTCTCAAATTAGTGGCGGTTCAAAAACAAGTGTTGGCGGTTATGCAAATCCTGAAGTCGAAACAGAGGACGAAAAAACTGCACAGTTTGATGTTTCTGATAGAAGAAGCCTTGATGAAGTTGTAAAATGGCTTATGGAACTTGGGTATTTGCCTAGTTTCTGCACGGCTTGTTATCGAGAAGGTCGTGTTGGGGATAGATTCATGTCAATTTGCAAACAACAGCAAATTCATAACTTCTGCCACCCGAATGCGATAATGACATTGGCTGAATATTTGGAAGATTATGCAAAACCTGACACCAAAAAAGTTGGTGAAGAACTTATGAAAAAAGAACTTCAAACAATTGTTGATAGCAAAATTAAATCAATGACCGAAAAATACTTGGAAAAAATCAAATCAGGCGAACGAGATTTCAGATTTTAAGTTATTGCAAATGTGAAGCATACAAACATCGAAAATGTCGATTGAGCATTTTTGCCTAATAATCCGAAAATTAGACACTAACTATAATAAGCCCTTTGAAAGGTGCTTTACTTATGTGCCCCCCTTGTGGGGGAACCGAAATCTGTGATTTCGAAGGGGGGGAACTATTTCAATAAAAGGTCGGCATTGCTATGCGGACAATATAAATTTAAGTGTTTGGATAGCAAACCAAACCTACATTGCGCTTAATAATATGTGTTCAAGGTTGAACATAACTCCTATTATTTCATTCTCTCATATTTCAATTTTTACCAAAATGTGATATTATTTTTGTATGAATTTTGAAGAGAAAACATTGTCATCAAAGGTTGTGTATGACGGTAAGGTAATGACCGTGATAAAAGATGACGTTGAGGTGTCAGACGGTCATAAGTCGTTTAGAGAAGTTGTGTTGCATAATGGCGGAGTTGTCGTGGTTGCGATGAAGGATAAGGATACTATTTTGTTGGTCAAACAGTTCAGATATCCTTTGAAGCGTGTAAATATCGAACTTCCGGCGGGCAAACTTGAAGTTGGAGAAGACCCTGATTTTGCGTGTAAACGTGAATTGGAAGAGGAAACAGGATATCGGGCGAAGAATTGGAAATCATTGGGATTTATCAATACGACTCCCGGAATTTGTACCGAGAAATTGTATTTATACTTGGCTCAGGACTTGGAGTTTGTGGGGGAACACCCTGACGAGGGCGAAATTTTGAAATGTGATGAATATAAATTAAAAGATGTTTTTGAAATGATTAAGAATGGTGAAATTAATGACGCAAAAACGATTTGTGCGTTGATGAGAGTCTTTTGTAAGGAGTTTGTATTGTAATGATAAAAATGATTGCGACGGATATTGACGGAACTATTTATAGCCCGAAAATTGGTTTTAGTCCGAAACTTAGAGAATGTATGAAAAAACTTTGCGAAAAGGGAGTTAAGGTTGTTTTAGTTACCGGTAGAATGCACTGTTCAGCATGCCATGTCGCAGATGAATTGGGGCTTGATACGCCTATAATCTCTTATCAGGGCGGATTGGTGAAAGATAGAGCAAATAACACTTTGTATAGGGAGAATTTGCCGTCAAATTATGCCAAAGCTATTATAAAATGGGCAAGGGAAAACAAAATTCATATTAATTTGTATATTGATGACAAACTTTTTGTTGAGGAAGATAACGACATTATTAAGTATTACACGAGCGATAAATTTATAGATTATACGGTGTGTTCGTTTGATGACTTGGAGATTGATAATGTCAATAAGATTTTGGCGATAGACTTGCATGATGCACAGAAGGTTACATCTTGGGTAAATGAGTTGAAGGGGCGCTATCCGGAGTTGTTTATAGTCAAATCTACTCCATATTTTTGCGAAATAGGGAGCGAGAAAGCGAAAAAATCTTGTGGGGTCAACTATTTGCGTAAATATTGGGGCTTGGCAGAAGATGAAGTTTTGACAATAGGCGACCAGAATAATGATATTGACTTGGTAAAAGCGGGCGGAATCGGTGTAGCGATGGGCAATGCGACCGACGAACTCAAATCTTGCGCAGATTATATAACAGATACGGTCGAAAATGACGGCTTCGTAAAGGCAGTAGAGAAGTTTGTGCTATAGCATTATCAATGTGAATTGTATTATGACTTATCAATTAAAGTGTAGGTTTGATATACTTGTCAAACCCGTTGAAATTTAGGCGGTGCCTGCGATACGACCATTTGAAAAGTAGGTCGGTGTTTCATAATGTGCCCCCTTGCGAGGGAACCGAAATCTATGATTTCGAAGGGGGGTAAAATAGTGATTTATCAGATTCTGAATAAGATAAAATCTACGCAATAAAAATTGCTTGATTTTTAATCTTTTCAGAATGACGAAAGCCTTGTTAGGCACACCAAATAGTCATTCCGGACTCCGATCCGGAATCTGTTTAACTGTCCCACAAATCAAATAAGGCTCTTTTTTTACCTATTATGAAGAATTGTAAACGGCTCAATCCCTCTCTATACTTGCGTTTTGTCTTTTCTCTTCATGAAATACTTCGATTTTGTTAAAGTTTTTCGGCACAAATGACGAATACATGAACAAAAGATAAAGTATTACGTAAAAATTTGTAGAAAGTGAAAGAAAATGGCAAACTGGTCGCCACGTGCAAAACCAAAATTAACAAAACTTAACACTGAATAAATTGCCTAAAACGGTTCAGTGAAAAGGCTTTGCGACGTTTATATATAATTAGAATATAAAAAATATATAAAACATACGCAATTTTTAGGTAAAAGAAACGTTTATAGAACTATAAAGTTATGTGCAGAAAATAATATAGAAAGGACACAAAAAATGAGTGGAGTGCAAATCACAGCGGCTAACGTAAATGATGTTTATGCAAGTAAGATGAATGCGTTAAACGCACAAGTAAAAAATGGTGAAGTAACACTAGAGGCGGCGAAGAAAGAACTTTTGAACTTTAGAACCGAACATGCAGCTGCATTTAAAGAAGCAGGTGTAGATTTTACAAAAGATGATGCAGCGGCTGAGGCAAAAGGAAGTGCTGCAAAAGCATTTGGTTTTGAACAACAGGCAAAAGGCGGTGAACTTGTTGCAGCTGATGCAAAAGCAGGACATTCGTCAGATGGCGAAGGGCAAAAATTGTCACAATTTGATAAAAAATTGTTAGGTCGTGCTCAACAATTATACCCTGAATCTATTGTTATGTTGGAAAACGGTAAAGTTGTTGTAAAAAATAAAACAACAGGCAAAGTTGATGAAGCAAAAACAAAAGAGGCTCAAGCAATTCCTATTGACGGAACTCCTATTGATACTTCATTAACAAGAGATACTGTTGATCCACATGCAAAAGTCGGTTTAGTAGATCATCGTGATGCCGAAAAAATGCGTAATTATGATTCTAAGAAAGAAGCTCATGAAGAGTTTACGGATAAAAATATTTCAAAACAAGATATTAAAGATGCAAAACAAGCTGTAAAAAACAAAAAAGCACAGATTAAAGAACTACAAAAACAGGCTGATAAAGCAAGTGTTCGTGAATCTATAAAATTAAGAAAAGAAATCGCAGCAAAAGAAAAAGAATTGCTTGATTTGGAAAACGACTATGAAAAAACAAAAGCATTAGGTTCAACGGCTGGTGAAAAAGGTATCGCAAGAGCAGCAAAACACAATGCTAAACGTTATGATGCAATCAATGATGTAAATAAAGTTTTACTTCCTGGACAAAAGGATTCTGCTGATATTCCGTCAAAGGGTAACGGTGGTAAAACAGTAACTTTATCTTCTAAGCAAGAACGTACATTAACAACTTTAGTTGCAGGTGCTCAAGGTACTATTGAAGGCTATCAGGACTTGTTGGATGAGGCTAAGAAAAATGGTGACTCTGCGGCAATTAAAGCAGCCGAAGATGATTTGGCAACAGCGAAATTAAAATATGGCGACTTGGCTCAAGCAATAGATGAAGAAAAAGGCACTGTTGATATTAAGAAACTTCAAACAGGTTTGGCTCAATTCTCAGGCGGTGATTACAAGTTCAATATTGATGAAAAACGTGCTCTTGGTAAAGACTTGAGAGTTAAGAAAGGCGATATTGCAAGCTTGGGTAAAGAAGTTGGCTTTGGTAATGAAAGTGCCGTAAAAGCTCGCTTTATCGCAGGTGGTACTGCTGCTGCAGCTACAGCCTTGGCAAGTTTGATAGGTTCACATAAACATTCGGCAACCGCTTCTGCAAGAGATGAAAAATCTGTAAAAGCAGATGATGTAACTGTTACAAATACAGTTATTGATGAAAAAGTAGCAAAAGATTGGTTCAAAGCTATGGATTCTAGTGGTAACCCTATCTATAAAGAAATTAGTGCAAAAGCAAGAGCAGAAGCAACTGCAACTGCGACTGCCAAAGGGCTAACTGCCACTGCAGTAGCGGAAGCCGTAGCGTCTGCAACTTCTAAGATTCCTGTATTAGGACAATTAGGTGGTCCGGCAATCGCAGGTTTGTCAGCATTCTTGTTAGCACATCCGGATTCGAAAGATGTATTCAACGGTAATAGTGTTGATGTTGTCTTGAGAAACTTGAATACTGTATCTGGACCTACAAACAAGAAACTTGTTGCTCAAATCCAAAATATGACAATTACCGGAGATACGGCTAGAGATAAAGCAATCAAGGCTGCTGTAATCTCAGCATCAATTAACGGTAAGGCTAATACGGAAGAATTGTTGGCAGCTTATCAAAGTTTGAAAGATACTAAAAAGGCGATTGAAGAAATTGATGGTTACAAAGAACCGACAGTATCAACAACTCCGACTACTCCAACAACGCCTACCACACCGACAACACCAACTACTCCAACTACACCAACTCAACCGACAAAACCTGATCCAAAACTTGGCGGTTGGGTAAGAGATCACAAGTTGTTAGATAAACGTAATGTTCCTCAAGACCAACGTGAAGTCAACGGTACAGGCAAAGGCAGAGCGCAAATCGTAATTGCTGATGAAGAAGGCGAAATTGCGATTACCGGTGACAAACAAGCACCTGATACAATTCAAATCAAAGATAATACAAACCAAAAAATCAATACTTTTGATTACAGAAAATTGACAGATGAAGAAGTATCAAAAGGTGTTACTAAAGACGGTGTCAAGTTGACAGGCATAAATGGTCGCCCTGGCCCATTCTATGTGTTGGTATCAGCTAAAGATGCACAAGGTAACTTGAGAAATAATCACCCTGAAGTATATCAACTAGAGTTGAAAGAAGATGAAGAAGGCAATCGTTTAGATTACCATTTGGAACAATATGACGGCATGAACGGAAGCGGTGTATCAAGTATGCAATGGGAAAACCGTGCAACTCGTCACCACCACACAAAACGCAGAAAATAAAAACTGAATAGCTGATAGATGAGTCGGAAATCTTTATTCAAAGATTTCCGACTTTGTTTTGACTAAATTGATTTTGTTTTTCGACATAAAAAGCCTGCATTGGCAAAGTCGGTTTGCGTTGCTTGATGTGCCCCCCTTGAGGGGGAACCGAAATCTATGATTTCGAAGGGGGGTAAAATAGTTGCCAC
>CAVHEM010000099.1:0-25771 GCA_963635055.1 Bacteroidaceae bacterium | reverse complement strand
TCGGTTCCAGCCATACGGCATACAGTCTCACTCAATTCGCTTCGCTCATTGGTTCAAACTAGCACTGCCAGTGGGGAGCATTATTTTCCAACATTGAACACATATTTCAGAGTCAAAACATAGGTCAGAATTGCTATCCACACTTAAAAATTTTCTGTTTCTATTGAATTTTATGCTTAATCTCCCAGTTGCATTATCGCATTTGGAATATTAGCAATCAAATCATCAGCCATTACAGAATAGTTAGTCAAGGTTTTTGATGCAATTTCACCGGACAAGCCATGCAAATAAATTCCCAAGACAGCTGCCTCAAACAAATCCGCACCCTGTGCTACAATTCCAGAAATCATGCCTGCCAAAACATCACCCGAACCAGCCTTTGCCATAGAATTATTTCCGGTATGATTTTCATAAAATTTACCACAAGGACTCACAACAACAGTATTATGAGTTTTTAGAACGGTTACACAATTATATTTTTTAGAAATTTTCTCAGCACTTAATTTTACATCTGCTAAAATTTCTTCAAGCGAACAGTCTAAAAGTCGTGCCGCTTCTTTTGGGTGAGGTGTCATTATTACGTGTTCAAACCCCTTTGATAAATACATTTGCGAATGCTTTGAAATTAAATTTAGTGCATCAGCATCAATTACCAATGGAGTTTTTGGATTAAGATTTTCCAATAATTCTGATAATTTTGTTAAAGCGACTTCATTTTGCGAAAGCCCACAACCACACATAACAACATCAAAACTATCCAAATTTTGAGTTAAATCACTCAACGGCATAAATACCAAGTTTGAAGTTTTCGCTGCAACAACATCAATTACCCTGTCAGGTGAACACAAAAAGCAATACCCACAGCCAACTTTCAAGGCGGAAACACTGGATAAATACGCCGCACCTGACATATAATCAGAACCGGCAAAATTCAAAACTCTACCATAAGTACTTTTATTTGAATTTTCTATACGTTTTGGAAGTTTATAGTCCATTTTGTCTTATCGCCTCATAGGCAACAATGGCAACAGAATTAGACAAGTTCAAGCTTCTTTGACCTTCCTTCATTGGAATAGTTCTGGCAAATTCACTTTTCACATACTTTTCAGGTAAACCTCTGGTTTCAGGACCAAATACAATGAAATCACCATCTTTAAATTGAATATCCGTATAAAGTTTATCAGTTTTTGTTGTCAAATAGTAAAAAGTACCATTCGGGAACTGTTCATACATATCTTCCATAGAATCAACTTTATGGATATCAACACTATCCCAATAGTCAAGTCCTGCACGTTTTGTGTATTTATCAGATAATGAGAAGCCCAATTTACCAACCAAGTACAAACTCGCTCCGCAACATGCACAAAGTCTTGCAATATTACCGGTATTCTGAGGAATTTCAGGTTCGTAAAGTACTATATTTAAATTTGCCATTGAGTTACCTTCTTATTTATCCAATATATTCTTACATTCAAATACTACAGGCAATCCTCTAACTACACAGAAAATAATTGCCAACCAAGCCAATACAATACCAACTGTATTCAAAATTGGTGTAATTGCATAACCTGCCATGCAAGGAGTGTTCACCAAAATTATAATGATGAATGCCATAACTTTCGCAACAGCATAAGAAATTCTCATAAATCTTGATGCACAGATAAATTTGCCGATTTTAGATTGCTGCATAGTCTTAGCACCAAACGCAGTATAACCTTTTGATAAAGCAACACTTCTTATACCGTCTGTAGTAAATGCTCTGGCAACACATACAATAGGGAACATCGCATTTAATGCTGCATTATTGCCTGCAAGATAACCTAAAATTGCAAAAGCAACCCAAAATGAAACTTCAACAATTCTATCACCCATAATATCTAACACTGAACCAAGTTCTGATTCTTCGTGGAACTTTCTTGCCACATAACCGTCAACTCCGTCAAGTGCAAATGCAATAATTGTCAACACAAACGCTGTTAAATAAGCCCAAGTTGTATGCACGAAAAGCAAAAATACAGCCAACAATGCTACAAAAATTCTAAATATTGATATAAAATTTGCCATAATATCCTCTTTTACTTTCTATAATTTTTTAGATCTTGATAATGCAAAATCAACGTGATTTAAGTTTTTAACTCTATCACCTAACATGATTTTTTCAGCTTCTTCCAAAATACTTACGACGATAAAGCCGTTTTCACCATCAGAACGAGCCTTTTTACCTGTTTCACAACAACTGATAAAGTGTTGACATTCCAATTTCAAAGGTTCAATTTCCAAATAATCAAGTTGAACAACTTCTTTATTTCCGGCTTTGAAGTTATCATAAATTGTCAATTTATGTTCAGGTAAAGTATCATCTAAAATTGCAGTTGCTTTAGTACCTCTAACAAGTAATTGAACATGTTTTCTCGGAGTAATCCAACTATCTGTGATATGAGCAATTGCTCCGCCTTCCATCAAAATTCCGATATGAGTAATGTCCATAATATCGTTACCGTCAGATGAACAACCAATTGCAGAAATTACACGTTGTGGATTTTTACCTAAAACATAACTAATCATAGAAACATCATGCGGTGCCAAATCCCACATTACACTACGGTCATTTTTGAAATAATTGATATTCAATCTGTCACTTTGAGCATAAACGATATCGCCCAATGCACCTTCTTCAACCAACATTTTTAATCTGTTTACTGCTGGGTGATACAATAGCAAATGACCAACCATCAAGACTAAACCTTTGCTATCAGCCAAATCTTTTAAATCTTTTGCTTCTTGAGCAACTGTTGAAATTGGTTTTTCTACATAAACATGTTTACCGGCTTCCAACATCGCCTTAACAAACTTGTAGTGAGTATGACTAGGTGTAACAACAACTACACCCATAATCTCATCACTATTCAATATATCGTGAAAATCTTTTGTTGTTTTTACATTTGGATATTGCTCTTTAACTTTTGCCAAATTTTCATCATCCAAATCGCAAACCATACCAAGTGCATTAAGGTTATAGAAATTACGAACAATGTTTCTACCCCATAATCCGCACCCTAAAACTGCAATTTTTCCTTCTCTCATATTTCCCTAACTTTCTATTTTTAAAACTATACCTTAATTTTATTATAACCACGCAAGATTATTTAGCAAATCATTTACAATATTGATACGTACTATAAATAAAGCTTAACCTCTTTGATTGCGTTGTGCTCTGAGCGCATCGGCTCTCAAGTTATACATTTGTTGATACCTTTCAAAGAACAAATCATGATCCTCTTCAGGAAAACATTTTACTAACCTATCCAGTAACGGTTTTGGAATTTCCGAAATATTGACCATTCTGTCTAAAATTTCATTTGTCACCGGATACAAAGGTTTGTAATTTTTATAAAATATATGATTACATTCCGCTTCCACTTGTACTGTATGTTTCAATGCCTGAACTCCAGCCTTGTAAGTCAAAATATTACCATCAAATAAAATTCCTTTATATTTTTTCAAGACTAAACGAATAAGTAAATCATAGTCCGCTAACAATTTGAATTTTTCATCAAACCCGTTCAACTCACTCAACACAGATTTTTTAAAAATTACCGCTTGTCTTGCGCATGGAGAAACTTGGAATACATTCAACATCGCAGGAATAAACTGAAAAACAGTCCCATTTGGTTGACAACAATAAGACGGAACCATACAAAAATCAGCCTCTTCCGCTTCCATAGTATTCACAACATCTGCAATACCGGTTATATCATGGAAAAAATCATCACAACTCAAAAAGCCTACATATTTGCCCTTTGCCCTAAGCAAACCTTTATTCATTGCATCAAATTTTCCTCTGTCTTTTTCAGAAAAGAAATTCAAAAATCCGGAATTTTTATACTCTTTTAGCAAAACTTCAGTACCGTCATTTGAGGCATTGTCGATAACAATATGCTCAATGTAAGGATAAGTTTGTCTATCCAGCAAATTTACCAACAGTGTAAAATCATCAGCCTGTCCGTTATCTACAATATTATATGTCGGTGTAATTATCGTTACTTCCGGTTCATACATAATTTTATTTCCTTTTCTATTTTTAATAATTCATATACAAACTGCGCAAAATTTGTTCTTCAATGTTTTTCTTATCTGCAGAAGAAGTTTTAGCATCATTTATCATTATATCAAACGCATAAGTTTTGCCTCGTTTTGAAGTTATATAACCAGCAATTGCGCTTGTATCCGCTAGAGTTCCGGTTTTGGCTCTCAAATTATCTTTAAAATATAACATTCTGTTTTTCAAAGTACCTTCAGATGGGGTCGGCAACAACAGTTCAATATTTTCAAAACCATCTTGTTCTGACAAATAAACCAAGAAATTTGTCATAAAATCTGCTGTCATTAAATTGTTCTTTGAAACACCGCTTCCATCTACAATTCTAATATCTTGAGAGTCAATTCCGAGTTTTTCAAAATATGCATCTAACATCTTTTTTGAATTCTCAAATGAACCTTGCGAACCGGACCATTCTGCACCGGCAGCCTTGAATAAAGTTTCAGCAACTAAATTATCACTATTTTTTATTATCAATCCCAACATTGGCAAAATACTATGCTGAACTTCATCTACCAAATAAACATTTGAGGTAGGAAGTTTTGCATTTTTAAATTTGCCGAAATATTCTATTTTTGAATCCTTGAAAATATCAGTTAATCGCAAAATAAAATTCAATCTCGGATTACTCAATGGAATATAAATAGTTAGCGATTTTGAAATACTTCCTAAAACATTGATTGTATTTGCAATTTCAGAATTCTTTTCTGCTTTTAACCAAGAATTTTGTGCAGAATTAGACGTTACATAATTCATATAAGTAATCGGATAATTAGGTTTTATTGTAACTGTTGCAGGAGAACCGTTATTTGTTGGTAGCGCTTCTACTCTTAACAAATTTTTATTAAGGTTATAAACGCTAAATTTTGGCATCAACGGATTTAAAGCATCGTCCCATTGCCAACCTTCTCCCCATTCGATTTTGTCAAAGGCAGAATCATCAACATACACATTTTTCGGTGTAATACTTTTATCTCGTGCAGTTTTTACCATTTTTTCCAAATTCTTTGATGTTAAAAGAGGATCCCCAGACAATTTGAAATACAAGTCATTATTTGTACTTTTGTATAAACTTGTTTTGAAGCTGTAATCTGCGCCAAGCGTATCAACAGAAGCTGCCGTTGTTACAAGTTTTAGAGTCGATGCAGGGTGCATAGGTGTACGAGCATTCAAAGAATAAACAGTATCTTTCGATGAAATATTTTTTATAACAACCGAAACTGCAGATTTATTTATATCCAATTTATTTAATGTTTTATCTATCGTTTCAGAATAAACTGATGTAATTGACATCACTAATACAAATATAAAAACTAACAATTTTTGCATAATTGTTTTACCTCATAACTATCCCTAATATCATTTTTAGTCGGTGACTTTTGTCGAAAATCATACATTTTTTCTAAATCAAGAACACCTGCGGCAATACCTTCACCTGCCATAATTGATGCAATTTCTTCACCGTTGTATGAAATTATTCTTGATTCGCCTAAATTGTACTCACCATCTTCAATATACCCAGATTGAGTTAACGCAACCATATACGATTGATTTTCAATGGCTCTTGATTTAGTCATCATTTCCCAAGGTATAGGCTTTTTAGAACCCCATGCAGCACAATTTACCAAAATATCAGCACCAGCCTTCATATACGCTCTATATAACTCAGGAAAACGAATATCATAACAAATTGTCAAACCGTATTTCACTCCGTCCAATTCAACAAGAACAGGACTATCACCACGTTTAACATATTTATCTTCATCACAACCGTAATATGCGTACAAATGCATTTTTGAATAACTTGCAACAAGATTACCTTTTCGGTCAAAAACAGGGCATGTATTGAAATATTCACCATTTTTTTCAGTAATATAACTTCCACCGATAATATTTATTGAATACTTTTTTGCAATACTTGATAAAAAGTCATGTACTGAACCGCTATTAACATATTGAGCAGATTTTTGAAAATTTTTGCAAGACCACCCAACAGTCCAAACTTCCGGAAGTACCAACGTGTCTGTATCAGACGGCAATTGTAATTTTAGAATATTTTCAACTTTATTTATATTTGCTTCGACATCGCCAATAACTGACGACATTTGCAATATTGAAATTTTTACTGTCTTTTTTCCCATAATTTCATCTTCTTTGCTTTTTCAAAACGTTCCGGAGACAATTCATCTAACTTTAATAATGCGGTTTTAATTTCTTCTGCCGCTTCTTCATCTGTCTTTCCTTCAACATAAATCGGTTCACCAAAAGTGTTCAAAACTCTGGCTGGTCCAAACGGACAAGTCATTTTATCCCAAGTATTAAATTTCACAAAAGTAAAATCTTTTGAATACCAGTTCATAGGAACAATAGGAACTTTAGCTTCACGAGCAATTGCAATCGCTCCGGGTTTGACTGAATACAACGGGCCTCGAGGGCCATCAACCATGATTGCGACATTTTCACCATTTTTTAACTTATTTATAAGTTTTAGAGTTCCGGATACTGCACCTCTGCGCATAGAAGAACCTCTACAAGTTTGAAATCCCATTCTATGACAAATATCAGAAACAATTTGCCCATCTTTTGATGTGCTGATTAATATATTTACATTGTTTTTGTCAGGTAAACCATGCACACAAAATTGATTACCATGCCACATAACATACACACACGGTGTAATTTTTGGGTTATTGTAATCTGCCATATATGTAACTTTTTCTTGAAGTTTCATCCAAGAATAAATGCCGTCGGTAATTAACCCTAAATTGTAATCGTTTATAAGCCTAACCATAATGAGAGAATTATAACACATAAACGAAATAATGAGAAATTTTTAAAATTTAAAAATAATTATTGACTTTAAAAAATGTTTGTCATACACTTAAGAAGTGACCAATACATATCGGGATGTGGCGCAGCTTGGTAGCGCACCTCGCTTGGGACGAGGGGGTCGCACGTTCAAATCGTGTCATCCCGACCATTTAAATTAAAGACTTTTAGAGATTTTCTGAAAGTCTTTTTTAGTTTCTGCATGTAATTGGCGTGTAATGGAAGTAAAATACATTAATAGACAAATATCGTTCACATATAGATGAGTTTTTAGACTAAACCTGCGCTACAATCTTCAAACAACCTCTACACTAATAATACTTCATAGTTTACATATTTTAAAACTATAATAAACTATAAAGTAAAATTTTACACCTTACAATTTCCATTTTCGATTTTGTAGATTTTTACATCTTTCAAAAATTCATCTTCGAACAAGATTGTATCAACAGACGTTATAATTGTTTGAGTATCAGGATTAATTGATTTTAGAAGATAATTTTGCCTTATATCATCAAGTTCCGCTAATACATCATCTAGCAACAGAATAGGTGCTTCTCCATTTTTTTCTTTTATCATATCAAGTTCAGACAATTTTAATGACAATACAATTGTTCTCTGTTGTCCTTGTGATGCGAATTTTGATGCATTTTGTTCATTTATATAAAACACGATATCATCACGATGTGGACCGACACAAGACTGACAACGTCTGATTTCTTCAACTTTTCTTTCTTCTAGAGTTTTGTCAAATTTTTCTTTTATAAGCGAAATTTCTTCAACTTCATCACTTTCAGATAAAAAACCACAATCATAACGTATTTTTAAATTTTCTGTTTCACTAATTGTACGATGCTTTGACTGAGCAATTTTTTCTATTTCCCTTAGGTATTTTTTTCGAATAAAAATAATATTACTGCCAGTTACTGAAAGTTGTTCATTAAACACGTCAAGAAGTGACTCGTCAAAAGTTCCATTTTTTGCACACTCTTTCAAAAAATTATTCTTTTGAATTCGAATTTTGTCATACTTTGACAACCTATCGTCATAAGCCGGATAAATTTGAGAAATCGCTCTATCCAGCCAATCTCGTCTATCTTGCGGAGCACCACGTAACAACAACAAATCTGAAGATGCAAAAAGTACCGTTGTCAAAACTGACTTAAAATCTTTTATTGTCGACTTGACTTTATTTATGCGTGCTTCACGTTTTTTTTCTATATTGTAAACAAACGTTAATTCAACATCTGTGTCTGATTTAACGATATCAGCTTCTATTTTCAAATATTCACTGTTAAATTTAATAAGCTCAGATAAATTGGAAGTTCTAGGAGTCTTTAAGGTAGATAGGAAATAGATACTTTCCAAAATATTAGTTTTACCCTGCGCATTTTTACCGATTATTAGAATTTTCGTTTTGTCAAATTCTAAAAACAAGTCAGAACAATTTCTATAATCTGTCAGTTTTAAATTTTTCAGTTTCATATTATTAATTATACTTCAAACAAAGGATATTCTTCGGGTAATAGACAAAAGCCGAAATTTAGTGTATAATTTGAATATTAAGAAGAGATTAGAAGGAAGGGCTTATTTTGACTATGTTACCGGTTATAACAGAAGATATTGCAAACAGCGCTTTTGCTGAAATTTTTGAGGATATGCCTGCATGGCGAAAAAAAATGATTCATTACATAAAGGAAGAAAATCCTGAAATAAATACTGCCATAATTGAAGCATCTAACAAATCTGATTTAGATCCAAAAGCCGTTGCTTTAGGTGCTTATATGACATATTTACTGATAGAAATGGCTGCAAATGACAGTGATGCAATTATAACAGAATAAAATTAATATTGGAGAAAATATTGGAGAAATAAAATGGTAATTGAAGATTTATTAGCAGAACTTAAAGAAAAAGGTGGCTCCGACTTACATATTTCAAATATGTTGCCTCCTGTAGGACGTATTGACGGTAAGCTTATCCGTTTTGATTATGAACCGTTGACATCAGAAGATGTAGAACACTTGTTATTCCCTATGTTGTCAAATGAACAAAGACGTAAACTTGAACAAGAATGGGAACTAGACTTTTCTTACGGTATTGAAGGAATTGGTCGTTTCCGTGTAAACTTTTACAAAGATAAAGGAAGCTATGCAGCAGCATTTCGTACAATCGCAACAACAGCACCTCAACTAGAGGAACTTGGAATGCCACCGGTTGTTACAACAATTGCAGAAAAGCCAAGAGGTCTTGTTCTAGTAACTGGTCCTACCGGTTCCGGTAAATCTACAACCTTGGCTGCAATGATTGACTATATTAACAGAACTCGTGCAGAACATATTTTGACAATTGAAGACCCTGTCGAATTCGTTCACACTTCAAAAAATTCAATTATTCACCAAAGAGAATTGGGAATGGATACCCGTTCATTTGCAAACGCATTGAAATCTGCATTACGTGAAGACCCTGATATCATTCTAGTAGGTGAAATGCGTGACCACGAAACTATCGCATTAGCATTAACAGCGGCAGAAACTGGTCACTTGGTATTCGGAACACTTCACACATCTTCAGCAGCACAAACTATTGACCGTATTATCGACGTATTTCCGGAAGGTCAACAACAACAAATCAGAGTTCAGTTGGCTAACTCTTTGGTTGCAGTATTTTCACAAACACTACTTCCAAGACGTCAACCGGACGGTTCTAAAAAAGGTCGTATTATGGCTCAAGAAATCATGGTTGTTACACCTGCGATTGCAAACTTAATCAGAGAATCTAAAGCCGCACAAATTTACTCAACAATTCAAACAAGCTCAGGTTCAGGTATGCAAACTCTTGAATCAGCATTAGCAGACTTATTCAAAAAAGGACTTATTACTCTTGAAGATGCAGTTCTAAAATCTTCAAAACCTGCAGAATTAAAACGATTAATTCAAGGATAGTATAAATATTAATAAAGAAGGAGAATTTGTATGGCTTCAATGGTAGATGCTTTTCGTGATGCTTTTAGCGAAAACTTAGCTTACTTAAAATTTGTAATCTTTGCGATACCTGTATATTTTGTAGGGCACCTATTTATGGTTGGACAAACTGATATGTTTGAACTCTGCGCACCAATACTTGGTATACTGATATTCGGATTATTTACTCAAGCAATTTACAACGTAAGAACAAACAGAAAAGAAGTTCTGACACTTAACCCAATAGAATTTTTAATTGGTTTATTAAAGACTTTAGTTGTACTATTACCAAACGGTTTGGTATTTGGGACTATCGGCATTTACCTAACAAAATACAATTTTCCTATAGATAATGTCCCGCATTTTAATGAAATTTACCATTATATTGTTTGGTTAATATGTGGTTCAATCATACTAACTTCATATCTTGCATTTGCAAAATTTCAATCATTAAAGCAAGGTTTTAATTATAAAATAATATTTGAATCATGTCCTGACGTACTATTACAAATATTATTCTTAATACCGCAAGTCGCAATTGTAAACTTGTTACTTGTTGGACCGGTTGCTTATTTGTTCTTTTTCTTTAAAGTTCCATTTGAGCATTGGACATTTGTTGCATATTGTTCAGCAATTGCCGTAGTTAACATATCTATTTTAGCAAACTATATGGCACAAGCATCAACAGAATTTGTAAAAGGTGATGATTCTGAATACAATGAATTATCTACATTAAACGATATAACCGGCGACACTGTAGATATAGATCCTTCAATGATTAAGAAATAAACACAATAAAAATAAAAAAAGCGGGCTTTTGAATTGAACTAAAGCCCGCTTTTTTTTGCAAAATATTTCCAAAAAAATTTTATTTTTTCATTTCTCTCAGTTTTTTCAACTGGTCACGAATTTGAGCAGCACGTTCAAAGTCAAGAACTTTTGCAGCCTTGTGCATATCTTTTTCAAGTTTATCAATAAGTTTTGGCAAGTCTTTTTGTTCAATACCCAAATCTACCATTTCTTCCGCTACAATATCTTCTAAATCACGATAACTTGCAACTAATGACAACAAGTTATTTTCAATAGGCTTTTTAATTGTTTGCGGCACAATTCCATATTTTTGGTTATGAGCAATTTGGATTTTGCGACGACGTTCGGTTTCATTTATTGCTCGTTCCATAGATTCCGTAACCTTATCAGCATACATAATAACTTCACCACAAGCATTACGAGCCGCACGACCTATTGTCTGAATCAAACTGGTATCTGAACGCAAGAATCCTTCTTTATCTGCGTCCATAATTGCAACAAGAGATACTTCCGGAATATCCAACCCTTCTCTTAACAAGTTTACACCAATAAGCACATCGAATTCGCCCAATCTCAAATCACGCAAAATTTCTACACGCTCAATTGATTTAATTTCACTATGCAAGTATCTGACTCTGATACCTTCTTGTAAAAAGAAATCAGTCAAATCTTCTGCCATTCGTTTTGTCAAAGTTGTTATCAATATTCGTTCATCTCTATCTGCACGTTTTTTAATTTCGGATTTTAAATCCTCAATTTGAGTATCAATAGGACGAACGGAAATTTTCGGATCAAGCAAACCTGTTGGTCTGATAATTTGTTCAACAATTTGTTCTGAGGTTTCTCGTTCAAATTCAGCAGGAGTTGCGGAAATATAAATTTTTTGACCGACTTTTGCATAAAATTCTTCATTGGTCAAAGGTCTGTTATCCTTTGCACAAGGCAATCTAAAACCATAATCAACAAGAACTTGCTTTCTTGCAGCATCACCATGGCTCATACCTTTGATTTGGGGTAACGTAACGTGAGATTCATCAACGACCGTCAAAAAATCATCAGGGAAATAATCAAGCAAAGTTGCTGGAGCAGAACCTTTCGGACGACGTTCAATAATTCTTGAATAATTTTCAATCCCAGTGCAATACCCCATTTCTTTAATCATTTCAATATCGTATTTCACACGTTGCTCAAGTCGTTGAGCCTCTATTAACTTATTTTCATTATTCAATTCCACAAGTCTGTCTTGAAGTTCTTTTCTAATCAAATCAATAGTTTCCTCGACATTATCATCATCTGACAAGTAATGGACAGCAGGATAAATTACAACCGAGTTTGGGGTTTCAATAATTTCACCTGAAACATTATCAATTTTCACAATTTTTTCAATCTCATCACCCCAGAAATAAAACCTCGTAACTATTTTTTCATAAGCCGGCATGAGTTCAACAATATCACCTCTAACCCTGAATGTTGAACACTTCAACTCTAAATCATTTCTTTCATAGCGCACACTTACAAAATATTTAAGCAAATCATCTCTATCTACACAATCTCCAACTTTGATTTCTGTAGAACCTTTGAAATAATTTTCCGGCAAGCCCAAACCATAAATACAACTGACTGACGAAATTACAATAACATCATTTCTTTCGTACAAACTTCTTGTCGTATTATGGCGCAAACGGTCAATTTCTTCGTTTATAGACGATGATTTTTCAATATAAGTGTCCGTTCTCGGAATATACGCTTCCGGCTGATAATAATCGTAATAACTGATAAAATATTCGACCGCATTATCAGGAAATAACTCTTTAAATTCATTATACAGTTGAGCCGCAAGAGTTTTGTTGTGCGCAATTATCAAGGTTGGTTTCTGGACTTGCTCAATAACATTTGCTATAGTAAAAGTTTTTCCTGAACCTGTAATACCGAGCAAAGTTTGAGTATCATAACCCTTGATTATACCATCTGTCAATTGTTTTATGGCTTTGGGCTGGTCCCCCGAGGGTTTGTATTTTGAAGATATTTTGAATTTCTTATATTCCATATACAAACATTTTAGTACAAAATTTAAAATTCTTGTATTGTGTTTTTTGAGTGAATGTAACCTTTTGTTAAAATTCTTCGCTGAAAACTAAAGTTATTCTATCCAAAACCGATATAAAAACTATATAATAAATACGAGGTGAAGTACGATTAATTTTGATACTTAATTTAAGTATCAATAAAAAAGTATTATAAAAAAAACAGTTGGTTATTTAGATAAATATAAGAAAGGACGTGTAATTTGAAAGAAATTCTGGAAAAGTTCAAAGAATTGTACAAAGGAAAAGATGTAGAAAAACGACACTGCATGTTATTGCTAATACTACTGGTACCTTCGATTTTGGGCGGACTTAGTTATCTGTTTGATAAAGATACTCCCCGAGAAATCTTAGACACATCATTATGTATTTTCGCAATATTACTATTGATTTGTATTATCCCATTTATAACACTTTCCGGTTTTGCTACTGATTTTTACAACAGAAAAATCAAAAACAAATTAGGTTTACCGGAAGTAAATTTTGACACATTTATTAAGGGTTTAAAAATTCTGCCATTGCAAATCGCTTGGGGCTTATATGCCTGGGTACTATTTGGTGTATTATTCATTGTCCCGCTATTTGGTGGAATCTTTGGAATTTTCAAAAATCCACATCCTGAACCACTGGTCGCAATTGGATTTGTTATTGGAATGATATTTTTATACCTTTTAACATTTTTATTATTTGCAGTTATTGCACCGTTTTATGGATACGCATATTTTTCATTTATTGAAGACTTTGAATACCGCACAGAATATTTCTACCCTTTTTTATTTATCAAATATATGAAAATTGTATTTAAAGACACAATGCTTGTAATGTTGAAATATTTGGTTGTATCTATAGTTGTAAACACTGTTGTAAGTATTATCAGCGGAATTGTCGGAATGTTTGGCGGAATTTTCGCATTTTCAATTGGAATGATATTTGCGCCAAATGCAGATAATCCGATGTATACGCCTGCAGGTATTGCCATAATGTTACCAATCGCAACAATCCTTACTTTATTGTCCACATACTCAGGAACAATAGTCGGATTTGCGGCAGGAAGCAATTATGTCGACATATACAAAAAAGAAATAAGACTACCTGATCCGTTGGAAAAATCAGAAGAAGAACAGGAAACTAAAGACGAAGAAGAAAATCAACAACAAGAACCATCAAAAACCGATGACGGTTGGGTAGAATAACAAACTAAAACAGAATAATAAAAAAAACGGAAGTTTATGACTTCCGTTTTTTGCTATCTGTTATTTGATAAAATTAAAACCGTTTGAACAAAATTATCTTTTTTGGACTGAGAAAATCTAAGTCCATTACTTCTTTTTAATTTATTATCAAAATAATTTTCAATCATGCTGGTTTTGCGTTCAGTTGAAAAATCTTCCCAGTACGGAGTTTTTCTGATTTTATTTATCAATTCTGTTTCTAAATTTTCTAAGAATAGTTTTTCCGGACTTGTTGTCTTATTTTCTGGCTCATCAGAAACATTGGAATCTGTATTCACAACAATTGGAGTTTGAATAGACGAATTTTTCAAATCAATCATTTCCGGTTTTGAAATAAATTTGATGTCATTTTCTTCTAACTTTTGTTCAATTATATCTTTTTCAAAAATATTTTTATTTTCAAGTTTATTCTTAAATCTCTCCGCAAGTCCCATTTTTACCCCTTATTTATTATTCAATATATTTTCAAATTTCTCAATCATATTTTGCTTGTACAAATTGTCAGAAATATTTTGAGCAAGTTCCTTGTAACTTTGCGCAACATTGGTTGCCCCATTCATAATACTAACAGGAACACCTTTATTTATTGCTGACATTATTGCAAAATAATTGTTTGGAATTTTCCAATAAATATTTTTTGACAAAACTTTTTCAATATCCGGCTCTTTTATCTCGTCATTTTCCATATAACGATTTACGACAATTTGAGTTTTATCATTGTCATAACCTAATTTTTCGAACAATTCAAGACATCTTTGCGTATTGCGCAGTGCCGGAAGATTAGCAATTGTAACAAGCAAAATCATATCAGAATTATCCAAAGTTGCAATACTTTTACCGCTAAAACTAGATTCCGCATCAACAATAATATAAGAAAAAGTTTCTTTCAAAATACTAAACAATTTTGAAATCTGTTTAGGCTGAATATTATCTGCCTGTTTGAAATACGGTGGATCTGCAAGAATATACAAATTTGTATTTTTGTAGCGTTCCAAAGTGCTCAACAAAAAGGTTTCATTAATTTTGTCAATATTTTCAAGCATATATGAAATATTAAACGACGGTTTCAAATCTAAAAATGTCGTTATATCACCCATTTGAAAATTCATATCAATAAGTGCAACATTTTCCTTTGTAATCTTAGACAATTCCAATGCTAAATTTGTCGCTAGAGAGGTTTTACCAATGCCACCTTTATTTGAAAACACTGAAATTATTTTACATTTATTTGTAACATGAGTTTGTTCAAATTGAGCAATCGTTTTGTTTAATGCTTCAAAAAACTCGTTTTTAATTATGGGAATAGGAACAAATTCTCTTGCTCCGGTTCGCATAATCTGTATAATCAAATCAACTGAAGGATTATCAGCAAGTGCCAAAATCTTACAATTTTGACATTGTGAAGATATTTTTTGCATCAAATCCAACTTACTTTGCTTGTTCGTTGATAAATCAACAATAAAGACAGTTTTATTCGGGCAATTTGCCAAAACTTCAACAATTTCAGAATAACTACATGAAGCCTCAAGCAAATCAATATTGTCAAACTCTCCGACAAATAGCTTTAAAACTTCTGTCGTTGAAAATTCATCTGATAGTATCATTGCTGAAATTTTTTGCATAAACACCTGCCTATACTCTGTATTGTAGCATATTTGTCAAGCTTAGGCAATCTCAAAAAATAAAAAGCCCGATACAGGTGGATTTTGTTACCTGCTGAACTCGCAGGTGGGTGAGCACCCTGACTAATCCGTTTCCCGCTGGCGACAAGATATCGGCGGGTATACTTCAATGCCATGGAGTTAACTCTCCCTATTTATATAAATGTAGGAACAAAATTAACACCCATACGGACTTAATTGAAGCTTAACATACTTTTTAGAAGTTTGCAATTACCTTATTGGTTCAAAGATGCCAATGTTTCGTGAATTTGTTTTTCTGCTAATGCTGCATCTGCCAATGCTTGATTTGCGGCAGTCATATCAGGTCCTTGAACAACTACACCTTGCGGATTAGGGATATATGATCTTGCAGGTGCTACTTGTTTTTTATTCTTTTCGGCTCCTGGAATACCACATTCAGGAGATGGAACATAAGTTCTTGTTACCGGCTTTTTACCATTTGCAGCCATTTTGATTAAATTTGTATCACTTTGATAATCTTGAGGATTTTTTTGTTGTTGAGCTACTTGTTGCACTTGTTGGTTAGGATTTTGACCACCTTGAAATACTTGCTGATTTTGTCCGTTCACTTGATTAGCCGGTTCTTGCTTTTCTGCCGGTTTTTCTTCGTCTTCGTCAAGTACTGAATGAGTAGGACGACCAAAGATTTTATGAGCGGTTGAAGTTGTCAATTTTACCAAGAATGGAGTAACCATCAACATTGGAATTGCAAATCTCATCGGAACACCGATAATATTACCGTTAGCCAATTTTCTCAACCAGTTCAAATTGTGTTTACTTGCAGAAACATAAGCCAACTTATGTTCATTACCAGCATTGATAAATTTACCCAACTTGAACATTGTCTTGTTGAAGAATCCTTTAATATTCTTTTTCCCTAACAATACATCAAGTCGTTTTTCTGCAAATTTATATGCTTTTTTATTACTTAACAAGCCATCTTTTACTTTTTGATTAAATGCTTTCAGACCTTCTCTATAAGCCTTCAAATCGGCATTATTATTCAATCCGATATATTTACCGGCACCAGCCAATTTGTGCATCCCCAAAATACCTACAGACATTCCGACAAAGTATGTAAAGTCATTTACTGCACGTTCAGCAAACGTTTTGATATGTTCACCTTTTGGTGCTGTAATTGTGTTATACAAAATATCAGCCAAGATTGTTGCCTGCATAATAACACCGAGTTTACCACCGCCAAATCTGTTTGTGCCGCCTTCAAATAGCCATGCCAAACCTTTTGGAAGTGCTCGACCGAGAGTTGATTTGTTGCCTTTTCCTGTAACTACAAGTAATTTGTTTTTCATTTCAGAAAAAGAAACTCGTCTGCCAAGCAAATGAGATTTAACCTTGCCTGCAGTTGTAGTTTCATCACGCCAAATGGCAATGTGTTTCAAATTAGCATCTTTTGAAGCCTTTTCCATCATCTTCAAAACTTTATCAGTATTATCAACAAAATTACCCTTCAACGCTTCAAATTCGGCAAGATTTTTAAAACCAAGTTTTTTAGCTTTGATTTCTTTTGCCATATCTGTCAATTTTGACAAATCTTTTTCAGATTTTATTGCATTCAAGGTCTTTTTATCAGCGCCTAACAACTCAATTTCTTTACGTTGAAGTGCCAAAATTTGTTCTTCTTCTGATAAAGATTTCACACTGTCTTTAAATGCATTGATATCTTTTTGTTCAAATCCGTACTGTTCAAGTTTTTGGAAGAATTTTTCTTTAGGTCCGAAACCGTAACTAAAAACATGATATTTCGATTTCCCTGCAATAGGTTTCATAAAGTTTTCCATAACACTTTCAATATCTGTCAATAGGAAACTTTCAGGACCTTTAGCAGCACCTTTTACCAAACTCCACTCAGGACTGGTTGAAAAGTGAGTCAAGGAATTAATAAATCTGCTTTTTTTAGAAAGTTTTTCTAATAATTTTTCAGAACCGTCTACCGCTTTTTGGAAATATTTACCAACAAGAGTCTTTTCAGTGAACTTATCACCTGCATTACCCAATTTGCCATAAATGGTCTTAGCATAATCTCCTGCACTCCATTTGTTGTTAACATATTCCATGCCTTGAGATATACCGTACCAAGAACCAACACCCAAAGCAGCAGTTGCTAAAGGGTTGTTTTCTTGAGAAGCGTTTACCCTTTTTGCAAGGTATGAATTATCAACAGCCTGATTTATTTGTTGTTGCCTTTCAGCAGAAGTCCCTTGCATTGAAGTTTGCTGCTGATTTTGTTGAGGTGCAACCGGATTTTGTTGAAAATTAATTTGTTTTTTATTTTCTAATACCGGAATATTTAGACCATTGATTTGAGTAGACATTTAATACTTTCCTTTTTCCCTACATTATTATAAAAACATGAATTAAAAAAAAGTTGCTTTTTATGAATAAACATTACTAAAACGCCTTCACATTTCGCAACAAAACATGAATTTGGTAACAAAATAAATTTTTAGAGTTTTTAAATTAAAAGTACCCAATCAAATATATAGAAAGGATTGAAAATGAACTCAATTTCAAACAACAATGTTAATTTTACGGCAAGACTTGATATTACAAATGTTGCAAACAAAGGACGTTGGAACAAAATCGGAAAAGAATTTGAAAAACTTACTGCAGACAATCCAAATGATATTTTTAAAATCAGCGGAAGCTTTAAACACGGTGATAATATCGGATTTGATTTGCTTGATGGGAATTTTTATGGAGAATATGAAGCCTCTTTGACATCTGATGCTACAAAAAAATTATCCAAACTTCCAGACCTCGAAATTGCACAAAAAATCAAAAAAGTGTTTAATGCATTAAACATTGAAAAAACAATGTTCGAAATGGAATTGGGAATTTCAAAAAAATTGAATTTTACTAAAAAACTTTCGCCCCAAAACGAAGACAAATTTGTTGATGCGTGTTCTGATGTAGTTGAAGAACTTAAAAATAAAGAAATCAAAAGTGATTCTTTATTAAAAGACGGAATGCTATATATCTAACACAAGTGAGCAACAAACTTGACCAACACTAAATATAGTGTCATAATCAGTTTATGTTTAAATACTATGGAAAATTGGCGCCATATTTATTCCTGCTTCCTGCAGGAATAATTTTGCTTGTATTTTTCTTTATTCCGTTTTTTCAGACGGTAATATTGAGTTTCCAAGATTATTCTAACAACATCTACAATGCCGGCTGGGTCGGTTTGGCTAATTATTGGGAAATATTCAAAAATCCGATATTCTACAAAGTTATGCTCAACACTTTTATTTATCTGATTGTAGCCGTTCCGATTTTGGCAATAATTCCATTATTTTTGGCAATTTTGATAAATCAAAAAATCCGAGGGATTACTTTATACAAAATTTTAATCTATCTTCCTGTTATTGTATCGGTTGTTGTTGCAGCAATTGCCTTCAAGTGGATTTACGCAGAACAAGGGGTTTTGAACTATTTGTTGAGTGTATTCCACATACCCGCAATAGGTTGGTTAACTGACCCAAAATATGCAATTTATTCTGTAATTTTACTCACAATCTGGAAAGGTATCGGATACTATATGATGATTTACCTTGCAGCATTGATGAGTGTCCCGAAAGACCTATACGAAGCCTGCAACATTGACGGCGCCGGATTTTTAAGAAAGCATTTGACAGTAACAGTACCACACATTATGCCGACAATTGCGCTTGTTACCACAATAAGCTCAATTTCTGCTATGAAAATCTTTGCAGAAATCTATGTAATGACAAAAGGTGGACCTTTAAACTCAACAAAAACCATTGTTTATTATATTTATGAAAAAGCGTTTGAAAACCTTGACTTGGGTTATGCTTCCGCAATGGCAGTAATACTTTTGGTTGTTGTTATGGTATTTTCACTAATTAATATTTGTTGTTTTGAAAGGAATAAATATCAAATATGATAAAAAAATTATTGCAAAAATTCTCAATACATTCAGTCTTGATATTTACGTCATTACTATCAATATTTCCTTTCATTTGGCTGCTTTCAACTTCACTAAAAGGAAACAGCGAAAACATTTTTGCATACCCGCCGACAATAATTCCAAAAGATTTCACTTTCACCAACTATGTAGGAGTTTGGCACAGAGTAGATTTGATGAGATATTTCGTAAACAGTATGATTGTTGCAGGGGGAACGGTTTTATTAAATCTAATATTATCATCACTTGCAGGGTATCCTCTTGCAAGAATGGAATTTAAAGGCAAAAAAATAGCATTCTTCTCAATTTTGGCAACAATTATGATACCTTTTCAAGCAATTATGCTGCCTGTATATTTAATCACTTTAAAATTACATTTGGTTGACAGTGTGAATAATACTGCAGGTTTTGTCGGGTTAATAATGCCGTTTGCGGTAAGTGCATTTGGAATATTTTTAATGAGGCAAGCATTTTTGGCAATCCCGAGAGAAATGGAAGAAGCGGCAATCGTTGACGGGTGCAATGTTTTTCAAGTATTTTGGAAAGTTTTGTTACCAATGGTCAAACCATCACTTGCCGTCCTTGCGATATTCACATTTATCGGCTCATGGGGCGAATTCTTATGGCCAAGTATCATTTTGACAAAAGAATCAATGTACACTCTACCTGTCGGAGTGAATAATTTGCAAGGTATGTTTTCTTCAAACTGGAGATTTATCGCAGCAGGCTCAATAATCTCAACAATTCCGATTTTAATATTTTTCCTTGCTATGCAAAAATATTTCATTTCAGGAGAAAATGAAGGCGCTGTAAAAGGCTAACTCAAGAATAGAGATTTTTTTTAAGGCATAGCCGGAACATTCAACAAAATCTGATGTTTTGATTGTTCATAAATAGTATCTCGAAAATCTCTAATATATCTAGGACTCAATCCAATTTTATAAAACACACCCTGACGATAAAGTTCAACAAGTCTATCTACCTGTTTTTGACAGTATATTGGAGTATTTGGACGACGTTTAATTTGGCTCAGAAAATCAATATTTTTTCTTTCGGAATTTTCACGGGTCGAAGCCGCACCAAAATTCTTCATCAAATCCGGACCGCCGCAAGATCTTGGCAAAATATGTTCAACAGACGCTAAGGACGGCCAAACAAGAGAATGACCAATTTTGTCAGGTGTAGCAGGCATCAATTTCATCATAAACGCTGAAAAACTTTCTTTTGATGTCGGAAGTTTTTGAGCCGTATTTATAACTTTTGCCTGAATATTGTTGTCTTTTATATCTTCAATAATTTTTACTAAATCATACATAAAAGACTTTCTTGAAAATGATACAATTATTTCGTTTTTATCAAGCCTTGCTTTGGATTCGTCCATCAAAACGTTCAATGCTTCATGATTTTTTAAGACAGATTTTCGCAAAATCACTTTTAAAAACTTCAAAACATCTTTTTGATGTTCAATTGTACTTACACTGGTTGTATTTGCAAAACGTTTTGCCTCTTTGTTCATTTTTCGCATAACTTTTTTTGCCTTTAAATCTGTTCCATTATCAATCAAGTTTGTTATCTTTGCCAATTTATACTTAAATTCATAAGATGAAAACGGAATATATACAGGTTTTTCGTCCAACTTTTTATGAGTATCAACCATTAAGGCTTTGAATTTTGAATAATATTTATCAGGTAACGTTTTAAATATCTCATTCAATTCATAAAATACAGGAGTCTGTTTTTTGCGCAACCTACGACAATAAACAGGTTTCAATTCATCTAAAATCAATTTTATCGGTTTGTCTGGAGTAACATTTGCTCGTTCTTTTAATATTTGAAATAATCTTCCCTCAAAATCAATAAAACTATCGGCATAAGGTTCCAAAGTTTTCATAACTTCACCTACAGGTTTGGCAAATAAATTTGATTTCTGCCATCTGCTATATTGCTTCGGGTCAATCAAAGTTATTCCACTATACATGCATGGCAATTTGTAAGCAAACAATGCTCTCAATTTTGAAGAATTTTGAATTCCACCAAATGAAATAGGACGATAAGCAGGAATATTATTTAGATTAGTAATAGTTTTAGCAAATCGTATATCACTCTCACTTGAACTCGATGGCTCGACTTGAGAGTTTGGAGCAACTGTTCTGAATGTTATAGGATATATCTTCATTTCTCTATTAATATTTTAAACTATTTTGCAAAAATATTAAAGTGGGTAAAAAATATTAATAAAAAATCAATAATCTTCAGTATACTCAAAATCTTTTTGTGTCGGGTCGAAATATTTTATAGAAGGACATGTTCCAAAAGTTTCAATCATTGTTTTGTCCATATCTTGTTCTCTAACAACTCTACCGTCAATTATACTGGACCCCTCTTCTTTTTTAGAATTTTTATCTTTTTTCTTTTTCCCAAATTTCCATTTAGATTTAGGTTTTTCGTTGCTAACTCTTGTTCTTGAATCCTTCAAAACTTTTTGCATTTTTTCTCGTTGTTCCTTTGTACGATAAACATTACGAGTAATATCATTCATAACTATTGCAACATAAGCTTGAACAGAAGAGTTTTCATCTAGTGCGGTAATTAATGTAATAGCTTTATCTATTTCATCATAAGCATCATCATAATGTCCGAGTCTTTTAAGTAAAACTGCCAAGTTATAATGAGCATCATAACTCATTGGCTGCAAGTTTATTGATTTGCAATAACATTTTCCGGCTCTGCGATAATCTCCATAAGCATGGTAAGCAAGCCCTAAATTAAATTGTGCATCATAGTTATTCGGATCAATTTTAACAGCATGCTCATAAGATTCAATTGCTTTACTATAATATTTTCTTTTTAAGACTCTATCCGTTGTATAAAGCGCCTTCATCTTATAAGTTACACCACGATTGTAATACGCAATAGCATGGTTTTCTTTTGAACTCATTCTGTTATCATAAACGTAAGGAATTGTTAAAAGTCTTCTTTTTGTATTGATAACATTGTCATATTGCTCTATTGCTTCATCAAACGAACCGAGTTTTTCTGAAGCGATAAGTCCATAATTTATCCTTGCAACCATCATTTTTGGATTATATTTAAACGCTTGAGAGTATGCATACATCGCTGACTGATAATCTTCGTATACAACGTACAAATTGCCCAAATTATACCAAGCATCATAATGTCCTGGGAATAGTGATAAACCTTTACTATAATAACGGATTGCTTGATTTAATTCTGACTCTTGATATGCCTGATCCCCTTTTTCAATAAAATACATACCTTTTAATTTGTTTACCTGAGTCATAACAAATTGTTGGTTAAAGTACGCAAATACAGTAATCACACCTATTACAAATATTGAAAATAATGCTGATAATAATTTTTTCAAAATTTATAGTCCTAATTATACGTATATATTTATAATAAATACTTTGGCAAATAATAACATCAACCAAATAATGTAACAAATTCGTAACATAAATGTTACATCACGCAATTTCAAACAAAACAAAACGTTTATATAAGTAAGGTAGGTTAGAAAATTTAATATTGGAGGTTAGAATGTACGATTACAACTGTGGATTTAATCCGGCAGGTAGCTTGAATGGAGCACCGTTTGGAGTATATAGCGATGCAGACTTAGATATGGATTTTACAACAAGTTCATACCCAGGAATGGCAACAGGCAGCGTTTTCGGTGACGGATTTTCAATGATGCCGATGGCTGGCGGATACGGCAGCGGATTCGATATGCAAAGTATGTACAACAACATGCAACAGCAACAACAATTCCAAACCGATTATTCAATCAAACAACAACAACTTAATCGTAATGCCGATCTTCAAGTTAATGCACCAATGGAAGCAATAAAAGGTGCAGCAACAGCATTAAAAGATAAAATTACAAGCAACGAGCAAGACCAAATTCGAGAAGCTTACGAAAGATACGTTAATGCAGTCGCATCAGCCTATGGCACAACTCCTGATGATAGCGTAGTTAAAGCAAGGGCAAACTCATTATACGCTAGTATGAATAATGGAGTTACCTTGGTTCAAGACTTACGACAATACGGTCATGGTTCAATGACTCAAGGTTTTATTCAAGGTTTGTCTTTAGGTTTGTACGACAAACGAAGTGCAGAAGACAACATTTCAACAATTACCGGTTCTCCTGTAGGAACAACTGAAAAAACAAAACACAACGTTGGTAGAGTTATCGGTGCTGCAACATTAGGCGGTATCGCAGGTGGTATTGCAAAAGCATGCAAATCTGGTAAAGCCGGAACAATAGGTTTGATTGTCGGTGGACTTGCTGCAGCAATTTCATTTATTACAGGCAAAGTTACAACATAACTAATAAAAATTTTAACCAATATTCCTAAAATTTCTTCCTATGTAAAAAAACTCGCCGAATCTGACTCAGGTTCGGCATTTTTTTATAAAAAAAATCCTGCTAAAAGGAGTAATAGCAGGACTAAGTTCAGTAAAAGAGACATCAATCACTAAACATTATTATCCGTTTTGAAAAATCGTCAAATATTTTTGTGGAAAATTTTGAAAATTTATTTTATACTACTGGTATGAAAAGATTTTTAACGATAATTATTTTGGGTATTGTGTTAATTTCTTCCACTGGAGTAGCAAATTCTATTGATTTGCCGTGGAAAAAAGAACAACCACAAGTTGAACTTGATGAAACTTCTCAACAAGCAAGAATTTTGTACGCACAAAATGACATTGATGCGGCTTTGAAACTTCTAAAAAGCAAAGGCGAACTGACCAGAACCGCAGAAGATTGGCTTTTAATCGGTAATATTTTGCAAGACAAAGACCGAATCGATGAAGCAATTTACATGTACAAAAAATCAATCGAGGTTGACCCGAAATACTACAAAGCACACTACAATCTGGGATATATTTATTTGTCAAAAGACCAACCTAATATGGCATTGGCTGAATTCAAACAAGCGGTCAAATACAAAGACAATTTTGCCTACGGATACTACAATATGGGTTGTGCTTATTTGGCATTAAAACAATATCGCAATGCTCGATATAATTTTTATAAAGCCTTAGACATAAAAGGTGACGAACCTTCAATATATTACAATTTGGCATACACATATAAAATGCTGAATAACGAAAAACAGGCAAAAACATACTACGATTTATACAACAAACTAATAGAAAGACAGTAAAATGAAATATCAAGGAATAATTTTTGACTTTAACGGAACACTATTTTGGGATTCAGCCAAGCACAAACAGGCATGGCGAGAATTTTCAAAAAGATTACGTGGAACATCATTTACTGACGAAGAAATGATTAAGTACATGTTTGGTCGAACAAATGAAGCAATTATTACCTATGCAATTTCTAAAAAGCCGACGCCACAAATGGTTGAAGAATTAGGACAAGAAAAAGAAGCGCTCTATAGACAAATGTGTCTTAAAGATAAAGAAAACTTTAAATTAGCGGACGGAGTTCCTGAGTTTTTAGACTTTTTGAAAGAAAATAATATTCCACGCACAATTGCGACAATGGCAGATAAACCAAATGTTGATTTTTATATAGAACATTTCCACCTTGATAAGTGGTTTGATTTGGATAAAATAGTATATTCAAACGGACTTATCCCAGGGAAACCGGCACCTGATATTTATCAAATCGCCGCAAAAAACTTGCATCTTGACCCTAAAGATTGTATTGTTGTGGAAGATGCCGTTTCAGGAATAGACTCGGCTCAAGCGGCAGGTATCGGCAAAATTATAGCAATTTGCTCGGAAGAACCGCCGGAATTTTATCAAACAATACCAGCAGTTAGTGAGATAATCACAAGTTTTAGAGATTTTAATAAGGAATTGTTTGATAAACAAAAAGCTGCAATGTAAAGGCAAATTACTAGGTGCGAATTATCGCACCTTTTCTTTAGTTGATGTAATTCAAGATTTTACCAAAAATTACGTTTCGATTTCATCTTAACTTATTTTCTAATCTGTTCAGAGTGACAAATTGGTACGCCTAGCAAGGATTTCGTCATTCTGAAAACTTAGAAAATTATTGCGAATGCAATGAGCAAATAAATTTTCTTGTTATTCTTCTTCGGCTTCGCCTACGCATACAGA
>CAVHEM010000098.1:0-23253 GCA_963635055.1 Bacteroidaceae bacterium | reverse complement strand
AAAGATTAAAAATCAAGCAATTTTTATTGCGTAGATTTTATCTTATTCAGAATCTGATAAAAACTCGTACAATACTTCACATAAAAACAGACTCTGAATCTAGTTCAGAGTGACTATTTGAGGCACTCAGGAAGTAATACGCTATTAGATACTTATAAAAAATCGCTATAAGAAACTTATAGCGATTTTTCAATATTTGCAATAATTGTAGATTTTGGAACCAGTCCTGTCATTCGCTCAACAGGTTCGCCATTTTTGAATACCAAAACACTCGGTAAACCACTTATAGAATATTTTTTAGCAGATTCAATACAGTCCTCAATATTCACCTTTGTAAATTTAACCCTATCACCATATTCATCAGCAACAGTGTCAATTACTGGGGACAATTTTCGACAAGGACCACACCAAGTTGCCCAAAAATCAACAACAACCGGAATTGATGAATTTATGACTTCTGCTTCAAAATTATCATCTGATAAATCAATTACATTTGCCATAATTACCTCTCTTTATTAAATTCTACTTCACAATTTTAACATAGAAAAAACTTTTGTGTTATTATCAAGAAGAAGAACTACGTAGGATAATAAAATGGCTAGAAAAAAAGTAATTGAGATTGTTTTGGATACAGAAACAACCGGCTTGGATTACACAAGAGAAAAAATGGTTGAATTCGCAGCAGTGAGGCTCGAAAACGGTAAGATTAAAGACGAATTTCAAACACTCATAAATCCGGAACAACATATTAGAAAATCAAGTATTGCAATTCACGGAATTACTCCAGAAATGGTTGAAGATGCTCCGACAGAATCGGAAATTATGCCAAAAATTTTAGAATTTATGGGAGATTATCCAATAGTTGCCCATAACGCAATTTTTGACTATTCATTTTTAAATGAAGCCGCAAAAAGAACGGTCGGAGAACCCCTTAAAAATGAAAGAATTGATACTCAACAAATGTTCAAAGAGGTTTATCCTGATTTAGAAGCGCACGGATTAAATGCCTTGACAGAAAAATTCAAAGTTGAACTAAAAGACCACCACAGAGCAATGGGTGACACAATGGGACTGGCACTCGCTTACCCAAAATTGAAAAAATTATACACCCAAAAATACGATTGGGAAAACAAACAACTTGAAAACGTTGAATATTTGTTTGAAAGATTTTTGAGATTACAACAAACTGTTACAACATTGCAATCAGAAATGCAAGATTTGAAATCAGTTTTCAAATTATATTTTGAACGTGGCGGTTCACCGATTGTTTCACAAGAAGGTGACACTTTAGTTTATAACTCAAAACAATCTTTCGGATATGATTTTAACGAAATAAAACCCGTATTAGAAGAAATTGGCGCTTTGGAAAAAGCAGTTAAACTAAATACCGGCTTTATTGACAGATTGGTTAACGGGAGAAGTTTGGACGAAGATAAAAAAGAAATTATCAAAAATGCCAGACAAGAATTGACAGAAACAAGAAATATTCAAGTAATTAAGAATAAATAATAGGAGAAAAATTATGTTGGAAAAATTCGGAGCATTTTTTAAAGAACCTCCGATTGCCGAGCCTATTCAAGACACTGAAAAAGTGGATTCAATGTATAAGCATTGGCGATTGAGAATTTTTTATGCTTGCTTTATCGGTTACACAATTTTCTATTTGTGTAAGAAAAACATTGCCGTTGCACTCCCTGGAATTATGGAAGAATTCCACTATTCTGCAACAGAACTTGGTTTGTTAGGAAGTTCACTTTACCTAACATACGGTATCGGTAAATTTGTAAACGGCGTTTTGGCTGACGGCTCAGACGTTAGAAAATTCTTCCCTACAGCACTTTTAATGACAGCACTTGCTAATATATTATTTGCACTTGCTCCAAATGTAGTCGGAATTTTCGGTCTAAGTTCAAAAATGTTTGCAATGGTTTTATTATGGACATTAGCGTTCTTGTGGGGCGTAAGCGGTTGGTTCCAATCAGCAGGATTTCCTGCAGTTGCAAAAAGTTTGACTTACTGGTATTCAAACTCTGAACGTGGTACAAAATGGTCATTATGGTCTTGTTCTCACCAAACAGGAACCTTTTTGAGTTTCATTTTAGCCGGTCACATTGCTGCACATTTTGGCTGGAGAGCAGCATTTTTAGTTCCTGGGGTTTTAGCAGTAATCACTGCATTGTGGTTATTTGACAGACTTCGTGACAGACCGCAATCATTAGGTTTGCCTGACGTTGAAGTTTACAGAAACGAACCTGTAAAAGAAAAATCAGCAGATGAGAAAAAAGAAGAAGATGACATGACTTATGTTCAAATCTTCAAAAAATACGTTTTATGTAACAGAACTCTTTGGCTATTAGCAATTGCATATATTTTCGTTTATATCATCAGATTTGGTGCTGAAGATTGGATGATTATGTACTTGAAAAATGCAAAAGGTATTAAACTTGAAGATGCAACAAACATGATTGCTTCATTACCTTTGGTTGGTATTTGCGGAACTGTTTGCGCAGGTTTAATTTCAGATAAATTGTTCAAAGGAAAAAGAGCACCTGTAAACCTTCTTTATTTAGTAGGTGTAATTCTTGCAGTTATAGCATTGAAATTCAACACTAATCCAATGCTTAACTACGTAATCATCGGTTTGTTGGGGGCATTCACTTATGGTCCTCAAATGATGATTGGCGGACTTTGTGCAGTTGAATCAAGTTCTAAAAAAGTTGCCTCAGCAGCATCAGGATTTACCGGAACATTTGGTTATGTTGGTGCATTTTTATCAGCAACAGGTACAGGGTTCTTGGTTGATAAATTGGGCAAAAACGGTGTTCAAAACTGGGACGGCGCAATCTACTTCTGGTTAACATCAGGTATAATTTGCTTGATTATCTGCGCAATCCTTGCTATTGATGAATATAAAAAAGATTCAAAAAAAGCATAAGATTTGAATTTGAGTAGTTTTTAGTGACGAGGTTGTTGGTAAATACCAACAGCCTCGTTTTTTTCTTGTAAAAAAATGTTGTTATAAATATTGAACCTTTATTCATAGCCAAAAAGTAGGTCAGAATTGCTATTCCGACACGTAAATAAACGTTGTTGGCGTGGCAACGCCAACCTACCTTTCCAATACTGGCAAATTAATAAAATAAGCAAGAGAACAAACACCCCCCAAAAGGTCACCCTGAACTAGTTTCAGGGTCCCTTCATATCAAGGTTTTACAAGGGATTAAGCACTTAATCTTTTGTTTTATTTTGATTATGAAAAAGATTCTGAATCAAGTTCAGAATGACTATTTGGTAGGCTTAGCAAGGGTTTCGTCATTCTGAAAACTTAGAAAATTTTTGCGAATGCAATGAGCAAATAAATTTTCTTGTTATTCAGAATCTGTCCCCCTTCGAAATCATAGATTTCGGTTCCCCCGCAAGTGGGGAACATTATGAAATGTAGGTCACGGCACCGCCTGACACGTAAGCAATTTATAGCCACAAAAAAGGAACGAATAAATCGTTCCTTTTTTATACAAATAAAATTTTCAAGCAAGAATTTATCTATCGCAAATTGTTCTTGCAACATAAACACCTGATGCTGATGCTTGAAGAAGTCCTCTTGTTACACCTGCGCCATCACCGATTGTGAACAAGTTTTTAACGCCTTCTGTTTCAAGTTCTTGAGTTAATTTTACTCTTGCTGAATAGAATTTAACCTCAATACCATATAACAAGGTATATCTTGATGCCGTACCAGGAGCAATTTTATCCAACGCTTGCAACATTTCAATAATACTTGTCATTTGTCTATACGGAATAACCAAACTCAAATCCCCTGGAACTGCGCAAGTAAGAGTTGGTGTAATTACGCTTGAACGAATTCTTTCAGGAGTTGAACGTCTGCCATCTAATAAATCGCCAAATCTTTGAACCAAAATTCCGCCACCTAACATATTTGCAAGTCTTGCAATATGTTGACCATATTGAATTGGTTCTTTGAATGGTTCTGTGAATTTTTCACTAACCAACAGCGCAAAGTTTGTATTCGGAGTTTTATAATTTGCATAACTGTGACCATTTACAGTTGCAATACCGTTATAATTTTCTTGTACAACTTCACCGTTTGGATTCATGCAGAAAGTTCTAACTTCATCACCAAAAGTTGGAGAATGATAAATCAATTTTGATTCATACAATTTTGAAGTCAAAGGTTCAAATACCGGTGCAGGAAGTTCAACACGAACACCAACGTCAACAGCATTATTAACCATACCGATTTTGTGTTGTGCGAATTCCTGAGTCAACCAATCTGCACCCTCTCTACCAGGGGCAATAATAGTATATTCTGCAGAAATTACATCACCGTTATCAAGTTTAATACCCTTAACCTGTTCACACTCAACAATCAAAGATTGAGCAGAAACATTGTTCAAAATAGTAATTCTATCATCTAGATAATCTTGCATATTTTTAAGAACATCTAAACTTCTTTCAGTACCCAAATGTCTTACAGGTGAGTGAACCAATTTCAATTCTGCAAGCACTGCTTGATGTTCAATTTCTTCAAAAACTTTCATATCGGTTCCGAAAACTTCTTCGGTTGCACCGTATTTTAGATATAATTTATCTGCGTAGTCGATTAAATCTTCTGCTTGTTTTCTTGTCATATAATCAACCAAATGACCACCTACATCAGGTGTAAGGGTTAATTTACCGTCAGAAAACGCTCCGGCTCCACCCCAGCCGCAAAGCAAACCACATCTGCGACAGTTTACACATTTTGGAGAACCTTCTCTAATCGGACATTTTCTTTTTTCAATTCTTTGTCCTTTTTCGATTAGAACAACTTTCCATTCCGGCTTCAATTTCATAATTTCCAAAGCCGCAAAAATTCCGGCTGGACCTGCACCAATAATCGCTACATTATACATTTTTCATCTCCGTTTGTTTAGTCAACCGTTTAAGTATAACTTGAACATATTAATATTTAAAGTCATTGTAAAGATTTTTGTAAAAAATTTGACTAATGCTTGCTTATACTATCTTAACAACTTGATATATATTTTAAGATGATATAATATAATGGTCTGTTATGATAGGGAGAGTATTGTCAAATGTCCAGTTCTTACGAAAGATATAAAAGACAAAGAGCATCAAAAGATATTGCTCGAGAAAATATTCCGGTTAGAAAACGACCGGCAAACAAGTTTTTTTCTAACTTGAAAATATTTGTACTAATAGCAACAGCACTGTTTTTGGCAGGATTTGTTGCCTTTAATTTGTACTTATCGTCTTTACCGCCTATTGAAAATTTGGAAGACTTCAAACCAAATATTGTCACCAAATTTTATTCAGCAGATGGCGAAGTCATCAAAACTTTCACAGCCTATACTTATGACAAAGTTGAATTAAAAGACGTTCCGGAAGAATTGCAAAAAGCACTCATCGCAACGGAAGACAAAAATTTCTACAATCATAACGGATACGATATCTTTGGTATCGCAAGATCATCACTACAAAACGTTTTGGCACGTCACACAGTTCAAGGCGCAAGCACATTGACTCAACAACTTGCACGTATTTTGTTCTTGTCTAACGAACGAACAATGTCCAGAAAAATTAAAGAAATCGAAATTGCCGCAAGAATTGAAAAAACAATTTCTAAAGACCAAATCTTGGAAATGTATTTGAACAATGTTTACTTAGGCTCAGGCGCTTACGGAGTTTCAGCGGCTTCTAAAATTTATTTCAACAAAAAACTTAGCCAATTGTCACTTTCTGAATTGGCTTTGATTGCAGGGTTGCCACAAGCACCATCAGTTTACAACCCTTACAATAACAAAGAATTGGCAATACAAAGACGTAATCAGGTTCTAAAAAGAATGCTGACAATGAAATACATAACAGAAGACGAATATAACAAAGCAATAAAAGACGGTGTTCGTTTAAGCACAGTTCCGACAATTTACACAACAAACAAAGCGCCGTACTTTAGCGACTATGTTATGAAAGAAATGGAAAAACTCGGTTTTGATGAAACCGATATTATCCACGGTGGTTACAAGGTTATTACAACACTTGATTCAAAAGCACAATCTGCAGCAAACGAAGCAATTTTGAAGAATATGAGAGCGTGGGGCTTAACAAACCCATCTCAACAAGCGGCAGTATTTTCATTCAGTCCGTTAGACGGTAGAATTTTAGTTTTTGCCGGCGGTAAAAATTATGCCGAATCTCAATATGACAGAGTTACACAATCAGTAAGACCACCGGGTTCAGCATTCAAACCAATTGTATATGCAGTAGCAATGGAAAAAGGATTAACTCCTAACGACTTAGTTGATGATAGACCAATCACAATTGGCAATTGGTCCCCACACAACTATAGCCCAAAATACAGAGGAAAAATTCCGATATACAAAGCGTTGATGGTTTCATCAAACGTTTGTGCAGCAAGAATTATCCAAGAAGTTGGTGTAAATTCTGTAAGACAATTAGCCAAAGTTCTCGGAATTACGACTCCGCTTGAATATGACTACACAATTTCACTGGGTTCAAACGGTGTAAAATTGTACGAATTTGTCAGAGCATACGGTGCATTCGCAAACGGCGGTTTTGTTGTCGAACCTTACGCAATCCAAAAAATTGAGGATTCAAGAGGTAGAATATTATACAGTGCAGGCAGAACAAAAATATCGCACAAAATCAGCCTAAAAACAGCCGCTGAAATGACCGCAATGATGAAAACAGTAATATTATCAGGTACAGGTACAGCAGCAAATATCGGACGTCCTGCAGCAGGAAAAACCGGTACGACAGACGATTACAGAGATGCATATTTCGTAGGTTATACTCCGGATATCGTTACAGGTGTTTGGGTCGGAGATGACAACAACAAACAAATGCGAGGTTTGACAGGAGGTACAGTTCCGGCAAGAATTTGGAAAGACGTAATGTTGGCAGCAACTAAAGACCTTGAACCAAGAGATTTTGACTATCCTGAAATCAAATTGGATAATTATTATCTCGGATTTGGTAAGGCTAAAGTTATTGCAGATGATGAAAACCCATCAAATGAAGGTAAATCAGTAGTTCCAACAGGCACTCAAACAGAAGGAAGCGACACAAATACAGAGAATTCCTCAAAAGAAACTCCGTCCGCACCTTCAAATCCGGCAACACCAAAGGCTAAAACTTTGCAACAAACTCAAAAAGAAACAACTACAGAAGTTAAGGAAAATAAACCTGTGACAGCGCCAAAACCAGCCCAAGCGCCGTTACCTTCCTCTTCTTCAACAAGCAAAGCCCCTATCCCTATGGCTATTCCAGATAGTTTGAGATAAGGTTAGATTTATAAGGAATCGGCGCCGACAAAATGTCGGCGCCGATTTAGTTTGAACAAAAAGAAAACTTAGAAAATTTTTGCGATTAAAAAGAGCAAATAAATTTTCTTGTTATTCTTCTGCGGCTTCGCCTACGCATACTCACCTCACACAACTCACCGTAGGTTCGTTGGTTCGCTTTGTAAGAATCCGTCCAAGTAAATAACGAATTTGTACAATCTTTGTAAACAGACTCTGAATCAAGTTCAGAGTGACCATTTGGTGGGATTACCAAGTATTTCGTCATTCTGAAAACTTAGAAAATTTTTGCGAATGCAATGAGCAAATAAATTTTCTTGTTATTCAGAATCTGTTATCATGGTTCGCTTTGTAAGAATCTGTTTTCATTCCCCCCCTTCGAAATCATAGATTTCGGTTCCCCCTCAAGTGGGGAACATTATGAAATGTAGGTCACGGCACTGCCTAACACTTAAAATTACACTTATTTACATCGAACGAACAAATTCGGCAATTTTTTCTGCAATAACTCTGTGACTATCAGGGGAATAATGCAACCCATCTGCCTCGGACGGCTTTACAAACTCATTCAAATCCAAATAATAAAATCCATTCTTTTGTACAAAATTTTTATATTCATCAAATGTTTCTTCTATTCTTTTTACAGAAGATAGGTCAAATTGCATAGAAAAAATTCCGTCCAAAATATTTGGTTGAATTTTCACAGGTGGAATTATTATTATTTTAGTTTCAGAATTAGCTTCAAGCAAAGAATTTGTCAAACTTTGCAATCCATTTTGAACCGTTTGCTTATCCAAGTTATAGAAAAACTGGGCATCATTTGTACCGAGTGCCAAAATACAAATATCTATATCTTTATGATTTTGCAAATATATTGGAAGATAGTCAACACCGCACAATTTAATACTTTGAGGGTTTTTGAAAAATCCGTTACGATTATTCATTCCTTCTTCCAATATCGAGTAATCTTTTCCCAACAAGGCGTTGAGTCTGCCAGTCCAACGAGTACCTTCATCAAATCTCACACCTGTTGCAGGGGCATATCCGTATGTGTTAGAATCTCCGAAACATAAAATCTTTTTCATAATATGATTATATTATAAATTAATAAGCAATACAAATTTGGATAAAAAATCACAGAACATCACCGATAAATAAATTTATCAATATCCATGAGTTTACATTTCTTCATGAATATGTAAAAATTATTTGCCACATGAATACAAGTGTAATAGAATATTGTTGGGAATGTTTTTTAAAAAGGGATAGAAAAAAGAATGATTAAAGACAGATTGAATGAGAGAACTTTGACTCCGCAGGAAGTTAGAACTATCTTAAAAGCAGACAACAAAGAGATAGTTGATTTATGTAAAAGAGCGGCTATCAGACCAAGAAAAAATGCTAAAGGACATACATATTTTTCTTACGATGAAGTAAAGAATTTAAGAAAAATTCAAGCTCAAATCAAAAGCAACGTAACTAGCCCTGTAAGTTCAAAAGCTCCTGTTGCTGTAGGTGCCGGTGCTATTTCCGGTAGCAACCCTGCTGCAATGAGAAGCATTTTGACTTCTCTTCAAGAATTAGAAACAAAACTTAGCGATAGAATTGCAAAAGTTATTGATGAAAAACTTGAAGGCATGGACGATGTTGTAGTTGAATTGATACGTTGCAAAACTGATAACGAAACATTGAAACAAAAAATTGTTGACTTGAACAAAGAAGTTTACCAGTTGAAAAACGAATTAAACAGTTACAAACCTGTTGCACTCGGTTTTTATAAGAAAAAAGAAGTTTACGTTTGGGAATAAGGGGAAAATAAATGGCAGCGAAAGATGCGCCGGAAACAAACATCAGTGAAGATAGAAGCAAAGCACTGAAGTTGGCTATTGAAAAAATTGAAAAAGATTTTGGTAAAGGTTCAATCATGAAACTTGGTGATAAACCTACCGTCAATGTAGATGCTATCCCTACGGGAGCGTTATCACTAGATGTTGCACTTGGAATTGGCGGAATTCCACGTGGTCGTATTATCGAAATCTATGGACCTGAAAGTTCAGGTAAAACAACTTTAGCTCAACACATCGTTGCTGAATGTCAGAAAAAAGGCGGTATTGCTGCATTCGTAGATGCTGAGCATGCTCTTGACCCTGAATATGCAAGAAATCTTGGCGTACAAGTTGATGATTTATTGATTTCACAACCGGATACAGGTGAACAAGCATTGGATATCACAGAAGAACTTGTTCGTTCAGGCGCTGTTGATATTGTTGTTGTCGACTCTGTTGCAGCACTTGTTCCAAAGGCTGAAATTGAAGGTTCTATGGAAGACCAACAAATGGGCTTGCAAGCACGTTTGATGTCAAAAGCATTGAGAAAGTTGACAGGTATTATCGGAAAAACTAACACTACTGTAATTTTCATCAACCAATTGCGTATGAAAATCGGTGTTATGTACGGAAACCCTGAAACTACAACAGGCGGTAATGCATTGAAATATTACGCTTCTGTTCGTATGGAAATCAAACGTACAGAATCTCTAAAAGGCGAAGATGGCGAAATCGGTAATCACGTAAGAGTAAAAGTTTTGAAAAACAAAGTTGCTCCACCATTTAGAACTGCAGAATTTGATATTATCTTCGGAAAAGGGATTTCTAAAGTTGGTAATATTCTTGACGTTGCAGTAAATCTTGATATCGTTAAAAAAGCCGGTTCTTGGTTCAGTTATAACGAAGAAAAACTTGGTCAAGGTAGAGAAAAAGCAAAAGAATTTTTAGAACAAAACCCTGAAATATTGGCAGAAGTTGAGAAATTAGTAAGAGAAAAACTCGCTGCTGCATGAGATTTTAACTATTCTATAAAAATGTCCTTTTAATAAAAAGGACATTTTTTGTAACAGATTTTTAACATATCTAGCAACTTATTTTTTGCGTGGATTTTAAAGAAATACATACTTAGCATTAGGAGGCATTCATGCAAATTTATTCAATACAAAATTACGGAATTAACTCAAAAAACAACAGATTAAATGCAACACCAACCCCACAAACACAAACCCCTAACACTCCTCAAGTGGCTTTTAAAGGTCTTGAAGAGTCTAGAAATGACGGTTCAAAATCAATGAGAAACCTAATTTACGGTTTGATGATGTTGGGTGCAACCGCAGCAACAACTCCGGCATTAACAAGTTGTGATGACGGCAGCGCTTACGCTTACGCCCATGTTGATATCGACATGTCAGGTCTTGATTCACTAATCCACAATTGTCATTGCCACCCTGACACAATCAGAGAATGGTACTACGGATTTATCAGACCACAACCGTTGGATTCACTTTTCAACAACTTGCAAAACTGGGATATCGACGGAACTGACGGCAACAAAAATGACCCAAAAGCAAAACGTAACATAACTCATTATGAAGGCACTCGTGAATGGGAATATAATACAAAAGAAATCGGTGACATAAGATTAACAGAAAGCTCAAGAAATATCTTGGTTTATGATGTTGAAATTAAAGATTACAAAGGCAACCACGAATCTTTCGGCAAAAGAGTTTTAAGAATTCCAACCAGCCCGTTTGATGTAACAAAAGCAGATGGAACAACTTTACACTCACCAAAAGGTTTCTTCGTTGAAGAATACGAAAACCCTACAAATGACAAATCTGCATCTATTTTGGATTGCAAACTTAAATCAAGAGCGTTTGTTCAAACAAACGGTGACACATTGAACGTTGCGAAGTTGGAAGATTCTAACGAATATGTAGAAAAAGGAAAAGTTGCAAAAGGTTATTTGGGTGCAAACTCAATCCTTTTGAAAAACTTAATCGGTCAATATCCGACAGATGACCACTACGCAGATTTCAAAACCGTAGCAGTTGATGATGAAACATTAAGACGTCAATATGTTAAGGATATGGATTTTGAAGCTACAGAAGGCAAAAAATAATATAAAAAGGCAATATTGATATAAACTCGAGATGGGAAAGACCTTCAATTGAGGGTCTTTCTCGTATAATATTGCATTTTGTAAAACTTTTTAGTAATATTAAGATATACTACAAAGGAGAATTTTATGGCACAACAATTTAATCCACAAGGAATGAACGCTCAAAACATAAAAAAAAGATATGCCGTTTTGGTGTTCATAAAAAGTTCTACAGCACCTTTGGTACTATACGTAAAAGATGCGCAAGCACTATATCAAGAATTGATTGAAAAAATGCAATCTCCAAATGCAGTACTTATCGAAAAAGAAACCGAAGGCCCTATCAAAAAAGCGTGCTTCATTTCGAACCAAATTGCAGCAGTAGCACTACAAGAAGAACAATATATGTAATTCAGAATTATGGAAAAATTTTTATCAATAGAAGATTTAGAAAACGCCGAGAACAAAACATTATATTTCACCTTTGATGACAAAATCGAAGGAATAGATTGTGTTACACCAATCCATGCACAGTTGTGCGCAAAATCTCTCGGTGAATTTATCCAAATAGAAGGAAATGTAACAGGAACAGTTCAACTTGAATGCGATTTATGCTTGAACAAATTCAACTATGATTTAGATTATAAACTGAATGAATTGTATTCAAAAGGCACGCTGCTTGGCGAATACAGCGAATCAGGTCAAGAATTTGAAATAAAAGACGGGCAATTCGTTACAGATTTGAACGGTGAAAAAGAAATTGATATTTATGACTTATTGTATCAATCTGTAATATTAGAATTACCAAATAAGAAAGTTTGTGGTATAAATTGTAAAGGAAGGGAATTTCTTTCTGAACAAGAAACCACCGACCCAAGACTGGACGTCTTTAAAAATATCCAAATTAACCCAAAAAACAGTTAGTACAAAAAATAAAAAAGGAAAGACAAAATGGCAGTACCTAAGAAAAGAACAGGACATGCGGCTCAAGGCAGCAGAAGAGCTAATTGGAAAGCTACTAAGCCTGAAACTACAAAATGTCCTAATTGCGGAGCAACAGTTTTAACACATACAGTATGTACAGAATGTGGTACATACAAAGGTCAACCGGTAAAATTGGCAGACAAAGCAGCAGCGGCTGCAGTTGCTGAAAAACCGGCTAAAAAAGCTTCTAAAAAAGCAGCAAAAGCTGAAGAAGTAAAAGAAGAAGCTAAAGCTGAAGAAAAAACTTCAGAAGAATAATTGTAAAATAACCGGAAGCGATTAAATCACTTCCGGTTTTACACCAAACTGTGGAGAGAGAAGGATATGGCAAGAATAGCAATAGATGCAATGGGTGGAGATTACGCACCAAAGACAATCGTAGAAGGTGCATTGTGGGCAGCGCAAGAATATGGCGCAAGCTTAGAGTTAGTTGGACGTAAAGAAGATATCCAAGCCGAACTAGATAGAATTAAAGCCACCGGCTACATACTTTCTGATTGTGGTACAAAAGGTCACAACAGAAAAATTGCCATGAACTTAGATAAAATTGATTACACAATCACACATGCTCCGGAAGTTATCGGCATGGGTGAAGCAGTTGGTCAATCTATCAGAAGAAAGAAAGATTCTTCAATCGTTGCTGCAGTTAGAGCAGTAGCAGAAGGAAGATGCGATGCAGTTGTTTCTGCAGGTTCAACAGGTGCCGCAATGGCTGCAAGTTTGTTTGGACTAGGTAGAATTCACGGAGTTACAAGACCGGCAATTGCAGTTACACTTCCAACAATGTCAAAACCTGTTGTCTTGATTGATGGTGGAGCAAACAGTGAATGTACTCCTGAAATGTTGACCCAATTTGCAACTATGGGAAAAACTTATGCTCAACATATTGTTGATATTGAAGATCCAAAAGTTGGTATTTTGAGTATCGGAGAAGAAGAAGGCAAAGGGAATACTTTGGTAAAAAACACTTACCCTCACTTAAAAGAAATGAGTGAAGCAGGTAGAATAAATTTTGTCGGAAATATCGAAGGAAAAGAATTATTTATCAATAAATGTAATGTTGTTGTTTGCGATGGTTTTGCAGGAAATATCGCATTAAAAGTAACCGAAGCAACATCCTCAATGATGTTAAACATGATTTCAAGAGAGTTCAAATCTGATATCGTGGGTTGCATAATCGGATTACTAGCAAAACCTTTCTTAAGAAGAATTTTGAAAAGAACTAACTGGGAAGCGTTTGGTGGAATGCTTCTACTTGGTGTTAACGGAATTTCCGTAATTGCTCATGGCAGAAGTTCTGCTTACGCTATGAAAAATGCTGTTAGAGTTGCAGTAAGAATGCTTAATAAAGATATTAATGCTAAAATTTTAGAAGACATAAACAAATAAAATAAATAGGGAAAAATATGCAAAAAAATGTTAAACCACTTAGAATAGCAGGTGTTGGCTATTGTGTGCCGGACACTGTCATCACAAATGATGATTTGACAAAATTATATGAAACTTCAGATGAATGGATTTACACAAGAACAGGGATTAAAGAAAGACGCATTGTTTCTGGAAACGAATCCGCAATTGATTTAGGTGTAAAAGCTTCGCAAAACGCTTTAGAAAAATCAGGATTTAAAGCAGAAGATATTGACTGCGTAATTGCAGCAGCATCAGCACCACCTCAATTATATCCTGCGTTGGCATGCCACATTCAAGCAGAATTAGGCATTCCGAATTACGTTCCTTCATTTGATATGACAGCCGCTTGTTCAGGACTTATTTATGCTTTGCAAGTAGCAAGAGGTTTGATTGGAACAGGTTTGTATAAAAATATTTTAATTGTCGCAGCAGATAACAATTCAAGACTTGTGGATTGGACAGACAGAGGAACTTCAATCTTGTTCGGTGACGGTGCCGGAGCAATGGTTGTAACCGAAGCACAAGACGGAGTTGACGATATTTTGGCACTTGATGTTAGAGCAGATGGCAAAATCGGTCAATACATTTATATGAATATGCCGGGGGAAAATTGTCCGCTTGTAGAACCTTGTGACAAAGTTGATTCAAAAATTCACATGGCAGGTCGTGATGTTTACAAATTTGTTGTATCAACATTACCAAACTACATTGATAAATGTATAAAAGACTCAGGAATGAATGTAGAAGATATTGACTACTTAATTCCACACCAAGCAAACCAAAGAATTATCGAAGCATTACAAAGCAGATTGAAATATTCTGATGAAAAAGTAATCTCAAATATCAAATATTACGGAAACACTTCTGCCGCTTCAATACCTATTGCATTGGTTGAAGGTGTTGAAAAAGGTAAAATCAAACTTGGTTCAACTGCAATTCTTTGCGGATTTGGAGCAGGTATGACTTGGGGCGCTGCAGTAGTAAGACTTCGTGAAGGAATTTGCTAAGCATACACAAAATTTTATAAATATAAAAAAGAGAACCATTTGATTGGTTCTCTTTTTTATGGAAATTCGTTGATATTTGTAGATAAATATGATAATATCAAACTATGACTAACCTTGACTTTACAGCATTAGAAAAATCAATAAACAGACTCGGCGAAGTTTTAGAACGATTTAGCCGTGAAAAAAATGACGATGTAGTCAGAGATTCAGTCATTCAACGTTTTGAATTTACATATTCGCTAACTTTAAAAACTTTACGCAAATATTTTATTGAAAGAGCATTTATAGTTGAAGATGTAAATAATTTATCATTTAACGAGATGATTAGAATTGCATCAAGATTAAAACTAATAAATTCTGATTTGGAAAAATGGACACAATACCGCACAATGAGAAACCTAACATCTCACACTTACGATGAGGAAATTGCCTTAAAAGTAATTAGTGTTGTTCCTGATTTTTATAATGAAATAAAATTTATGTTAGCCAAATTGAAGGATTCTGATAATAATGACTAACCTTGACTTAGAAGAAAAGTACAAAGAATTTATCAAAACATCAATAAAAAATATTCTGCCTAATGTAAAAATTTATATATACGGTTCAAGAGCAAAAGGAACGGCACAAAAGTATTCCGATGTTGATATTGCGATTAAATGCCAAGAAAAAATTCCTTTTGATAAATTTTTAACATTAAAAGCATTTTTTGAAGACTCAACTTTTCCATATCAAGTCGATTTGATTGATTTGGACAGTATTAATGAAAAATTTTCAAATTTAATTAAAGATGATTTAGTTGAAATTTAATTTCTGAAATTTTTCGACATGATATACCATTATTGTAACATTCACGACTGGTTTTCTTTACTATGAGAAGTTTTTATTGTATAATGACATCAAAACGTTAGTATTATACAAAATAAGGGATATGAGTTTATGAAGAAGATTGCTTTTATTTTTCCGGGACAAGGTTCACAGTCAATCGGAATGGGAAAAGATTTATACGATAATAACGAAAATGCTAAAAAAGTTTTCGATACTGCAGACAGAGTTTTGAACAAAAGTATTACAACTTTATGTTTTGAAGGTCCGGAAGACAGTTTGAAACAAACAGTGAATACACAACCTTCAATCGTTACAATGTCTATTGCTGCACTCGAGGCATTGAAGTCAAAAATTGATATTACACCATACGCAACTGCCGGTCACTCATTGGGCGAATATTGTGCAATGTACGCATCAGGTGTAATGAATTTGGAAACAACACTAAAAGCAATCCAAAAAAGAGCAGATTTGATGGGGCAAACAAAAGGTGGTGCAATGGCTGCAATTTTGAACGCTCCGGAAGGCAGTGTTGAAAAAGCATTGAAAGAAGCTTCAGAAGTTGGTTACGTTGACGTTGCAAACTACAATTCACCGGTACAAGTTGTAATCACAGGTGATGAAAACGCAGTTAAAAAAGCCGGCGAATTGCTAAGCGAAGCAGGTGCAAGAAGAGTTGTTCCTCTTGCAGTTTCAGGCGCTTTCCACTCTAAATTTATGGAAAAAGCAGGTCATGAATTTGCTGAATTTGTTTCTGATTTAGAAATTAAAAATGCAGAAATTCCTGTATTTACAAACGTTGATGCAACTGCAACAGTTTTGGGTGCAGAATTCAAAAACAAAATGCCTCGCCAAATTTATTCATCAGTTCATTGGACACAAACAATCCAAAACATGGCAAATGAAGGCGTTGATACATTCATCGAAATCGGACCAGGAAAAGTTCTTGCAGGATTGGTTAAGAAAATTAATCCGGAAGTTAAAACTTTCAACGTTTTTGACGAAGCATCATTAGAAAACACAGTAAATGCATTAAAAGAAGATTTGTGCGGAGTGTAAATATAAATGAAGGTTGCGTTACCTAAAATGTCGAAGTCGCCGTATTACAATCCGGAACTTTACGAAAGGTGTCCTGATTTAATGCCTAGAGATATTTACTTGGCAACAGGCAGAGTAAAAACCAAAGAAGACATTGAGCGAGAATTTAACGAAACTTTCAAAATGACATTCAAAGAAAAAATAAACTTTTTAATAAAAAACTTAAAGGGAAAATTAAAAAATATGTAGGTTAGGTTAAAACCTGACAGAGTAATAAGGAGAAAGAATATGACAGAAAGAAAAATTGCATTAGTAACAGGCGGTTCACGTGGTATCGGTTTGGCTTGTGCATTAGAATTAGCCAAAGCAGGTTGCGACATCATTATCAATGATATTTGCGAAGCAGAAAAAGCACAACCGGCATTAGACGAAATCAAAGCTTGCGGTGCAAATGCTTATTTCTACAGATTTGACGTTTCAGATCCTGCTGCAGTACAAGAAAACGTTGATAAAATGATTGCAGAACACGGTAAAATTGACGTATTGTTGAACAATGCAGGTATTACAAAAGACGGTTTATTCATAAGAATGGATATGGAACAATGGGAAAGAGTTATTAAAATCAACTTGACCAGTGCTTATTGCGTAACTCACGCAGTTATCAAATATATGATGAAGGCTCGTCAAGGTTCAATCATCAATATGTCAAGTATCGTAGGTCGTCACGGTAACGCAGGACAAGCAAATTACTCTGCTTCAAAAGCTGGTTTAATCGGTTTGACTCAAACTTTGGCAAAAGAATTCGGTTCAAGAAACATCAGAGTAAACGCAGTATGCCCAGGATTTATCCAAACAGCAATGACAAAAGACTTGGCTAACATCGATGATTACCTAAGCGCAATTCCTATGAAAAGACTTGGTACACCGGAAGATATCGCAAAAGTTGTTAAATTCTTAGCACTTGATACAGATTATGTTACAGGTCAAGCAATCGAAGTTGCTGGCGGTTTGATGATATAATGCTGTAAAGTTTTATAACAAAACCCTACAGTAAATGTAAATATCTTGCAAAAAAATATTTAACAAGGTATAATGGGTCAGAAAATGTATAGTAATACAATTAATAATGAGGAAAAAAGAAGATGAGTACATTAGAAACAGTAAAAAAAGTTGTAGTAGATCAATTAAGCGTTGATGAAAAATTAGTTACACCTGAAGCACGTTTTACAGATGATTTAGGCGCTGATTCTTTGGATACAGTTGAATTGGTTATGGCTTTAGAAGAAGAATTCAAATGCGAAATTCCTGATGAAGACGCAGAAAAAATTCAAACAGTTCAAGATGCAGTTACATATATTGACAGCAAATTATCTCACTAATTGAATTTTTGAATTATTCTAACTGATTTTATATTTGCGAGGGTGAGATATTATTATTTCATTCTCGCATTATTTATTACTAAGGGAAAAAGGGATATTACACATGAGTAAAAGAAGAGTAGTTATAACCGGTTTGGGTGCAGTTACACCTTACGGTGTGGGTGTTAATAAGTTTTGGGAAAGCTTAAAAGAAGGAAAAAGCGGAATTTCAACATCTGAATCTATTGATATTGACAAACACGTCGTAAAAATTTCAGGTGAAGTTAAAAATTTTAATCCGGAAGATTATATCGAACCTAAAAAAGCAAAGAAAATGGATAGATTTATCCAATTTGCAATGGTTGCCGCTGATGAAGCAATTAAAGATGCTAAAATCGAAGACCTAAACGGAATTGACCCATATAGAGTTGGTGTAATCGTTAGTTCTGCAGCAGGCGGTTTTAGAACTTTTGAAGAAAACCACAAAAGAATTATCGAAAAAGGACCAAACAAATGTTCACCATTTACAGTTCCAATGATGATTGTAAACATGGCATCAGGCAACATTTCTATGAAATACGGTTATAAAGGTATTAACAAAGTTGTTATTTCTGCTTGTGCAACAGGTACTCACTCTATCGGTGATGCATTCAGAGCAATTCAATGGGACGATGCAGACATTATGGTAGCAGGTGGTGCAGAAGCAACAATTTGTGACGTTGGTGTTGGCGCATTCTCAGCAGCAAGAACATTATCTAAACGTAATGATGAACCTGAAAAAGCTTCAAGACCTTATGATAAAGACAGAGATGGCTTTATTATGTCAGAAGGTTCAGCAGTTCTTGTTCTTGAAGAATATGAACACGCGAAAAAACGTGGTGCACACATTTATGCAGAAATTGTTGGTTACGGTCAAACAGGTGATGCTTACGACGTTGTAGCACCGGCACCTGATGGCGCTGGAGCAATCAAAGCTATGGAATTTGCGCTAAAAGATGCTCACATGGAACCAAAAGATATTCAATATATCAATACACACGGAACAAGTACAGGCTTGGGCGATAAGGCTGAATCACACGCTGTTGCTCACGTATTTGGTGACAAAAAACAAAATCCTGATTTGCTTGTTTCTTCAACAAAGAGTATGCACGGTCACATGCTTGGTGCAACAGGCGCTGCAGAAGCTATTGTTTGTATTAAAACAATCAATGAAAACATTGTTCCTCCAACAATCAACTTGTTTAATCAAGATGAAGAAGTTGCAGATTTGAACTATGTACCATTCAAAGCAGTTAAAGCACCAGTTCATGCAACATTGTCAAATTCATTCGGATTTGGCGGTCAAAACGCTTCAATTATTATCAAAGAAGTTTAGTTTTGTAAGAGCAATTAAAACTAAAAAAGAAGGTTCAAAATAGAACCTTCTTTTTTATGTATAAATTCAAAATCAATATTTATTAAAATCCCATTCCGCCAAACGGGTCAATATCATAAGGATTGCCCAACGGGTCAGAACTCAATGGGTCAAGCGGGTCACGCTTAAACGGGTCATATAACGATTCATTTCTTGATTTACTCCAATCTTCCAGCATTTCTGATTGACGTCTAAAATATTCATTATCCGCCTCTTTTTGTTGTTTAGCCAAATATTCATCTGAATCAAATCCGCTTTTAGCCGCTTTATCTTCTTTTGGTGCGGTAGAATGCATTGAAACATTTTCTGTTTTGTGAATATTTTGTGCATTAGGAGTTTTCTTTCCTAAAATATTAATTCCTTCTTGCGCTTCCGGAACAGTTGTACCATACATACCGCTTGTTTTATTGAAATATCTAAAGTTATTTGATTTATCAACAGTGGTCTGAACATAATTTGTTGGAGCCTTTACTCCTGCAGCCTTCAAAGCATTAACCCCATCTGGAGTTCTTATCGTACTAGAAGTGATTGTCCCATTTGGAAGTTTTTGTATTGCAGACATTTGCAAAATATCCCCATTTTTATTAAATTTCATAACAACCTTGTCCAATTTACCAGAATTTGAACCAATTGTCCCCCCTGGAAAAAGTCTGCACAAACCGGCACGATTCAAATCATTTACTGTAACAAGCCTATTTCCTGTATTTAATCGACTAATTTTTGCATCAATTCCTGCTCCCCTCAAACCTCGAGAAACAGACCCAAATGTTTCTCCAACCAAATCTTTTGCATAAATAGTACTTCTTCCCTTGGCTAATTTTCCAATCAAAGATTCGCCTGCTCTAACAACTGCTTTACCTGTAGAAAAACTTAACATAAATAAATTCCTTTCTTTTTTCCCGACAACTTGAAAATCGATTTCCCTTACTTCTATATAAAAACTCGCAAGATAAAAGAATTGCTCCGCCCCGCCACACCATACCATACCATACCATAAGGCAATTATATCAATGGTTTTGATGGTTTGAAATTCGGTTTAATATTTCGTAACATTTGAGTTTATAATGCAAGATAATCGAAAACTACTCAGCCCAAATGTACGTCACGGCACCGCCTGACATGTAAAATAATGTCGTTCAACATCAGCAAAAGAAACAGATTCCGGATCACGCACTCACTATCGTTCCTGCTGTCCGGAATGACCGGTTGGCGAGCCTACCAAGCCCTTGTAGGGTGGGAAAAACGGAGTGATTCCCACCTTTTCGTCATTCTGAAAGGCTTAAAAAATCCTTTGAGCATGCGAAAAGTGATTTTTAGCCTATTCAGAATCTGTCCACCACAAAAACACACTCCGACTTACATTCATTAAAATTAGACATTTAAAACAAAATCTTTTATAATAAAATAGCAAAAAATAATATTTAACAATTTTATATAAATATGAACCTGATAGATAGCGCAATTATCAAAAATAACTTAACTACAAACCTCAGAAACTGGGCTGATAGTGTCGAAATTCCGTCACTAATAGACTCAGTGACCTTTGATTTGTATGATAGCAACAATCCGTTTAAAAAAACATTTACCAAAGACGAAATCCACAACACTCCAATGCGAATTCTTGCCAATACAGGCACAACGGTAGGTTCGGAAGTTTTTTCAGCATTCACAAATCCGTACTATTTAACCCACAAAGTAACCCAAGTACCTGTTTTATATCAAAGTGTCGTAAACACATACAAAAATGTTGTACAAAGTGGGAATTAACCTCTAATAGCCTTCAAACAATCTGCACGGTCAACCAAAATTTGTGTACCTTGCTCAAGATTTTTAACAGAAACTTTGTTGTTTGCAATTTCATCTTCGCCTAAAATCAATGCAAATTTTGCAACTTTTGAGGCTTTTTCAATTTGTTTGTTGAATTTTTTACCTGCTAAATCAAACTCGATATTCAAACCTTGATTTCTCAATTCTTCAGCAAGCAAAAATGCATCTGTAGAAGACGATGACACAATATAACCGTCTAATTTTTCAGGTTCAACATGTGGAATAAGGGAGATTAATCTTTCCATACCCATTGCAAAACCGATAGCCGGAGTAGGCTCACCGCCAAGTTGTCCAACCAAACCATCATAACGACCGCCACCGCAAACTGCATTTTGAGAACCCAAATTATTTGATTTAATTTCAAATACTGTGCGGTTGTAGTAGTCCAAACCCCTTACCAAAAGTTTGTTTTCAACGTATTTCACGCCCAATTTATCTAAATATGCTTTCACTGTTGAATAATGTTCTGCACATTCATCACAGATAAAATCAGAATTGATTACGGCTTGAACTTCCGGTTTTTCAAAAATTTTCTTACATGATTCAACTTTACAATCTAATAGACGAAGCGGATTTTTGTCATAACGTTTTTGACAATCCTCGCAAAGTTCGTCAAAATAAGGTTTTAGAACCTCTTTCAATTTTGTTTTAAATTCGTCACGACATTTTGGACAGCCGAGCGAATTTATTTCAACTTCCAAATCATTTAGCCCAAGAGATTTCAAGAAGTTTGTAGCCATCAAAATAACTTCCGCATCGGCAGAAGGCTGCTTGATACCAAACATTTCAACCCCAACTTGATGGAATTGTCTTTGGCGCCCTGCTTGCGGACGTTCATAACGAAACATCGGTCCTTTGTACCACAATTTTACAGGAGCGGACAAACGGCTCATACCATTCTCGATATACGCACGCACAACACCAGCGGTATTTTCAGGTCTTAGCGTGATTGAACGGTCACTTTTTTCAAACGTGTACATTTCCTTGTTCACGATATCTGTTGTATCGCCAACACCACGAGCAAATAATTCTGTAACTTCAATAATCGGTGTTCTGATTTCTTTGAATCCGTATTTTGAAAAAACTTCATCTGCTTTTTGTTCTACAAAATGCCACATATTGATGTCTTGTGGCAAAATATCCTTTGTTCCTTTTAATACTTTTAAAATCTCAGCCATAAAAAAATTATATAATTTCAATAACTAATGTCAAATTAGCACCTGAATATATAAAAAAATATGGTGGGAACCACTTTTGTTTTTCCCACCATACTTTCTAAAAATTTTTTAAGCTTCTTTATGTGCTTTGCCTGCATCAATTATATTTGACAACCATAAACCAAAAGCTGCCAAACCTAAAAGCCCTGCGCCAATCAATTTTGGATTAGTACGTGCCCCCAATTCTGTAAGAGATTTAACTACATCTGGATTTGCTTTTTTGCCCATTACTTTAATTAAATCATCAGCAAATTTTTGATACGCACCTTTAGTTTTTGAATTAGCCATTTTGAATTTATGTCCATAATTTTCATAGCCTGTTCATGGCTACAATCTTTTGTAATATGGTCAACATACTTCTTAATTTCATTTCTACGACCTGTATACAATTTTGCCGCACCAATATTTGCGGCAAGGGTTCCTGCCAAATAAGCCACGCCTGTACCAACTCTGCCATCACAAATTTGCCCCAAGCCCGGAAGCACTGATGAAGCAATTGCTTTACCAGCACGACTTGACTTTTTGTCTTCGTTTACATAGTTTGCTCTACTACCTGCATAATTTACTGCTGCTACTTCCATTTTTCTTTTTCCTTTCTGTTTTAAATTCGATTTAATATTTCGTAACATTTGGGTTCATAAAGCAAGATAATCGAAAACTACTCAGCCCGATATACGTCACGGCACCGCCTGACATGTAAAATAATGTCGTTCAACATCAGCAAAAGAAACAGATTCCGGATCTCGCACTCACTATCGTTCCTGCGGTCCGGAATGACCGGTTGGTAGGACTTGCAAGAGATACGTCATTGGAGAAAACTTAGAAAATTTTTGCAAATGTAATGAGCATTTAATTTTCTTGTTATTCTTCTTCGGCTTCGCCTACGCATACTCACCTCACACAACT
>CAVHEM010000097.1:0-7469 GCA_963635055.1 Bacteroidaceae bacterium | reverse complement strand
TTAGAACCTTTTGTAATTGTTCCACCTGCTACAACAAGCAAAATTCCAAGAACTGCAATTGGAGCTAATTGGTCTTTGTCTGTTTCAACATCACAAACACCAAAGGCTTTTTTACCAGCAGTACAAATATTGCCTTCAAAATCAACAAACACTTGTTTTGGTAAATCTTCATTTGCTTTCAAAGAATCAATTAATAGAGGTTTATACAGTTTTTCTGCCATTATTTATTACCTCCATCTTGCGTGTCGTTTCCTTTTGAACCTTCATCTTCTTTTTTTGAAGTTGAATCAGTTCCGTTTTCAGTTTTATTTTGTTTTGTTGTAGCAGGTTTAGGGTTAGCTGGAGCCTTTTCTTTTACTTCGACTAATATATCTGCTAATCTTGCGGCTTCCTTATCGGACAGTTCAACAACAGAACCGATAGGGGTAAAAGTGCCGTTAAGATATAAATTTGTATTTTTTACTTTATATTTTTTTGCCATTTTAAAATTCCTTCTTAAACAACATTTGAAATTAGATATCCGGCATCAGGTCCAACCAAGAATGGAGTATAAATATCCGTACCTCTGATGTATTTAACCTTGTTGCCTTCTTTTTCGTATTCATCAATCTGCAAAGCATCTTTTTTGCGTACCGTATAACCGTAAGAAGGGTCATACTGAGTTTTAGATGTTAAACTCGGAACAAATGCAAGAATGATATTATTCCCCCACACTCTTTGGAATTTATTTTGGGCATCGGAATAAATTGCTCTTCCAATGAAAATATTTTCAATTTCAAAGAATTCTTTTAACAAATCCAATGTAATTGTTTTATTGGAAGTGCTTGCAATCATATCCTTTAAAGCCTTATTTCTTTTTAAGGCTGTCCAAACTTCCTGCCCCATGACAAGAGTATTAGGGTCTTGTCCGATTTGTTTACAAATTTGGTCTTTAGCATCATCTACAACACCAACAGGGTCGGAATCTTTATCTGAAAATTTGCTACTACCTGCTAAAGAGGATTTGTTTGACACAGCATAATTGTCAGGATTTTGAGCCAATTCTGCACATTGTTTTTCATGTTTTAGGTATAAACCTTGTGTAACAACATTTGTAGCGTGAACCTGCAATTTGATTTTTTCAGCTTCTTCCTCTTCTCGATAATCAATCGGATAAGCTAAATCGTGTTCTTTTAATGTTGCAGAATGTTTATTAAAACCTTTTGGTGAGATAACATTTGAATTCGCTCTAATAGCTCTTTCAGTATCATAGATTTGAAATGCTTCTTTGTTAAATTCAAAAATATCTATTTTTTCTTTTTCAGAAGGAATTGTTGGGAACAACTTGTCAGCAATAAATGAGTTGTTACCATATCCTCGTGCAATTTCTGATAAATAGGCATTTATCCTTAACTCTTCAAGTCTTCCCATTTATATCTCCTTTGTATTAACTTTTAGTAGGGCTTCTTTGAATGAAATATTTTCTTCTTGAGCAATAGTTTTTGCTTGATTAAATATTTCAACACTTTCTTCATCAGCATCAGCATATTTTAAGTCATCATTTGATTTTTTCTTTGCATTTTTTAGTGCAATTTCATCAAATTCAACTTGTTTTGGTAATGCTGAAATGAAAGATTTAAAAATATCGATGCTGTTGGAGGACTCGTCAAACTTTTTAACGTTATCCAAGTCCTGTAAAATAGAAAAAACAGCATCTTTATTCGCAGGAGTAAGAATACCTGCCTCGATTTGTTTATCGATAAATTCATTAAAGTCCTTATTTCTTAAGTTGTCTTTAATTTCTTTTAATTCTTTTGCAAGTTCTTCTTTTCCTGCTGCTTCGTCTTTAAATTTTGCCAGTTCAACAGTTAAATCTTTTACTTGAGATTTCAAAGATTTAATAGTTTCTTGTTTTTTAGCATCTTCCTTAAATTGAGCAATTTTAGTTTGTAAATCAGAAATTGTATTTTTTAATTCTTCAACTTCTGTTTCTGAATAGGTTTCAACATTGTCATCGTCTGCTTGAACATCAAATTCAAAAACATCTGATTCGCCTTCTTTAAATTCAACTGCTTGCATTCCTTTAACTTGTGGAATGCTTGCTCCCAAGAAAGAAACAGCCTTTAAATATGGCTTTTTACCCTCTAATTCTCTATATATTTCAACAGAGATTTTTTTATACTTACCCTTAGAAACAAAATCTTTTAATTCAGGAGATAAGTTTTTAAATGATGCTTTTAGTAAGCCATCTTCTTCTTTTAGCTTATCTACCCAACCATAGGCAGGACCTTTTTGCTCGTGGTCTAATGTAATTGGTGCTTCGCAAAAACTTGGGTCATAATTATTTGCAAGTTCTTGCACTTCTTCTTTTGTAAATTTGCCTTGCGGATAATTTCCGGCTTTGAAAACCTCAAAATATTTCATTTAGTTCTCCGATTTTTGTGTGATAAAAAATTTTCGTTTGTATGTTTGCAGTATAGTATGCATCTTGTGTTTACCTCTACTTGCAACGGCAAGTGCTTTTTGCACTTCCGAACGCACTTGATTTGGCAAGTAGAAAGAAATGATAGTTCCACGTTATGGTAAAGAAGAAAATATTAGAGCCAAGAGCTCTTTTTTCTTTCCAAATTGAAAGGAATTGCTATGGAACTATCTTTACTAATGAAATTATTTGAAAGTATCGGTTTTCCTGCTGTAATATTTGTTATTTGGTACATTTATCACAATGCACAGGTCAAAACTTTTGAAAAAATAATCTCTAATAATTTTGAAATTCTAAAAGATTTGGTTGAAACAAACCAATACAATGCCACCGTTATGTCTAGAATTGAAAGCAAAATCGATGGCAATCTTTGGTGTCCGATTCTAAAAAAGGAGATTGCTAAGTAATGAATATCGAGAGAATTCAACTAAAAGGACAATTAGCCGAAGCTAAATCAAAATACAAACATCTTGATACTGAAGCCGCAGGACTTATTCTTTTAATTCGTTCACTATTAAACCCTTTTGAAGATGACACCACTAAAATTGATGTTGAAAAAGCAAATGTTCAATTTCAAAGACTGCAAGAAATTATTTTAGAGTTGAAAACCTTAAAAGATAAAATTCAAAAATTGGAGGAATATTTTGGCTAAAAGTGAAATACTCCTTGCAAATGCTGAACGATTTTTTGTCATAGAAAGAATGACCGAAAAAGAAGTTGCTCAACAAGTAGGTGTCCATGAACGTACAATTCGAAGATGGAAAAAAGAATATAACTGGGAAACTAAAAAAGACCAGTATTTTCAAACAACATCGCTTTTTCATAAAGAAATGTATAATTTTGCAAGAAAATTAATGGCATCAATTGAATATGATTTAGATAACGGAAATGAAGTTAATTCAAGTCGGATGTACACTTTTACAAAAATGTTACCCCTAATTACAAAAATAAAAGACTATGAGGAAAATGTAAAAAAAGATGCGACTTCAAAAGAAACACAAGGGCTAACTCCTGATTTTGTAGAACTTATTGAAACAGAAATATTAGGAATGAAACCTAAAAATGAAAAATAATTATTTTCTACCATATCAATTAAGATGGCTTTCTGACAATTCCAAAATTAAAATTTGGGAGAAATCAAGACGTATCGGAGCAACGTACGTTCAAAGCTATGAAGACGTCAGAGATTGTATAAATCGTAAAGTGCCTGCCGTTTGGTTTTCTTCTGCCGATGAATCAGCTGCGAAAGAATATATTGATTACTGCGAACAATGGGTAAAAGTGTTCCATATGTCTGCGAAACGACTTGGCGAAGTTGTTATTGATAGTGATAAAGACATTAAAGCATTAGTTATTGAATTTGCAAACGGCACTAAAATCCACGCTTTATCTTCTAACCCTAAAGGATTCCGTTCCAAAGGTGGGAAAGTTGTTCTTGATGAATTTGCTTTTCACAATAATCCTGAAGAACTTTGGAAAGCAGCAAGACCATGTGTAACTTGGGGATATCCATTAAGAATACTCTCAACTCATAACGGTAAAAATTGTCTGTATTATAAATTTATAGACCAAGTGAACAAAAAACAATTAAATTGGAGTCTGCACAAAACACCGATTCAACTTGCTGTTGCTGAGGGGTTGGTTGATAAAATTTATCAAAGGCAAACCACTAAAGAAGAACAAGAAGAATGGCTCAAAAATGAACGAGACAACTGTTTTGATGAATACACATGGCTGCAAGAATATTGTTGTATTGCAGTTGATGAGGCTTGTGCATTTCTTCCTTATGATTTAATTACAACTTGTGAAATGGATGATATTTTAAAACCATTATCTGAAATCCAAAACGATATTTATGTCGGAATGGACATTGGAAGACGCAAAGATTTAACTGTCATTTGGGTTTTAGAAAAGTTTGAAAATATTTTATACACAAGAGCCGTTATTGAATTACTTAAAATGAAATTTCAAAAACAAGCTGAAATATTATATGAAGTCTTGTCATTAAGGAATTTTAGAAGAAGTTGTATTGATGCGACCGGAATCGGAATGCAATTATCTGAAGATGCACAAACGAAATTTGGCAAATTCAGAGTTGAGCAGGTTATGTTCACCAACAAAATAAAAGAAGAATTGGCTTATACAACTAGAACCAACTTTGAAAATAAAACTGTTTTTATCCCTAAAGAACACAATATCCGAGAAGATTTGCACTCCGTTAGAAGAATAACAACAACTGCAAATAATATTAGATTTGATGCTGACCATTCTGAAAACGGACACGCAGATAGATTTTGGGCTTTATCTTTAGCGCTTCACGCAGCAGAAAGTGGGCGAGGTGACATTAATATTTCAACTCGAAAAAGATATGAAACCTTAAAACTTGTAGAAGGCTTTTAAATGAGAAGCAGAGTCTAAAATGTAACTTTATATCCAACGTACCCTAAAAATGATTTTTAAAAGGTCTTTAAAAACCTTATATTGAATATTTAGATTTACTCCAAAAGGAAAAATTATGGCAAAAAAATTATCTGAAGAAATTGCAACTCGAAAACGAAGCATAAATTTTTATTCATTGGGAACATATTTACCCGATCCTGATATTGTTTTGAGGAAACAAGGCAAAGATGTTAGGATTTACAAGGAATTATTATGCGATCCTCACGTTTTTGCTTGCGTTCAATCAAGAAAAGCAGGTGTTTTGTCTTTAGAATGGGACTTGAATCGTGGTCTGGATAAAGACAAAAATGCTGAAATCATAGAAAAGACTCTTAAAAAATTAGATATAACCAACATTATTTCTGACATTTTAGATACGCCACTATTTGGATTTACACCTATTGAAGTTATGTGGGGCAAAGTTGGAAATTTGGTTCTACCAATCGAATTAAAGGCAAAACCTCCTGAGTGGTTTTGTTTCGATGAAAATAACCAACTTAAATTCAGAACCAAGGAACATTATTTTGGTGAAGAACTTCCTCCTCGAAAATTTCTCTGTCCTCAATCAAATCCGAGTTACGAAAACCCATACGGAGAAAGAGTTTTGTCTCGTGTTTTCTGGTCTGTAACTTTTAAGAAAGGTGGACTTAAATTTTGGGTTGTATTTACTGAAAAATACGGAATGCCACATTTAGTCGGCAAACACCCTCGTGGAGCAACAAAAGAAGAAACTGACAGTTTAGCTGATTTATTAGAGCAAATGGTTCAAGATGCAATTGCTGTTATTCCTGACGATTCATCCGTTGAAATTCAAGAAGCAAATAAATCTTCTTCTGCGGCTATTTATGAACAACTAATCGATAAAATGAATGCAGAAATTTCAAAAGCAATATTAGGGCAAACCCTAACAACTGAAATCGGAGGAAATGGTAGTTATGCGGCTGCTAATACTCACATGGGTATCCGACAAGACATTATTGACTCGGATAAAAAACTTGTTGAAAATACTATAAACAAACTTATCCAATGGATTTATGAAATAAATTTCCCTAATGCAGAAACTCCGATATTTGAACTTTATCAGGAGGAAGATGTTGATTTATCTTTAGCTCAAAGAGATAAAATTCTATCTGATAGTGGAGTTAAATTTTCAAAGGAATATTTTATCAAAACTTATGGATTTGATGAAGAAGATATTGAAATCAGAGAAGATATTTTACTAACTGCAAATCCTCAATTTTCACAATTTAAAGAAGAACCTGTAATAGAAGGTCAAAAACAAATTGACGATTTGTTTAAATTTCTATCTGAAACAGAACTCAATAAACAAGCTCAAAAGATGATATCACCATTATTATCGCTACTTAAGAATTGCGAAAGTTATGAAGAAGCATTTGAATTATTAACAGACAAAAATTTACATACAAAACAACTGGAGCAATCTATTCAAAAAGCTCTGTTCTTGTGTGAATTGCAAGGAAGGAGTGATGGATTAGATGACTAAACTCAACAACTTGGGGGCTCGCACTAAACGGCATTACGATAATTGCTCAACGCAATTATCTCCAGCCTCTGCTCGCCTCCGCTTCTTCGATGTCTTTTCAGGTATTGGTGGTTTTAAAATTGCTTTAGAAAATGTCGGCTTTGAAAGCATAGGTTATTGCGACAACAATAAATATGCTTGCCAACTATATTCAAATTATTTTAATACTAAAAACGAGGTTTATTACAAAGATGCAAGACAAATTGACACAAAAACACTCCCTGACTTCGATATCCTCTGTGCGGGATTTCCTTGCCAATCTTTCTCAATTGCAGGAAAAAGACGAGGATTTGACGACACCAGAGGCACTCTCTTTTTTGAAGTCGCACGGATTCTCAAAGACAAAAAGCCCAAATATTTTATACTCGAAAATGTCAAAGGCTTACTTAACCACAACGGTGGAAGAACTTTCGCAACTATCATTGGCGTTCTCACCGACCATGGGTATCAAGTGCAATGGCAAATTCTTAATTCTAAGTTCTTCGGAGTTCCTCAAAACAGGGAAAGAGTGTACATTGTTGGATATTATGGAAACGGATGTCCCCCAGAAATATTTCCTATCACAGGAAGCAATTCAGAGAATAATGTCAAAATCGGTTTAAATCAAATCCCTGAAACAGCTGGTAATTCTCAAGGTTCTCGGATATATAAAACAGATGGAGTCAGTTCTTGTCTTGTTGCAAATGCCGGAAGTGGAAAAACGGGATTGTATTGTATAAATAAACCAAGATTTAACCAATACAAGGAATCCAATATTGTTGAAACTTTAAAAGTCGGTGGCGATAGACCTTTAATGAAATTTAGAAACGGAACTAAAAAAGGCTATGATACTGCAACAATTGGAGATGGTATAAATTTAGCATTCCCTCAATCAAAAACAAGACGTGGCAGAGTTGGCAAAGGTTGTTCTCAAACTCTTGATACTCATTGCAATATGGGAACAATTGATGAAGATTGCAGAGTCAGACGGCTAACACCCAAAGAATGTTTCAGACTTCAGGGGTTTCCTGATGCTATGGTTGATAA
>CAVHEM010000096.1:34780-39699 GCA_963635055.1 Bacteroidaceae bacterium | reverse complement strand
GGAACAAAAACATGTTAACACCAAGAGAATTTAGAGAACACTTAATGTCCTACACCTAGTGTCCGTTTTTAAGGGGGCACTTCAGGCAACGCCAACCTACTTTTTCAAGGCCTGTTTGATATTGAAACAGATTCCGGATCGGAGTCCGGAATGACTAATTGGTGCGCCTAACAAGGCTTTCGTCATTCTGAAAACTTAGAAAATTTTTGTGAATGCAATGAGCAAATAAATTTTCTTGTTATTCAGAATCTGTTTTCATGGTTCGCTTTGTAAGAATCTGGTAAAATATTTCTGGATTGCCACAATTGTGCTTACGCACAATTTCGCAATGACGTAAAACCCGTCAAACACCCGCCAATATCGTCATTACGAGGAACAAAGTGACGAAGTAATCCAGAAATTTATAACAACATCATGCACATCTTTTAATGCCAAACGTAGGTCTCGGCACTGACTAACACGTAAAATTAACGTCATGGCAATGCCAACAAACTTTGTGAAAGGCAAGATTATTCCGGATTGCAAAGTTACTCGGTTTTTGAGGTTTGGGCTTGTTGTGAGTTTATATAATCAATTTGTTCTTGTGTTAAATTCTGTGCATGCCCGCTATTATCGACATAATTTGGCGCAGATTGCTCTTGAACAGGTGGTTGATTTTGTTGTGCTTCATACTGTTGTCGTTCTTCTTGAGTTGCAAGTTCCGGAACTTTTGGTTCTCCCCCGTACAAAAATTCGTTCATTCTTTCATCTGCTCTCAATTTGTCTTTTTCTGCATTTGAAGCGCCCTCTAAAATATCATCAAGAACTTTTTTATATACAGATGCATTTGAACAAGATTTATAGTTATCCAACATTTTATACAAAGAACGAATATTACTTAACCCAACACTTTTTTTCTCCGAATCCATTGTCATTTTTTTATCCGTCAAATCATATAATGCAGTTGCGTTATGTTGAGCGTAATCAAGATAAACACAAGCAACATTTTTAAATGGAATATTTTTATTTGCCTTGAGTTTTTGATTTAGAATGTCGGAATATTCAAGATATTTATAATATTTGTCAGAAGTCGACATTTGGGTATTTTTATCAAGGGTGTCAAAATCAAATTGACTATCCAACTGTTTCATTTCAACATAAGTAGAAAAAGAATAAGATGCTAGGACTACTCCCACAATCAAAATTCCAACTCCAATCATCAATAATTCATTAGCGGAAATCTCATGCCTTGTCATATTCTCTCTCCCTGAAAAATTTCAAAATACCTCACATATATTATACCAAAATTTTATAATATTGGTATAATAAAAATAAAATAACTAAGCAGGTGATAGAATGAAAAAGATTTATTATATTTTAACGATACTCGCTTTTACAATAATAAGCACTCAAGTTATTGCAGAAGTTGTAACTACTCGTAAAGTTCCGACAAGCACAACCGGAAGCAAACTTTCAAACAATATCAAAGCGTGTACACCATACAGTGAAAAATTAAAGACAGAAGCACTTGGTATGAAATTGGACTTTAACGTAAAAATTTCCGGTTGGTCTAACAACAAATGTATCGTTGATTTTGTAGGAAAAACAAATGGAGCCTCAAACTCATTTGCCTCAGTTTACGGAGTTTCACCATCAGAAGCGCAACTTTTGACGTTTGAACCGAGCGCACATTGTGAATTCACTCAACAACAACTTTTATCAGTTGGAGATTCAATATTACAAGAAGAAGCACGCAGCAACGGTCAAACAAAAATGCTAAAAAATCCGAATGATATTGATATGACATCGTTCATAAATCCATCAGACTCTGATATGGCTTTGATGGATATCGTATTTAACCAAGGCGCTTGTCAAATAAAAAACATAAGTAAAAATCCAATCAACCTTAATACAATACTCAATTTTTAAACAAAAGGAATAGCTATGAAAAAAATACTTACAATACTTGCTTTATCAATGACGATAATTGGCACATTACCTATATCTTATGCGCTCACAACAGGTCAAATTGACAATCAAAAAGATATAAATCATGAAACCGTAACGCAAATATTAAATAAAAAAGCAAACAAAGATGCGATTTGGGACGCAAAAGCAAACGACCTTACTAACAGATATTATAACAATATCAAAACTTGTGAACCTGCTCATTTCGACCAATATATAGATTTCTTTGGATTAAAGATTTCAATAAAAGCGGATATTAACGGTTGGATTGATAACAAGTGTAATTATACTTTTTCCGGCAAAATCGGCGGACTTGGAAAAGATATAAAAGAAGTATTTGAAGTGAATATTGCAGACCAAACAATAAATAAATTCGAGCCCAAATTTGAATGCAATTTTACAAAATCAGATTTAGAAAATATAGTTACAGTCATAAAAGAAGCAAGTGCAAGCGATAATGAAATAATTTCTCAAACCTTGCAATCTCCTGAAAAAAAATATTCAAAAAACAATACTCATGAACTTACCAAAAATGAAGAAAAATTACTTTCTACATTAACTAACGGTAAAACTTGCAAATTATTGAATAAAGATGAACTTATGAATAATTTTACTGAAATAATGGAGTCCGGAGATTTATAATTTCAAATGAATGAAATTAAATTAAAAACACTTGATAATGTTACAATTTGCGCAAATCATCACGAATCCGGACACGACGAAGTTCTAATTCTTTGCCCTGGGTGGTTTATGACAAAAGATTCTAAATCATTTGTCAATTTAGCAAATGATTTGTCAAAATATTGCGACATAATTTCAATGGATTTTCGAGGACACGGAAAAAGCGGCGGATTTTATACCTTCACATCAAAAGAAGGTCAAGATCTGGATTCTGTTGTAGACTTTGCAAAAACAAATTATAAAAAAGTTTCATTATTAGGATTTTCGCTAGGTGGCGCATTAGTTGTATTACATTGCGCTAAAGATAAACAAATTCATAAATGCATCGCAGTTTCTGCCCCCACAGATTTTTTCAAAATTGAAAATCACATGTTTTCCCCTCGTGCGTGGTATCCGACAATATTTCAAAAATTCGAATTAAAAAGATGGCTTTCAATTAGAGCAGGAAATCCTTTTTTAAAAAAGAGCAATCCGATTGATGTTGTTGATAATATTGAAACTCCAACATTGTTTATCTCCGGCGAAAAAGACCCTACAGTTTTTGCTTGGCACACAAAATCTTTATATGACAAAGCCGTCTGCAAAAAACATTACATAGAATTTCCAAAAGGAAATCACGCAGAAGATTTGTATAACGACTTTAAAGATGAATTTTTGAACGCTTGCAAAAATTGGCTTACTAAAGATTAGTATCTGTTTTCACCGGTTCCTGAACGATAACCGCAGAAAGAATAAATAAATGGCAAGGCTCTTTCGATATGAATTTTATCAGCAAATGGAATTTTTGCTAAAACGCAAACCGCAACTGCATCATCTAAATTAGCAACCATATCAACAAGTTTCAATTCTCGTTTCGGTTTTTTAGCCTCTTTACCGCTTCGCAAATGATTAAACAATGTAATCGCAGCATTTGAGCCTACTGCAACTCCACCGATAGATGCTAAAATTTTCGTAAAATTATTATTTATCTTAGGATTTTTTGATTTTTCACACAATTTGATAATTCCATCAACCAATAGCATTGGAGTAGCAGTCAATGACATCTGGAAAGCGCCTTCTTTCCATTTTTTCAATTTATCTTGCTTGGATTCACCGATTGAACTCATCAAAATTCCGCCAATATTACCACTGGCAGCCATCAAAAGCATTTCTTTTACACCATACTTCAATTTGAACAAGTTTTTCGTATTTTGTTTTTTCATTAAATACGCAACAGGAACAGAAACACCTGCAACCGCTCCAAACATTGCACAAAATTTATCCTTTTTAGTAACCGTTGATTCCGGATTTTTTTGCGGCATATTCATGTGACCGTATGCAATTTTGTTGTTTCCGTTCTGGAAATTATTCATACGATAGAATGGCTGATTATATGATGTAACCGACTCTATAGGCATTACGAATCCTTATTTACAATTAGTGTACTCTGTACAGTAGTGTAATCCAAAAAGAAATATTGTAAAGTACTAAAATCTAATTTTAAAAGGAAGATTTGTAGCCTCTTTCACGGCAATAGGCACGATTGACCAATCCACACCATTTATATAATCATTAACTTTTATTTCAGAAATGTCATTATTTTCATCATATTTTGCACTGTATTCTCGGAACAATTTGTGATTACGGTCATACAACATTTCTTTAGTAATCTTTCCATCAGCATCTTTTTTAAATATCGTATCTATATACAAATCAGGCAATGACTTTGTATAATAACAAAATTCGTTATCAGTAGTTTTTGAAAAAGTTTCTATGTTGCCATCTTTATCATAAATATTATGCACACCCGTTGAATAATAGTAATCTTCTAATTTTTCACCATCTGCTGAAGTTTTTACGTATTTGTAAATACTATCTAAACCTGATTTATTAAATCTTCGTTCCAAAGTTTCGACATACAAAAGAGAATCATCAGACTTGTCATAAGTCATACAATCAGTCACAAGACCGTCAGTATCGAAATTACAACTTTTATAAGTTTCTCCATCGTTGTCACTCAAAGTTTTAGAATATTTATTATCGAAAAATTTTCCATTTTTTACCAAAACTTCTAACTGTTCAACATTAGTTGGTGCATTCACAAAATCAGGAATATTTTCAACAAAATAGCGATTTTTATTATAAGAATATTTATTAATTATTGGTGAAATTTTTGGGATACAAAAATTTGGATTTTCGCCGGTAAAACAATTTTCATCTTCTTTTGAATACGCAAAACGCACTAGTTCTAATGAATTAAAATCATTTTTCACTATATAAAAAAATGATTTGTCAGCCCCATCACTAAAAAA
>CAVHEM010000096.1:0-34770 GCA_963635055.1 Bacteroidaceae bacterium | reverse complement strand
CTTGGCCACTCACTTGAAAACGACACATTATCATTATCTGCAATCGTTTGTAATTTATTGACAATATTTAAAGACATTTTATCTTCCAATTGCAAGATACCGTTTATTAAACTTTCTGAGGCTAAACAACAATTTGTTGTACCTATACCTAAAAAACTTGCAATTAAAATTTGTAATAATTTCTTACTCATAAAAATCCATTCCTACCAAGACAATAATAGAAAAAAGGTAAACTAATCACATCATACGGAAAGATTAAAGTTAAACAATTGCTAACTTAACTTTTCTTTGAGAGTTAAGTTTAGGTTCAATTTTACGCAAATCTTCAATTCTTTTTAGAACATTTACTGCTTTTTCATCTTGAGGTTCTGCGGACAAAAACTTGCGGTAATATCTTTTGGCATCACGAGAATTACCCAATTTGTCAAAACATAAACCTATTTCAGAATATACTTTTGTATACTTTGGATTTATTTTCAACGCATTCAAGTACAAATTCAATGCCTGACTATATAAACCCATTTTCGAAAGCAAGTAAGATTTTCTCAAATAAGCGCTAATATAATTCGGTGAATTTTCTATCAATTTTTGATAAATCATCATTGCCATATCAGGTTCATCACAACGTTCATGAGCAAGTCCCAAATTATAAATTACTTCCGGATTTTCAGGTTCTAATTGGATAGCCTGAATAAAACATTTAATCGCTTTGCATGGAGTACCATCTTCCAAATGACACAAGCCGAGTTGATAGAAATATTCATAATTATCAGAATCAAGCATTACAGCTTTTTCTAAATACTCAATCGCTTTGCTTAATTTGCCCCATTTTTTGTAACAAACACCAAGTGAATAGTAAATTTCTGCATTATTTCTTTCAATAAACAATGCATTCAAATAATTTGATATCGCTTTTTTATACTCATTATTTGCAAAAAAACTATCACCTTTTGTTTTGAATGTGTTATTTACAAGAGCTTTTGATATAACGGGGCTCATATAACACGACTTTAAATCATTACTGCTCAACTCTTTTTCCTCTTTCGTTCATTGTAGATTTTATTTCAAATTTGTTGAACAACCGTAAGATGTAAACATTAATCAATCGTTGGATTTATTAATATAATTGTGCTATAACAATATTATGAAAAAGAAGATTTTTGCATTAGGGATAGCTTGTATATTAACATTGTCGCAATCACTTGTATTTGCGGAAGAAATCCATTTGGGAGAAGTTCAGCAAACTCAAATAGAATTGCCAAAAGTTGACGTCAAAAGCCAAGCGTCTATTGTCATTAGCGACAAAGAAATTATGGACGAAATTATCAAACTTCAAAAAGAAAAAGACATGGACGATATTGACAGTTTGTGGAAAGGAACAGTTGAAAACAACCAAGTTATCGGATTTGCACTAAAAAAATTGTCGACTCCGGAAAGCCAACGCAGAATACATTCATCACTAATGGCAAAAACACTTTCTGCAATAGTTTCAGGTGCTGCACTTGCGCCATCTTTAGTCGGAGCGGATTATGCAATACAATCAGGAAGTTATGCTGCAGGCAGAATGATTCAAAACTTTATTAACAGAAAAAATATTCCACAAGAAATTCCGCTAACAGATACAGAATTGATTGAATTAGCGGGACTTGTAGAAAGTTTACAAGACAAAATTATCAATGCATATTACAATTACAAAAATTCACTTTCTCAATTGAAAGAAATTCGTTCTCGAGAAATGCTCTACAGTAAAAATTATGTAAAAGCGATGGACGAAGAAGATTTCTTAGAAATTGCAATCTCTTCTGCTTTATATAAAGATATGCAACTTGAAGAATTCAAATACGAACAAATGGCAAAAAAATATCACTTAGAACTTCAACGACTTGCTGGGAAAAAAGTTGTTGATAACCTAAATATGTACCAATATGATTACAATTCCACTTTAGTAGGAGGAAATAATGTTAAAAAATAAAAGCATTCTTGCAACAATGTTATTAATAGGATTAACAGCAATTCCGGCATTTTCTGACGAAATATTGCCAGACATTGAATTTCCAAAACCTCCTGCATTCAGAGTCGGAATATCAGAAATTCCGGAAAAACAGTATGTTGAAGCGGAAGAAGTTAAAAGCGCTAACGTTGAAAAAAGTTATGCAAAACTTGACAATTCTCAAGATGCAGAAATTGCCGATTACACTTACGCCGATTTAGACTTAAAACGAATGTCAAAAGAAATTTCGCAAGAACTTGAATATGACGGACAAGATATGCTATCAGACTTATCTTTGTTATGGCAAGGTGCTGCAATGCAAAGTGAAACAATAAACTTTGCGCTATACAAACTTGCTAACCCTGATGCAGATAAACCTGATGAAAAATCAATAAAAAAAGTTTTAACAACAATTGCAAGTATGTCAACACTTGTCGGTGCAGGAATAGGAAACCCTATTATCGCCGGAACATCTCTTATAAGTGGAAATGTTCTTGGGATTATGTCACAAGATACAAAAGCACTTAACTACAAATACACAAAAGTAAACGATGCCGATATGATTATCCTTATCCGCAAAGTTGAAGACTTGCAACAAAAAACGGTTGATTTGTACTATGATTACATGAGCGCAAAAAAGCAAGTTGAACTTATTGCTGACTTAGTTAACGAAAGACAAGAAAAATTTGAGTACGCTCAAGCAAACAATGCACCAAGAGAACTCATAGTAATCACTGATGCTTACTATAGAACAGCACTTGACAAATTTAGAAACGCAAAATCTGAATTTTTCTCAAAACGTGCCGCTCTTGAACAGTTTGTAGGTAACGAAACACTTTTACAATTTGAACAAGAATTAGCAGCGAGAGAAAATGGAGAAAAGGTGGCAAGCCAAACACCTCAAGAACAAGAAGCACAAAACGAAGAGTACTCTCAAACTGTAAAAAATGTAGAAAATTATACGCAAAATTTGTCACAAAACCCAACAAGTGATGAAAATTCTACAATTATGCTTAGAGGAACAGAAGAAAATCAACTAAACATAGCAAAAAATGAAACAACCGTTAACTCGGATAAAGTTACCGGATTATCTTCTAATCTTCCAAATGAAGAAAACGCTTCTAAAACTCAAAAGGCAAAAAAGAGTTTATTCAAAAAAAACACTTCGAAAAAAGAAGTAAAAGAAGCAGAAACCCAAACAAAAACTTCAACAAAAAAAATAAAAGAAAAAAAAGAAAAACCGGCAAAAGTTAGCAAATCTAAAATCAATCAAAACTTGATATTTTTACATAGCGAAAGACAAAATGCCACTCAACAACAAACTCAAACTCAACAAGTTCAATCAGAACAACCGGCACAACCAATGACGACAACTCCACAACAACAATTGCCGGAAATTTTGCCACCTATTCAACAAACAAATTACTCAAAAATAGATACATCAAACTTGCCTCCGCTTGATGAAATCACTCCACCAAAACTTGATGATGGTTATTCTATTCACCGTGAGTACGATTTTGGAGGATATAGCAATGGAACTAGTGACCTACCGTTGTAATTCAGGTAAAGAAAATATGGCAACAGATGCCAAACTTCTTGAAAATGCAATAGAAAAACAACTCACTGAACCAATTTTCAGATTATATGGCTGGAAGCCTGCTTGTGTTTCTCTCGGACGAAATCAAAAAGAGGATTTTATCAATTTTGACTTACTAAAAAAGTTAAATATTGATGTTGTCAGAAGATTGACCGGCGGACGAGCGCTTTTGCACGACAACGAAATAACGTATAGTTTCGTATGCCCGACAAATTACCTAAAAAACGGGGAACACGTTGTTTCTTCTTACAAAGAAATTTCACAAATATTGATAGATAAATTTCAAAAACTCGGAATCGAATTGGATTTTGGAACATCAAAAGCTATCAATACAAAATTTGATTATTGTATGCTGCTATCAACAGGTGCAGATTTATGTTATAAAAACAAAAAACTTATCGGCTCTGCGCAATGCCGTAAAAACGGTTATATATTGCAACACGGGTCTATTTTGTACGATTATGATAAGGATTTGTTAGAAAAAATTTTCAATGAACCTATTGATACAAACTGCATAACAACTATAAAAGAAATCAATCCAAAATTAACAAAAGAAGATATTATAAAAGCATTGTATAGTTAAATTTTTATGAATTAATTCAAAAAGGTTATTGATAAAAAAACAGATTGATAGTAAAATTTACTAAAGATAGTTACAATAAAAATTTAGTAGGGAAATATGATTAAAACAAATAGCGAAATTAAAGCAATGGTAATGGCTGCGGGTATGGGCTCAAGATTGGAACCAATTACACTAAAAATGCCAAAACCTTTGATTAATGTAATGAACACTCCAATTATGGATATTATTTTAACTCAATTACATAATGCAGGTGTTAAAAATGTAATTTCAAACACTTACTATTTAGCAGACCAAATTATTGACAGATACAAGAAAAATAATTTGGGTATAAACTTCAACTACATCAAAGAAGAAACACTTTCCGGAACAGCCGGTGGTGTAAAAAAATGTCAACATTTCTTTGATGAAGGTGAAGCATTTATTGTTATGTCAGGCGATATTTTGACAAATGCAGATATCAAAAAAGGAATTGAAGCGCACAAAAAATCAAATGCAATCGCTACTATCGGTGTTAAAGAAGTTTCTCACGACTTAGTTTCAAATTTTGGTGTGATAGTAACTGATGAAGATGGATTTATTACAGAATTTCAAGAAAAACCATCAAAAGAAGAAGCAAAAAGTAATTTGATTAACACCGGAATTTATATTTTTGACTACAAAATTTTTGATTATATTCCGGAAAATACATTCTATGATTTTGCTAAAAATGTATTTCCAAAACTATTAGAAGAAAAACAAATCAATACATTCACCGTTGACGGATATTGGAACGATATAGGCACAATTGAACAATATAAACAATCTGTTCAAGATGTGTTCAATGGAGTTTGCAAAATTAAACACAATGAAGTTGTTGATACAAATTTGGGTAGTTATACTTGCGGTAATACAAAACTTCCAAAAACTTTGCGAGTTGTAGGAAATAATGTTATCGGCAATAACTGCAAAATTGGCGAATACGTAAAACTTGAAAACTGCGTCGTATTTGATGATTCAGAAATCAAAACAGGCTCTGAACTTGAGAACTGCATAGTTTTACCAACGCCCAATCACGAAAAATTCAAATCGCATCTGGAACATAACTATAAATCAGTAGTTACGGTTTAACATTACAGTCAATACGAACAGATTTTTAGAAAATTTATAGATTCGTCATTCTGAAAACTTAGAAAATTATTGCGAATGCAATGAGCAAATAAATTTTCTTGTTATTCAGAATCTGTTATCATGGTTCGCTTTGTAAGAATCTGTTTTCATTACCCCCCTTCGAAATCATAGATTTCGGTTCCCAGCCATACGGCACGCAGTTTCACTCGGCTCATTCTTCGCCGGTTCAGCTAGTGCCGCAAGTGGGGCACATTATGAAACGTAGGTCACGGCACTGCCTGACATAAAATAAAAAAACAGGAGCGAAATCACTCCTGTTTTTCTCATAAGTTTTCAATTAAAAACTATTTATTCATTGCTTCTGCTACAGCAACAGCACATGCAACAGTTGCACCTACCATTGGGTTGTTACCCATACCGATAACGCCCATCATTTCTACGTGAGCAGGAACTGAAGATGAACCTGCGAATTGCGCATCACCGTGCATTCTACCCATTGTATCAGTCATACCGTAAGAAGCAGGACCAGCTGCAACGTTATCAGGGTGCAATGTACGACCTGTACCACCACCTGAAGCAACTGAGAAGTATTTTCTACCATTTTCCCAGCACCATTTTTTGTAAGTACCTGCTACAGGGTGTTGGAAACGAGTAGGGTTAGTTGAGTTACCAGTGATTGAAACATCAACGCCTTCTTTAATCATGATTGCAACACCTTCTGATACATCATCTGCACCATAGCATTTAACTTTTGCTCTTTCACCTTCTGAGAATGGAGTTTCTTTAACGATTTTCAATTCGCCAGTTTTGTAATCGTATTCAGTTTCAACAGCAGTAAAACCATTGATTCTAGCGATTACATAAGCAGCATCTTTACCCAAACCGTTCAAGATAACTCTTAGAGGTTCTTTTCTAACTTTGTTAGCGTTTCTTGCAATACCGATAGCACCTTCAGCAGCGGCGAAAGATTCGTGACCTGCTAAGAAACAAAAACATTTTGTTTCTTCTCTCAACAACATTGCGCCTAAGTTACCGTGACCGATACCAACTTTTCTTGTATCACCAACTGAACCAGGAACTGCAAATGCTTGCAAACCTAAACCGATAGCTTCAGCAGCATCAGCGGCATTTTTAATTCCTTTTTTGATCGCAATTGCACAACCTAAAGTATAAGCCCAAGAAGCATTATCAAAAGCAATCGGTTGAATACCTTTAACGATAGCATCAACGTCAATACCTTTTGATAAACATAATTCACGAGCTTCATCTAAAGTTTTGAATCCATATTCAGGTAGAACTTTAGCTAAAGTAGCTTCACGTCTATCTTTTCCTTCAAAATTTGCCATAATTATTTTCCTTTTCTTATTACTGTCATAAAACGGGCAACTATGCCCTTTGCATTAATTGAATTTTTCAGATAGAAAAATTCAGTAACTCGATACTACTCTTTACGAGGGTCGATAGTTTTAACTGCATCAGCAAATCTACCGTAAGTACCAATATTCTTTTCGTAAGCTTCTTTAGGATCAACACCACTCTTGATTGCATCCATAACTTTACCAAGGTTAACGAATTTGTAACCGATAACTTCGTCATTTTTATCAAGACCAAGTTCCAAAATATAACCTTCAGTTAATGAAAGGTATCTAACACCTTTTTGTTTAGTTGAGTGGATTGTACCACACATAGAGCACAAACCTTTACCCAAATCTTCAAGACCTGCACCTACAGGCAATCCGTTTTCAGAGAAAGCTGTTTGAGTTCTACCGTAAACGATTTGCAAGAATAATTCTCTCATTGCAACGTTAATAGCGTCACAAACAAGGTCAGTATTCAATGCTTCCAAAATTGTTTTACCAGGAAGGATTTCACCAGCCATAGCAGCAGAGTGAGTCATACCAGAACAACCGATTGTTTCTACCAATGCTTCTTGGATAACACCTTCTTTAACATTAAGAGTCAATTTACAAGTACCTTGTTGAGGTGCACAGCAACCACAACCGTGTGTAAGACCTGAAATATCTTTGATTTCTTTACACTTTGTCCATTCTCCTTCTTGAGGAATTGGAGCAGGTACTCCTTTTACACCACGTGCAACGCAGCATTTTTCTTGAATTTCTTGTGAAACTTGTATATTAGTCATTTTCTACTCCCTTCACCTTATATACAAGTAAATTGTAACTTGCTAAAATAGTTTCGTCAAGATTTCCAAAGGCATGGAACATTACAAAAAACAACATAAATTAACACTTGTGAAAGGAGAGATAAAATGAAAATTGCAAACAATTTAACAGAACTTGTCGGACACACTCCAATGGTAAAAATTAACAAATTAAACTCAGGAAATGCTGAAATTATTGCTAAATTAGAATACTTCAATCCTGCAAATTCAGTAAAAGATAGAGCCGCTCTTCAGATGATAATAGATGCTGAGCATGATGAAAAAATAAATAAAGATACCCTCATAATCGAACCAACAAGCGGGAATACAGGAATAGGACTGGCGATGATTTGTGCCGTAAGGGGTTACAAAATCATTTTAACAATGCCGGAATCAATGAGCCTTGAACGAAGAATGCTTCTAAAAGCCTACGGAGCAGAACTCGTTTTAACTCCGGCTAAAGACGGCATGAAAGGTGCAGTAGATAAAGCAATTGAACTTAGCAAAGAAAATCCTAATTCATTTATTCCTTCCCAATTTGACAACCAATCAAATCCTAAAGCTCACCTTTTGACAACTGCAAAAGAAATTTGGCAAGATACAGACGAAAAAGTTGACATTGTTATAGCCGGAGTCGGAACAGGTGGAACCATATCAGGAATTGCCGAAAATTTGAAAGCAAAAGCTCCAAACATAAAAGCAATAGCTGTTGAGCCATTTGAATCCCAAGTACTTGCAAAAGGTCAAGCCGGACCACATAAAATTCAAGGTATCGGAGCAAACTTTGAACCTAAAAATTTCCACAGAGAATTCATAGATGAAATCTTACCTATAAAAAATGAAGAAGCGCTAGAAATGGCAAAAATATTACCAGCCAAAGAAGGAATATTATCAGGAATTTCAGGAGCCGCAAACATTTGCGCTGCAATTAAAGTTTCAAAACGTCCTGAAAACAAAGACAAACGAATAGTTACCATAATTCCAGACTGCGGCGACCACTATTTAAGCTGCGGAATTTGGGAATAAAATAACAAATTAATATAAAATTGTCGCCCGACATATTTTCGATATGTCGGGCGAATATGTTATTTGATATTGAAAAATTGTAGCCAATATGCTACAATAAAATTATGAAAGAAATTTTATATTACCAAACTATTGATAATAAAGTTCCATATATTGAATGGTATAAAAATTTAGACAATAGTCAAAAGTTAATAATTGATAAAAGATTGTCAAAAATTGAACGAGGCTTGATGGGGGACATCAAACGATTATCCGAAAAATTATATGAAATTCGATTTCAAAATGGTTTAAGAATTTATTACACTGAAATTGATAATATAATAATTTTACTCTTTACAGGCGGGAACAAATCCAAACAAAACAAAGACATAGAAATTGCAACAAAATACTTAAACGATTATGTTGAAAGGATTAAATAATGAATAAAAAAGAAGAACTCTTATTACAAAGTTTTCCTAAACACCAAGATAACTTAAAAACACAATTTATAAACGATACAGAATATACTCAAATGTGGCTGAATAGCCTATTAGAGGACTATTCAACATCAAAAGACATAAATGAATTAATTTACAATTTAAAACCATTAATTGAAGCAAAATACACAATTTGTGATTTTGCCAAACTAATAGGCATACACCGAATTACTCTATATAAAATCTTTGCAAGAAAAATGACTCCCAGCATAGACATCTTGCACAAAATATTCCATGGATTAGGTTATGATTTAAAGATTTCTGCTCAAAAAATATAAAATTTACGCCCGACATATTTTCAATATGTCGGGCGAAAAACTAAAAATCTCTCTTGATAATAAATTTTCCTTTTACCAAAAATTTTACACTTCTACAAACAACCTACGACCTACAATATTTTGTTTTCCATTGTAGTAACCTGCAAAATATCCACCCTTCACAGGTTTATTTTGGGCATAATATTGTCCATAACGATTTCCGTTATAATTTACAAACGGATTATTTCCAAAAGGATTGCCGCCATTTGTAGTATGAGTAACTACCGGTGCTGTTGTCCCCACTTGTTGTTGGGGCATAAGTGCATTTGATAAGAAATTAACTAAACCTGCCATATTACCTCTGTTCCATTCTACTATGGTTCATATTTAATAAAATTTTCCATTTTGTCATTATTGTAGCATAGTTTTTAACAAACTTCTTAATACAACTTAACAAAATCATTCATATTATGTAGATAAATTGAAAATTAGGGATTTATATCGAAAGAAAATTGTGCTATAATGTTTTGTATGGAAAAAAATAAGAAAAATATCCTGATTGTAGGAAATTCCGCTATTTCTACAACTTTAGCAAATAAACTGAGAGAAAATGAAAGTGTTGGAGAAATCTTTATCGCTCCCAATCCTTGTGTTGAAAATGACAAATTTAAGTCTGTAGACATTAGGGAAGACGATTTGACAGGATTGTTGAAATTTGCACTGGCAAATGAAATCAATTTGACAATCCCAACATCAGAAAAAGCCATCAAAGCCGACATTGTTTCATTTTTCCAAGAAAACGGACAGAATATTTTTGGTCCAACAAAAGATGCCAGCAAAATTACTTACAACAAATCTTACGGGAAGAAATTTCTTTACAAAATTCATGCAATAACTTCTAAATTCGGAACTTTTGACAAATTACAAGTCGCAGAAGATTGGATTAAAAATGCGAAATTTCCACTTCTTATAAGAACTGCAGAATCAAGTGTTCACGGGGACAGATTGGTTTGTCCGACAATTTCTTTAGCCTCAGAATTTTTAAACACATTATTTACTAAGGGAGAAAACGAAGTTCTCACAGAAGAATTTACAATGGGGCATAATTTTACTGTTTATTACATAACCGATTGTTATAGCGCCGTTCCGATTACAACTGTTGCGAATTACAAATTTGCACAAGATGGTGATGGCGGACTTTGGACAAACGGTATGGGTTGTTTTGCTCCTGATTATAAGATTTCAGAAACAGTACTAAACCGAATACAAAACATAGTCAACAATACACTATCATCACTCGAAAAACGAGGAGTTCCGTACTTAGGAATTTTAGGTGTTGATTGCACATTACTTGAAGAAGACAAATTTGTAGTAAACGAATTCAAGCCATTTTTCCAAGATTTTGATGCCGGTGCAATTCTTAATTTGATTAGCGATGATTTAATCAAAATAATGTTCAAATGTATTGAAGGATTATTTGCGGACGAATACGAAGAAATAAAAACAAATAATTATTCCTCAGTGTCCGCAGTTGTCTATTCTCGACAAATTAACAAAAAAATCAAAGGAATTGAAAACATTGACAATGACCAAAATTTAGCATTTATAAATGTCAAAAAATGCTTAAATGGAGATTTATTGACTTCAATCGGTGCAAATTTTGTTTTAACAAGAACCTCTTCAACTCTTAACAGAGCCAAAACTTATTTATATGAAGATTTAGCAGAAATCAAATTTGACGGAATTAAATATAGAAACGATATTTGCAAATAATTATTTTGGGTATGTTGAAATTTCATAATTTATCATTAGATAAATAGTATGGCGTTTAACAATACTAAAAATTATTATGAAATTTTGAAGGTAAAAACTGATGCAACAACTGCAGAAATCAAAGTTGCATATAGAACTCTTGCAAGAAAATATCACCCTGATATTAACAAAACACCGGAAGCAAGTGAAATTTTTAAAGAAATAACAGCAGCGTATGAAACTTTGTCAAAAGCAGAATCAAGACGTAATTATGACATAATTAACGGAATTTTTAAAGATAACAATACACAACAATCTGACACGGCACAAAACTACACTAACAAAGCAACAGAAAAAAAATCTTACAACAACTCATCAACACAAAGTACCCACAAAAAACAAAAGACTTCATTATTCAAAAATCTTAAAATCTTTTTCACAAAACTTGAAAAAGAAAAAAGAAACAAAGCACGTAAAAAACCTCAAAAAGGTCAAAATATAACAACAGAAGTTACAATAACACCGGAAGAAGTTATTACAGGCAGCAAGCGAGTAATAAATGTATTAACAAGACTCACTTGCCCTGTTTGTAACGGTCACAGATTTGTAAACGGTGGTAAATGCAATAATTGTAACGGCAGCGGCGAAATTTCCAAAAAGAAAAGAATTACCGTAACTATTCCCAAAGGAATAAAAGACGGCGCAAAACTACGTCTGAAAGGAGAAGGCGCCAGTGGCAAAAATGGTGGCGAAAACGGCGATTTATATATTATCGTCAAAATTGAAATGCTAACAAAAATTCACCACGACAAACAAAATATTTACTACAACATTCCAATAACTCCATTTGAAGCAGTTTTGGGCGAAGAAATAAAAATTCCGACTTTTGACGGAATTATAAAACTAAAACTTCCTAAAAATACAACTTCAGGACAAAAATTCAGAATTTCCGGACAAGGAATAAAGAAAAATGGCAAAGTCGGAGATTTAATTATTACCGTAAGTATTGAAATTTCTCATAATTTATCAGATGATGAAATCAGGTTGTATGAGCAACTGAAAAATTTGTCAAAAGATAATATCAGAAAGAACATAATGAATGAAAACTAAAATAAATGAAATATTCTCATCAATTCAAGGTGAAGGTCCTGTCGTAGGTTACAAACAATTATTCATAAGATTTTGTGGCTGCAATCTTCATTGTGACTATTGCGACACTGAATTTCAAACAGGAATTGAATATACTCCAACAGAACTTTTTGAAAAAATCAATTCTGAATACGATTTATCAACATTTCATTCAATTTCGCTAACAGGTGGAGAACCATTACTGCACAGCGAATTTTTGCAAGAATTTTTACCACTTGTAAAAAATAAAACAAAAATTTACTTGGAAACTAACGCAACACTTTCTGAAAATTTGCAAAAAGTAAAAAATCTAATTGATATAATTTCAGCAGACATCAAACTTCAAACATCTACTGGATTTGACTCGTTTGACTTGCATAGAAAGTTTTTTGCAAATTGCAATGGTATTGAAACTTTTGCCAAAATAGTTTTTGACAAAAATATAACAGAAAACGAAATTATAACTTGCTCAAATATCGGCAAAGAATACAATATAGAACTTGTTTTGCAACCTAAAATGGTGAGCGATAAAATGACTGTAAATTCAGAATTTTGCACAGAATTACTTGATAAATTTACACAAAAATACAAAAATACCAGACTAATCCCACAAGTTCATAAATTTATTGACGTTCAATAGCAAATATTACAAATTCTTTACAAAGCAGATTAAAAAAGGCAATTATTTATAACTTATATCCTTTATATATATAAGAGCAGAGTTTATAAAGGATATTCGATGAGTTATAACGATAAATTAGCAATAAACGAAATTAAAGAAGTATCAGCAACTACAGACAATTACGTAAAAACTGACTTTGGCATAAAAGTTACAGATAATGAAACCAGAAACATAATGAGTGCAACCTTCGGGGTTATAAAAAACAACCTTGAAGCACTATGGTACGCAGTAGGCTTTGAACCAAATGTAAACATAGCATACCAAAAGACAATGTCTGACCCAAATCAATGTATTGATGTCAGAGGTAAAAAATTCTATCCTCACCCCGGAGTCGGAAATCTCAGAGCATACAATGAAAACGGACACCCATCAGGCGGTTGCTTTTCAATGCAAACAATGGCGTAATAAAAAAATAAGGAAATCTTTCAACAATGAGTAATCAAATTAACGGAATACAATTAACTTCTAGACCAGGAACTGATTTTAACACTCAGTACAATGTTCCTGATACCGGTTTGACAAACTCATCAACATTGGCAAATTCAATGGCTGCAGGGATTTACAATCTTTTGACCGTTAATTTCAGCGGCAAACAAACAGAAAATATTCCACAACATTCACAAAACGATATTTTTCAAAATAACGGCTTAAAACAAAATGTTCAAGCAGGAAATCACAAATTATTTACACAAGCCTAATAAATATACTCTCAATAATTCTTATCTTAACAAACAAAAAGCCCTCTGAAATATTTCAGAAGGCTTTTTGAATATTTTAACAAAATCAATTAGCAACAAGCGGCTGCAGATTTTGATTTTTCGATACAAGAAATCAAAGTTTTTGCAACTGTTTCTTGTTCTTCTTTTGTCAATTCAGGGAACATTGGAAGTGAAATAACTACTTCTGTGTTCTTTTCAGTGATAGGTAAAGAACCTTTACCCATACCTAACCAAGCATTAACTTTTTGGAAATGTAGAGGGATTGGGTAGTACAACATAGCACCGATACCATTTTCGCCCAACATTTTGTGAACAGCATCTCTGTTAGGAATTTTAACTGTATATTGGTGATAAACACAATATGTATCGTCTAATTCAGACGGAGTTTGAACATCTGCACAATTTGCAAACAATTCATTGTAATAGTGAGCATGTTCACGTCTTTTTGTATTCCATTCATCGATATATTTTGCTTTTACTCTCAAGATTGCTGCTTGAATTTCATCAAGACGACTATTTACACCCAATTCATCATTGTGGTAACGAACCATTGAACCATGGTTTCTCAAAGCAATCAATCTATCTTTAAGTTTTTCGTCATTAACTGTGCAAAGACCGCCATCACCCATTGTACCAAGATTTTTAGTAGGGTAGAAACTATAGCAACCGATATCACCAAAAGTACCAACTTTTTTACCTTTGTATGTAGAACCGATAGCTTGGCAACAATCTTCAACAACTCTCAAATTGTGTTTTTTAGCAATTGCCATAATTGCATCCATGTCACAAGGTTGACCGTATAAGTGAACAGGAATAATAGCTTTTGTTCTAGGTGTAATTGCAGCTTCGATTTTTTTAGGGTCAATATTGAATGTATTTTCATCAATATCAACAAAAACAGGTTTAGCGTTAACCATGCCAATAGCTTCAGCAGTAGCAACAAAAGTGAACGCTGTTGTAATAACTTCATCACCGGCACCGATATCTAATGCACGCAATGCAATGTGCAAAGCATCTGTACCAGAGTTCAATGCTACAGTGTAATTACAGCCGATATAACTTGCTAATTCACTTTCCAACGCTTTTACATTAGGTCCTAAAATATAGCAACCTGAACGCATTACTTCACATACCGCTTTTTCAGCTTCTTCGCCGATTTGAGCGTATTGACGTTTTGAATCAAAAATAGGAATCATTTTTTTCTCCTTTACTATCTACCAAACCATGATTTAATTATACCATACCATTTTCCATCTTTACATAAACTTTATATCTCGTAATCAAAAACACAAGTGTCTAAAATACACCTATTGATTTTTTACTATGCCTGTGGTAATTTTAAATTGTTAACATAAATAAAAGGATTTCAAATTTTATGTATATTCAAAACCGACGTAGCAGACGAATCTTAGAAGGCTTGTTTTAAACGGCTCGAATGTTTGCTGTCGGTAAAAAGAGATAAAAAACAAGACCTTCTAAATTGAAGGTCTTGTTTTTTATGTAACAAAAATTTAAAACTAGTCTAAATTTAAGCAATTAATTTAGTTCAGAGGTTTTGAAAGGAAAGTGAAGGTAAGTAGAATGAAAAATAAAAATATGCGACGACGCTCAACAATAAAAGCGAACGCTCCAATCGTGAAACTTATGAATTTAATTTGGGGCTTGTAATACACAAGTTGAGCGGGAATTTTTGTCCCGAAAAGGATAGGAAAAATGTCAATTAACGGATATATATATTCAAAATTAAGTAATAACAGTTCACTGGTACCCCTTGCAGTAAAAGACGTTGCAAACAGCTGCGGATTAACGGCAGCTTCATACATTGCCGGTGACACAGTCGAAGGAAAAGATAGATTTATAGATGAATTTGGGACTCAAGCTATTTGGCTATGGGGTATTCCGGCTTATAAAATGCTATTGGATTACACATTATTTAAAACAGCTAAACTTGATCCGGAAGTAGATGCAAGAATACTTAAAAACCCTGAAATATTAAAACTTGCTCAAGAATTTGCACCAAACGCAAAAATCAAAAAAAGTTTAGAAAACGTTGCAAAACATCAAGTAAAATTCAAAAACCTCACAATGATTAGATTTGCTGCTTCAACTTTGTTAACCGCAGGAACTTATCTCGGTTTGACAAAATTCAGACATAAATACACAGAAAATCAAATCAAAAAAGATTATTTTGAAAGACAAAAAAACGAACAACAAAAAGAAGCAAAACAAGGCAGAAATATTCCGTTCTCATCTGCATTTGCTGACGTTCACAAGAACAACAATAAAAATGTAACCTTCACAGGAGGAGTTCAAGACTTTATATTTGACCCGGTTAAAAACCTTATGCTTGTTGATGGAACAATCACAGGCGAAAGATTAACTCATGCCAGAAACCCACAAGATTTCATGGGATATGTAATCAAAGAAGGCTTGTTCTGGGCATTCATGTACTTTGCAGGACCTTTAATTTCAAAAGCAATGGAAGCACACGCTGACAAAAAAGGAAAATCAATCGATTTAGATGCCAGAGTAATCGAATCAACCGGTCTTGAAAACGTTATGAAAAACGGTACTTTAAAATCTCAAATTGAAGAATTTAAAAACATCAGCAAAAATGATGCAGAATTGTACAAATTCGCAGTTCAACCGGAAAACAAAAACTTCGTAATTTATGCGGCTAAAAAATCAGACGTAATCAACTGCTTAAAGAAAACAAAAACACCTGATACCAGAAAATACATTGATTTAGACGAATTGAGAAATGTAGGTAAAAAATTAGAAAAACTGCTTACTCAATACGAAAACTCAGGCGAAACCTTGAACGACTTTTTAGGCGGTGTAAGAAAACTTAAAAAGTATGCCGTATTGAAAAACATTGGAGCATGTATCGGCGCATTGGGAGTTTTAGCACCGGCATTGATGTTGATTACAAGAAAAGACAACGAATATCAAGTCAAAGCGGATATAGAAAAGAAATTAGCCCAAAAACAAAACCAACCTGATATTGACCAAAAATCATAACTATATAAAAATAAATAGAACAGAGAAAACAGACTTGTAAAAGAAAGGAAAAATATCATGGAAAAATGGGTATGTACAGTATGTGGTTATGTTTACGATCCTGCAGAAAACAACAACGTAAAATTTGAAGATTTACCGGACGATTACGTATGTCCACTTTGCTCAGTAGGCAAAGAACAATTCGAAAAAGAAGACTAATAATTTGTCGATAGAAAACTCCCACTATTTTTTCAATAGTGGGAGTTTTTATTTCTATTTTTGTGATGAATATAAAAAGACAAACCAAGCTAAATTTCCAAATAACTGAAATTTCAAAACTAAATTCTACGATAATATCCGCTAACCTTTGTTCCATCTGCACGAAAATAAGAATCAACATAAACAACATTATTTCCACTTAAAATTTCCTGCTGCATGTCATTATTTGTAGGCATTGTACCATTCATAGATTTAATTTGAGCCATAATAGCAGACTCATCCTTTGCAAATTCCTCTTTTGTCATATTTCTAACATCTTCTCTTGTAAAAATCCTAGAATAATCATTCGATAAAAAAACATTAGGATTATCAATGCTAAATGATTTTAAACCAAGAATATTACCTAGTTGCTCTAATTCAATATCAGCACCAAAACCAGTTGGTATAGAATTTTTATACTTTAAATACAAATATTTATTTCTCAAATTTTGCAACTCTTCATTAGTAAAATTTTCAAAATTTGAATTTAAATTTATATTTTTAAAACCCTTATCGTACGGAGTTGTTTCATTTTGGTAGGAAGGAGTATAATACCCTTGATTAACAAGCTCATTCATATTTCTTTCTACATCTTTCAAACGATTATTCCAACCTTCTCGAAACGCACTCTGAGTTGGGTCTTTTTTTATTATGTTATCGTAATAATTTTTTCTATCATTTAAATATTTATAAATATTACCGTTTGATTTTTCATATAACCTTCTAGCAGTAGCCGGACCACTATTTACAGACATATCAAATAATAAATAAGCCTCTCTTAAATCTTAAATTTTATAAGCACCTGAAGGTTTCCAAAACTCTTCATAATAAATCTGCTTCGCTTCCTCTTTTGTTATTACTTTAACATCTCTTGGTGATAGATTTTTCTTATTACGCCAAGCATTATAGGTTGACTGAGTTATACCTAAATTAGTTCTTCCCCCTTTATCAAATTTATGATTGGAAAAACCTTTTTCTGAATCAAAGATGTAATTAATAACTTTTTCAAAATTTTTATCATATTTCATTTTAAAATCTCCTTATTTATAAATACTACTGACAATTAAATAAGGTAGAATAAATAATCTATTTTTGTGATGAATATAAAAACACAAACCAATCTATAATTTTTGCTCTTTGCTCTATTAAACCAACCTGAGCTCCGGATAAAAGATTTGAATATATAGAACCGGAAAAATTCCCAATTACGCTACTATTCAACTTCCTTTGATGATTTGCGTAAACTTTCCAATCTTTTTGAGTTTGCAATAGTAACAAATACTGTTCTCTTGTCATAAACTTTTCCAACTTCGCCAAACTGACATCAAGTTTCTTTTTCCAAACCTTTTCAGAATCAATAACGCAATTTGACATACAAGCAGAGGTATAACCGCAAGATTTCATACATTTCTGAACATTTATTTCTATAGCATCAATATTTTCAGAATTATCATTTTTCTTTTTTAAAGTCGAGATAGTTGTATTTAATCGAGAGATTTCTACAGACATTTTTGTAATTTTATTTTTGTAGTTATAAATATTCGCACAAGATAAACCAAGCAATAACAACAAAATTAAAATTATTATGATTAGTAAATTTTCTTTATTCATAAATTTATTCTACCAATTTATAAAAAATTTTCAATATTTCTACATATTAACTCCTCCATTCTTAACTACAAATCAATACGACTATTAATAGCATCTAAATATTCAACTTCCGCTTCTATGAATTTTTGTTGAAGGTTTTTGGTTTCATTTACAGCAAAAGAAGCCTTATCAATAATAGAATTTAACGAATTTATTTTTTCCGAAAAACAAATTTCTATTGAATCCTGACCCTGTTTTGTTATCCATTCACTTGCTATGACACGCAAATTTGAATCTAAAATTTCAGAAAACAAGTCTATTGCAAGCATTGAACGTATATAATCAGGAAAAGAGATTTGCCTATCGGCAGATTTTTTATCTATCAAATGCTTCATTTCTTTAGGAACACGAAAACACACCAATTCCGTATTTGATGACATGTTATTCTTTATAAATTCAATTATTTTCTTATACATTTTTATCTCCTTTTTTATTATTATACCATATTTATGTAAACGTGTAAACATAAATAACGTAAACATGATTACTTAATATTACACAATGTAACAATCCGTTCAAAATTTATCAAAAAAATTCGACTTTTAAGCTTAATATATAAAGAAAGACTTTTAGGGGAAGTCTGATTAGGGGAAACAGAAAGGTATCACATTATGAATTGTAAATGGTTTATCTTAGCATTTGTGTTAAGTTTTTTCTGCACTTGGACTTCAGTTTCAGCACAAGACACTTGGGTTTTCGGCAATGCGGTTCAATCTTCATACAACTACAATCCGTCAGGGCAAACTATCCAATACTATCCGCCTGAATTAGGGTCAGGTTCAAGTTTGAAATACAACAGAACAACTCCTTATTTTTATCAGGTTCCAAGCAGAATTGAACCTAATGTTCAACCTAATCCGCTAAAAGATGAACTTGAAAAAACAGATTACGTATAAATTTTATTGATTTAAACTCAACTTACATTTATAGTTATATGTATGACAACAAATGAAAGAAAGTTAATCAGATTATACAGAAGTCTTGGGTTGGAAATACACACTTCAACAAAAGCACGTGGACATCAAGGTTTTTATCTAAAAAACAGAATTGATGTATCCAAAGATATACCGGAAAACCGTATAATTCCAACACTTCTACACGAGTTTGCTCATCATATTCACTACAAATTAGAACCCACAATAACTCAAGATGGGGGCAGTTTGAGTGTTCTTTTTCGTGCTGATGATATCAAACCTTATGAAGATGAACTTTTTAAAATTACACAATTAGTCGATAAAAATGCGAAATTTGAAATTCTCAATGCTCATAAAGAAAAAATTAAACAAAAAATAAACGAATACGAAAAAATTATTAAAAATAAATATCCTAACTTTTTACGTTCAAAAAAATTTAAAGAATTTGACAGGTACATAAAAAAATCAGAAGCAAGGTATTTATTAAAATACGACAGAGTAAAACTAATAAGTGGAGTTTTCTTCAAAAAATGTAAAACCTATTCAATAGATAATATTGAACAAGATTTTACGGATATGCCAAAAGAATTCGCAGCATACATCAGATTAAAAGCATACCAAAAGAAACAAGCCCGAGTATCAAACAAAATAAACAAATTAAAAAAATATTACACAAAACCAACAGAATTATTTGCAAGATTTGTAGAGGGACTGTACATGTACCCTTTAACGGTAAAATCTACAGCCCCTCTATCATACAATCGATTTTTTGAACTTCTGAATTCCGGTTACTATATGGAAATGTCAGAAGTTTTTGAATTACTAAAACTTCATTATTTTGTAGAATAATTTTTGTGCAAGATCTCTATCTATTTTTGAGTTAACGTATTTTTCGTCAACTTCTGCCAATTCTTTACCAACTTGAGAATAAACGTATTTCAAAACATCTGCACTACGTTCAACATTTGAAGCGTATTCTTCACGAATTTTGACAAGTTCGTCATTATCTAGGAATTTGCCACCACAAACATAACAATCATCTACTTCGATATTACCTTTTACGCTTGTATTGTTTTTAACCATTTTCGTTCCACAACTAGGACAAAATCTATCTTTCTTAGAATCTACTTTTTCAAATTCTTTTCCTGAAACTTTACTCAAAATTTCTGAAACATCTTCATTTCTTTCATCAAATTTATCAAATTCTCTGTTATCAAAGAAAATTCCACCACAACCATTTGTACAAATATCAATATTTATTCCTTGAGAAGGAATAAAAACTTTTTCCATAACTTTGCCACATGCCGGACAAGTAAGTGCCTTCAGCGAATCTGCCATAATTAAAACCTTTCATATTACAGTACACTACAGTATAAATGTAACATTCTACGAAAATATTACATCATACGGTTAGATTATTTTCCATTAATAATATATAAAAATTTTTTGTATTATTTGGAAAAATATTGTACAATATAGTAAAGGTGAAATAATGACTAAAATCGTTAATAATATAGAAACAATAGAGAGCATAATACGTCAGGTTTTTCAGAACTTAGACAGCAAAAATTATGAACAAGCCGGACAGTTAATAAAAGAAGCCAATCGAATTTCAAAAGAAATAAGATATTCGGAAGGTTTGTCAATAAGTCTTAGCATTGTAGCCTTCTTGCGCTATATGGAAGACAAAAACAACAATTACGAAAAAGCCATTCAATTGCTTGATGATGCCGTATTTATGGCAAAAAGAGCCAATAGTTGCACTGCACTATTGGTAAGTGAATTAATTTTTGGAAATATAAACTTTTCAGAAGAGAACCGTGACATTGCACTAATCCATTACAATAACGCTTTGCAACTCTCAACTGATGAAGACAAATATTCACTAAACAATACGATTAACACAAGAATTAGACAACTCCAAAACAATATGGATTATTCATTACCGACAAAAAGCGACCCGCTTGTTTCGTTGGTAAAAATCAGTCGCTCTATCACAGCCCTAACAGACATTGATGAACTATTAAAAGTTATAGCGGAAGAAACCCGTAATGCAATGCAAGCAGACAGATGTACAGTTTTTCTTTGGGATAAAGACACTGATGAATTATGGTCAAAAGTTGCACTCGGAATTGATGAAAGCAAAGAAATTCGTTTTCCCGCAAATCTCGGACTTGCCGGCTACGTAGTTCAAACTGGCGAAACAATCAACATTACAGATGCTTACAAAGATTCTCGTTTTAACCCTGAAGTTGACACAAAAACAGGCTACAGAACAAAAACAATTCTTTGTATGCCAATAACAAACAATAACAAAGAAATTATCGGTGCTATTCAGGTATTGAACAAAATTGGCGGAGTATTTACTGCAAATGATGAAGATTTGCTTGTCGCAATCGGCGGAAGTGCAAGTATTGCACTTGAAAATGCCCAACTGTTTGACAAAATGCTCCAAATGTACCACGAGCAAAAATTGATGTTTGACAGTTTCATTGACACTCTTGCAATGTCTATTGATGCTCGTGACAAAATCACCGCCGGCCATTCTTCAAGAGTAAAATCTTATTCAACATTGCTTGCTCAAGCTATCGGAATGAGTCCAAAAGATATCAGCCTGCTTGCAAAAGCGGCAACCTTGCACGATATCGGGAAAATTGGTATCAGAGATTCTGTATTGCAAAAAGACGGAAAACTGACAGATGAAGAATATAAACATATTCAAGAACACGTGAGAATTACTCACAATATCTTGAACAAAATTTATATGTCACAAGATTTCAGAATTATTACCGAAATGGCTTGTTCACACCACGAAAAATGGGACGGAACCGGTTATTGCCGCCATCTAAAAGGAGAAGAAATCACTCTTGGCGGTAGAATTCTCGCAGTTGCAGATGTTTTTGATGCAATTACATCTAAACGTCACTACCGTGATAAAATGCCGATAATAAACGTTATCGACATCTTGCGCAAAGGTGCAGGCTCTCATTTTGAACCTCGTCTTGTTGACAAATTTTTAGCTATTCCGGTTAATAAAATTGTCGGAGTTTTCCTATCTGAATCTCACGGAAAAATCTCAAAAGAACACGATGCAATTTTGAGTCATTATAACTTGTTAGATATTCAAAAATTTGGAACTGACGAAAACGCAACAAAAGAAGAAAAAGAAGTTTTTGACCTGTTTAATTTCTATTATATTGGTCAAACTGCCGAAACGAAAGCAGGTACACAATGCTAAAAAAAATATATATAATTGCCGGAATTATTCCGCTACTAACAAATTCTGTATTTGCCTTTGATATGGGTGGAATTTCACCAGTCAACCCATTAGACAATAAAAAGGACACATATCAGCAATCAGTTGCAATTCCTACATATAGCCTGAAAAAAGGTTCATTAACAAGAAATTCCGTAAAAAATCAATATACTATTGCAATGGATAAATTTATGCAAAGCAATATCAGAACTTCTTATCAGGATTTTAAAGTTTTGATTGATAATGTAGTGCCAAATGATTATGTATATATGAGATTAACTCAAGAAATGGCAGCAATAGGATTTTTCACACTTGCAGAACTTTCAATGTCAAAAATTCAAGATAGTGAAATTTCAGCATTGATTGAAGAAGATGTAAAGAATTACTATTTCCCTAATTACAATTTGACATACAAAGATCAAATTTATTTGGCAGAAATTTATTCAAACATTATGTACAACGACCAAAGCAAAGAATGTACAAACGAATTGTTAAAACAAACTGCTCTGCTTACTGATTCTGATTATGCAAATTATCTTGTTGCAATCGGGAGCTTGAAAAACGGTGATATTAAACAAGCCGGAAAATCCATAGATATTGCAATCAGCAAAAATCCTGTCAATATGAATTATAAAAGACTGAAAGCAGAAATTTATTCCCAATCTTCAAAACCGCAAGATGGGGTTAAGTATTTGAACGACCTTAAATCAGAAAACATTAATACTGTAGTTTTTGACAATGAATTAAGTTCTTCCCAACATTATATTTTATATAAAGCGGCAAAAAACGAATACATTAAAAAATATTTTCTTGCGTATTATTACTATGACAAAGGAGAATTTAGCAAATCACTAAGAGTCCTTCAAACTTCAATTTCAGGGAAAAAGAATATAAACAAAGACGTTTTTGCATTAACTGCAAAAGTTTACTATGCACTAAAAGAGTTTGAAAAAGCACAAGATTATGCTCTAAAAGCACTTGATATAGATGGGACATCAGTTGATGCACTTTTAGTTGCCGGTAATATTGCAATGAGAAACGGTGATACAAAATTAGCAGAATCATACTTCAAAAAAGCAACTGCGAAAGATAAAACTTACGAAGCAGAAATTCGACTTGCGGATATCTACAAGGCTCAAGCAAACCTTAAAAAAGCAAAAGAAATTTATGCAAGAATATTAAAAATCAGTTCAAAAGCCTACGAAGCATACTACCAAATGGCTTTGCTCGATAAAGATAGAGAAGAAACTTACCTCAAAAAAACAGTTGCAATCAACCCAAACTTCAAAGACGGCTGGATTGATTTGGCTAGACTACAAATAGCAAAAGAAGATTTTGACCAAGCATTAGATTATCTTGCAATTGCAAAATACATTGATGATAGCGATTACAGATATTACTACTACATGGGCTTAGTTATGAAAAACAAAGGGTTACAAGACGAAGCCAATAACAATTTTGAAAAGAGCTATAACTTGAACTCTAACTTTGATTTAGTGAAGAAGGAATTAAATATATGAAGATAAATATTCTTATTGTAGAAGACCACGAATTAACAAGATTTGGACTAAAAACAACATTTGAAGATGTTGATTTTATAGGTGTAATATACGAAGCGGCATCAGCCGAAGCTGCATTGGAAATTTTCAAAAATAATCCGATTGACGTTGTGATTATGGACTTAGGATTACCGAATATGAATGGTATCGAGGCAACTCAAGCTATCCATAACATAAATAAAGATACAAAAATCATCATCTTAACTTCACACAATGATGAAAAAGAAGTTTTAAACAGCCTAAAAGCCGGAGCAAACGCTTATTGTTCTAAAGAAATAAACTTACAAAGACTCGTTCAAGTTGTTCAATCCGTTGCAGATGGTGCGGCATGGTTTGACCCAAGTATTGCTCACGTAGTACTTCAAGCCACTGCAAAATCAGAAGTTGAACCTGATGAAAAATATAAAGATTACGACTTAACCGCAAGAGAAGCACAAATTTTGAAATTGATGACAGAAGGTCACAGCAATATGGAAATTGCGCAAAAACTTGTCATAAGCGTTAATACAACAAAAGCCCATGTAGCAAGTATTTTGCAAAAACTTGAAGTTGACGACAGATTGCAAGCAGCATTGAAAGCTCTTAAATATAAAATTGTTTAGAGGTTAAAAATGGCTGAATTATATAAAGTTTTGATAGTCGATGATAACCCTAAATACTTGGAAGACGTACTTCCTTATTATGGTTATGAAGTTGTTTGTGCGCTAAACGGAGAAAAAGCTATCGAAATTTTAAGCCAAGACAATTCCATTGATTTAGTTTTGCTAGACGTTATGATGCCAAAACTCAACGGTTGGGAAACTCTGAAAATAATTAGAAAAACCCCGAAAACAAAAGATATTCCGGTCATTATGGTAACAGCAGTAAACGAAGATCAAAAAATGATTTCAGGATTAAAAACAGGGGCGGACGATTATATTATAAAACCATTTATTCTCCCGAACCTACTAGCCAGAATGGAAGCAGTTTTAAGGAGAGCAAAGAGAACACTTCCACAAAATAATGTTACAATTAGTCAAATTAATCAGTTTAAAACCTTGACTAGAAGGGAAAAAGATGTTTTATTATTAGTTACGCAGGGAGAAAACAATAAGTCTATTGCAGACAAACTTGTCCTGAGCGAAGTTACCGTAAAAAGCCACTTGAACAGTATATTTAAAAAATTAAATGTGACTAATCGAACCCAGTTGGTTCTGCTTACGATGCAGATGAATTTATCAGAAAATGAATAAGTTATTTTTAAGGAGATAGAAATGCTAGATTATACAAAAGATGAATTACTAGATATGATTCAAAATACCCCGGAAAAGTTCAACGAATGGAAAAAACAAGTTGAAGAAGTTGATTTGAGCGAAGTTGATTTTTCAAACATAGTTCTGAATGAAATTGATTTTTCTGACGTTGACTTAAATTCAAGTTCATTTGCTGATTCTACACTAACATCTGTTAATTTCACAAACGCAGATTTGACAGCCGTTGATATGACAAGAGCAGTAATTACTCAATGCGATTTCACAGACAGCCTTTTGGTAGGTGCAGATTGCAGTTATGCAGAAATGACTTACAGTAATTTTACTGATTGCGATATGGCTGGAACAGTTCTTTCTGAAACAGATTTATCTTTCTCAGAACTTTCAGCAGCAGTAAACCTAAACTCTGCAAGATACGACAACGACACAGTTTGGCCGGAAGATGATATGTTGCCGGAAGATTTTGATATGGTTTGTAAAAACGATTTGTCTTCACTACAAGATGATGAAGATAACGTAGTCGAAGATTACTAAAAAGGAGTATTTCAATGATTAAAGTAGCAGTATGCGGTGCTTTCGGAAAAATGGGCAAAGAAATTTGCAATGCCGTTGAAGAAAATGAAAACACAGAATTAGCAGCCAAAATAGATTTGGTCGGTGATGCCTACAGAACAATAGAAGAAGCGTTAAACAATGTTAAATTTGACGTTTTGATTGATTTTACACAACCAAAAGCGATTTTTGAAAACGCAAAATTTTGCCTGACTCACGGAATAAAAATCGTAATCGGCACAACTGGTTTAAAAGATGAAGAAATCGAAACCTTGAAACAATTATCAAACGAAAATAAAACAGGTTGCTTAATTGCACCAAACTTCTCAACTGGAGCGGTTTTGATGATGATGTTTTCACAAATGGCTGCAAAATATTTTGATAATGCGGAAATTATCGAACTTCATCACAACCAAAAGAAAGATGCACCATCAGGTACTGCAATCAAAACTGCTTTGATGATGTCACAAGCAAAAGACACCTTCAAAAAAGATAATTGTCCTGAAACAGAAACTATCAAAGGAGCAAGAGGCGGAACATCTTATTCTGACATTCAAATCCACTCAGTCAGAATGCCTGGGTATATCGCATCTCAAGAGGTTATTTTCGGTTCATCAGGTCAAATTTTCAAAATCAGACATGATTCAATGGATAGAAAATGCTATATGGGCGGAATTTTAATGGCAGTAAACCACGTTTTTGAGAAAAACGATTTCGTCTATGGACTTGAAAATATAATGAAATAACTAATAAATTTTAGATAAAGAAAAGCCCCGTTTTCACGGGGGTTAATAATTTTGTTTAGGAATTTAGGAATAGGAATAAATTTTCTCTCTTAACTTTATTTAAACGGTAATTTTTGCTCTCTTAATATCTCTCGTGTTCATTTAATGCTTACATATATATAAAGTATATACAAAAGTATCTATTTCAATTATATAAATTATTGTTACATTTCGTAATATTAGTATTTTACTGGCATTTTTGGGCGCTAAATAGAGCTATCGTCATTCTGAAAATGATTAAAAATCAAGCAATTTTAATTGCGTAGATTTTATCTTATTCTTCTTCGGCTTCGCCTACGCATACTCACCTCACACAACTCACCTCTGGTTCGTTGGTTCGCTTTGTAAGAATCTGTTCAAATAAATAACAAGTTTGTACAATCTTTGCAAACAGATTCCGGATCGAAGTCCGGAATGACTAATTGGTGCACCTAACAAGGCTTTCGTCATTCTGAAAACTTAGAAAATTTTTGCGAATGTAATGAGCAAATAAATTTTCTTGTTATTCAGAATCTGTCCCCCCATCGAAATCATAGATTTCGGTTCCCCTGCCAGCGGGGAACATTATGAAACGTAGGTCACGGCTTTGCCTGACACGTAAAATTAACGCTGTTGGTGTAAACTAACTAAATTTAATTACTACACTAAAAATTTATTTACCTATTTTCTTAGACAAATCAAAAAACAAAACCTTATAATTCAACAATTCTGCAATCAGCAAAATTTCCTTATATGAAATCGTTTCGTTGCGTAATTTTTGCGACAAACTCGCCAATGAATAATTTCGCCCCAACTTTTGCCCCATCATATCCGCAAGTTTGGTTAGGGTGATATCTCTATCCGCAACAAGATTTTTTATTTCATTTAGAATAGGGTTTTTCACAACTTCTCCTACTTACATGATAATTCAATGTTTATAGATTTATTGATAATTAAATATAATTATTGACTTATCAATAAATTTATTGAATAATATTATTATTTCGAAGGGAAAATAATAATGAAAAAGTTGAAATTTGGGTTTACGCTCGCTGAAGTTTTGATAACAGTAGGAATTATCGGTGTAGTTTCTGCGATAACAATCCCTATGCTTGTAACAAATTATCAAAAAAGATTAACAATAACACGTTTGAAAAAAAGTGTACTCCCACTTAAATCAAGTTATAAAACTTATTGATGAAGAACAAGGCTTAGCCGTACTTTCAGGTTCATCTGCAAACTTTGTTCCAAAATACATTCTCCCTCACTACAATGGAGCAACTCTTTTCCCACCAACAAATTATAAAAAAACAATGTGTTTCAATCCAAGTCATTATTATCTTGGCGCAAAAAATAACGATGCTCAATATGCTTGGACAACAGGTTATGGCAGTTACATTTCAACACCATTTGGCAGTACAACATCAATCGAACTACCGGACGGCACTTGTATTGGTTTTAATACTCTTGTAAATTCAAACTATTATCCTGACACCACAATATTTGTTGATGTAAACGGAAGTGCCACACCACCTAATCGCTCAGGCAGGGACTTATTTTTATTTTATCTTGATGAAAATACTGGCAGCATTCAACCGGCAAATAAAAGTATGGGCGGCATAAATTGGGCAAAAGATGGTGCAAGAAAAATCATAGATGACGGTTGGAAAATAACCAAAAGTTACAGGTGGTAAAATTTAACACATTATAGCAACTTAGACGGCGGAACTTTTTTCAAAAGTTCCGCCGTCTAAAAATCAACTCTATTTTTGCAATTATTTCAACGCAAAAGTCATATCAGCTTCAATACAAACTTTTCCGTCAACTTTACCAATACCGTGAGCCTTGCAGATAGGTCCTTTTACTTTTGTCAATTCGATTTCCATATCGAATCTATCCCCAGGTCTTACAATATTTTTAAATCTAACATTGTCTGCTCCAGCGTACAAAGTCAATTTTCCTGCAAATTCAGGCATAGTCATCAATACTGGCGCTGAACATTGAGCAATAGCTTCAAGTTGCAAAACTCCAGGCATGATTGGGTTTCCAGGGAAGTGACCTTGGAAGAAGCCTTCGTTCATAGTCAAATTTTTGTAACCTTTTGCATATTTTCCAGGAACACATTCTGTAATTCTGTCAACCAACAAGAATGGGTATCTGTGCGGAATCATGTCCATAATTTGCATAACATCAAATTGCAATACTTCATCTTTAGTTTCTTCTGTCATAATTCTCTCCTTATATTTCTATCAATTTATCTTTCAACATTTTGGCAACTTTGACATGAACCGCATGTCCTGCTTCTTTTGCAAGAATTTGGCATCTCATATTCAACGGATTTACACCGGTCAAATACAAATCACCAATCAAATCCAAAATTTTATGTTTTATTTGTTCGTTTTCTGAACGCAATTCAGTAGTATAACCGCCATCATCAGTCAAACCTACCGTATTATCCTGAGTTACACCTTGAGCAAACCCAAGCATTTGGTATTTTTTCAAGTCATGATAAAAACCAAAAGTTCTAGCTTCAATAATTTCGTACTTATTTTTAGGATTGTAATTAACAAAACGTCTTGTCAAATCCTTGTGGTCATAGTTTACGGCATACGAAATGAACAAACTATCACTCGGAAGTATTACCAAACTTGTTTTTCCATTCAGATAGTAAACCGGTTCTGACACTGTATAAAACTTTTCTTTTGCAAAGAAAGGTTTGTCAGTTCCCACTTTTTTGAAGGCTTCAACCCATTGCAAAGAACTACCGTCTAATGCAGGAACTTCATCTTCTGTCATACAAATATCAACAGAATCAATTCCGCAAAACGCTAACGCTGCAGACAAATGCTCTGTCAACATTGCCCTTGCGTTTTTCGTTCCCATAACCACACAATGGTCAGTTGAAACAACATGGTCAACATCAGAAGTAAACGAATCTTTACCCTTCACGAAATATCTTATTTGTCCCGTATTTGACGGAAATAAAGTCACTTCGCAAGGTTTATTTTTCATTAAGCCGTTACCGACAAGTTTAACTTCTTTTTTAAGAGTAACCATATTAGCCTTTAACCTCTTGGTGTGCTTCTTCAAATGATTTCAACATTGGTTCAAATTTTCTGAATTTTGCAAAAATTTCTTGTGCATCTTTCATAGTTTTCAATTGTTTGATGAAATCTTTTCTCGGAACAGCCGGAATACCTACAATAATTGATTTAGCAGGGAATGATTTAGTAACACCGGCTTTTGCAGTAATAATTGTATCTGAACCGATTTCAATGTGGTCAGCCAAACCTGCTTGACCTGCAATAACAACTCTGTCACCGATTACACAACTTCCGGCAATACCAACTTGAGAAACGATTAAACAACCTTTTCCGATGCGGCAGTTATGACCAATCATAACAAGGTCATCAATTTTTGTATTATCACCGATTACTGTATTTTCAATAGTTCCTCTGTCAATTGCAGTATTTGCACCGATTTCAACATTGTTACCGATTACAACCGAACCGATTGAAGGGATTTTGAAGATTATTTGTTCAACATCATTACCCTTAATTTCGCCGTCTTTTCTTGCGTTTTCGATATTGTTAGGATTTTCTGTAACAAAACTGAAACCGTCAGCACCTAAAGAAACTCCGTGATGAAGAATTACGTCGTTACCAACTTGAACTCTGTCACCAATATTTACACCGGCATGGAAGAAACAATTTGCACCGATTTTTGCATCACTACCGATATAAACATTTGCCAAAATCTTTGTATTATCACCGATTACAGCATTTTTAGAAATAACAACATTAGGACCGATACAAACATTTTGACCAAGTTTTGCTGATGGGTCAACTGTTGCTGTAGGGTGAATATCTTTGTTCACAATAGGCGGAACGTAGAATAAATTTAATAATTTCATCATTGCAAGTCTTGGTCTTTCAACCTCAATAGTAGTGAATCCGTTAATTTGAACACCCAACGGAACTAGTGCCGCTTTTGCTTTTGATTTTGCAAGATTATTGATTTCTTCTTCTCCCAAAGCCAATGCCAAAGTGTGTTCATCACTCAAAAGAGGTGGTGCAATATGCGTAATTTCAGGACTTTCAACCTTAGTCAACATACCACCGACAATTTGTGTAATTTCATCTACAGTAAATGATTTCATTATTTATACTCCTTATCTACCATCCACATATCTCTCAATGATTTTACCAAAAACAAGGCTTTTTGTCGTGTTCTGTTAACAAAAAGTAATATTAACAAAAGTGCAGAGATTTTCTTATTCGCTCTAAACAACCTCATTTTTAGAAATTTTAGTTCACAAAACAAACTACTTACAGCAAGCGACTTTTTGGTTATCCACTAATTGTTTATTTATCGGATTGTACGGGTCAATTCCGTTTTTCTCAATCAAATTTTGGTAAAAATTAACTTTGTAATTCAACATATCAATTTGCTTGTCAATTTCCGCCCTTTGTTGAAGTGCTTTTTCTTTAGTATCCAAAATAATCTGATATCTTTCAAGAATTGTAGAATCGCCTTCAATGCACAAATCAATGTATCGTTTTATTGACTTGTTATCCGTACCGACAGAACGCAAACACTTTACAATTCTTACCCAGCCTAAATCTTCTTCGGTAAATATTCGTACATTGTGACTATCTCGTTTTACAAACGGGAAAAAATCATTTTTTGCCCAAAATCTCAAGGTGTGTTCTGATATATCCATCATTTCCGCTACATCTTTAATTGTGTACACTATTTACCCCCTTTTTCCTCAATTATATTCTGACAAAATTATTTTATCAACTTTTTTATAAAAAATGACGGACTCAGAAATTTTCCAAATCCGTCACCGTGAAATTTTGACTTATCTTATTTTGCAACCTTGTCACAAACTGTATTTTTTATATCTTCAACAATAAGTTCTTTTGTCAAATGATATCTTTGATACAATTCAGAAACCGGCACTCTGTCGGTAAATTCTTTCTTAGCACCAAAATTCAAAACTTTCATGCCGGAATTTCCGTAAAATCTTGTAACTTTTTCACCAAAACCGCCATCAATTTGACCATCTTCTAACGTAATCACAAGATTGTGGTTTGATTTTAAGTTTTCTAACAATTCAGTATCAAGACCTGTCAAAAATCTTGGGTTAATCAAAGTTGCATCAACTCCGCATTGTTTTTTCAATTCGTCTTTAACTTCTTTACCCAATCCATAGAAATTACCTGCAGCAATTATTGCAACTTTTTCACCTTGTTCAGTTACTTTGAATTTGTTTAGTTGCGAATAATCTGTAGTATCAGGAGTTCCGCAAGATTTTAACTCAACCATAGGAACTCTTATTGCAACAGGATAATCGTTTTGATTGTATGCAAATTCAAGCATTGCAAGGTATTCTTCCTTGTTTGTCGGAGCAAGATAAACCATATTCGGAATATTGCTGATTAACGGAATATCAAATGTGCAAAGGTGAGTTGCATCTTGTCCTGAAATTCCGCCCCAATAAATCAACATTGTTATTGGAGAACGATTCAAGCACAAATCTTGTGACATTTGGTCATAAGTTCTTTGAATAAACGAACTCATTACTGCCAAAATTGGTTTTGCACCGCATTTTGCCAATGCTGATGAATAAGCTACTGCATGTTCTTCTGCAATACCTACATCTGTATATTGTTTGCCCAATTCGTCACGATATTCCTTAGTAAATCCAAATACCCCAGGAGTACCTGCATTTACAACGATTGTTGTTTTATCTTGTTTTGCTTTTTCTTTAATAAAATCACAAGTTAAAGATGTATAATTTTCAACCGCTACAGGCGCTTCGTCTTTAGGTTTTTCATCTAATGTTCCAGGCATAATCCAGTGGAAAGCTTCTTTGTTTTCTTCCGCAACGGCTAAACCTTTACCTTTTAGAGTGTGAATATGTACAACGGTCGGTTTGTTTGTATTTTTAACTTTTTCAAACGCTGAAATCATTTGTTCAACATCGTTTCCGGCTTCTACAAACATGTAATCGAAACCAAGAGTTTTGAAGAAGTTTGATTCGGCTTGACCTTTTGTCTGACGTAAAAGTTTCAAATTGTCATACAAACCACCATGGTTTTCTGCAATTGACATATCGTTATCGTTCACAACAATGATAATATTACTATTAAGAGTTGCCGCATTATCCAGTCCTTCAAGCGCTTCACCACCACTCAATGAACCGTCACCGATAATTGCAATAACGTTATAATCTTCACCTTTCAAATCACGAGCCTTCGCAACACCTGTTGCTAAACTTACAGAAGTTGAAGTGTGACCAACTTTGAACAAATCGTGTTCACTTTCTTCCGGTGCAGTATAACCTGTGTATTTCATATAGTTTTCAGGTTTTAAAAAGCCTTCTTTACGCCCCGTAACGAGTTTGTGCGGATAGCATTGGTGCGAAACGTCAAATACAACCTTATCTTTAGGCATATCAAAAACATAATGCATAGCAATAGTTGCTTCTACAATACCCAAGTTTGGACCCAAGTGACCACCAATTGTATTCACTTTTTTAATTATTAACTCTCTCATTTCGCTTGCCAAAGTTTTCATTTCGGCAACAGATAAATTTTTCAAATCTTTTGATTGGTTAATTTTGTCTAATATCATTTTTTCCTCTCTTTCCATAATAAATATATTATAACTCTTGAGAGTAACTATCAAGCAAGAGGGTATTTGAAATTATTTTTACAAAATTTAAAAATCGCTGTAATTATTGATTAATTAGTCTTTTTATTATTTAATTATGACAGTCAAATTAAGATAAAGAGGTAAAAATGAAAGTATTAGTAGGATTATCCGGCGGAGTTGATTCAACAGTCGCTGCGCTTATATTAAAAAAACAAGGTTACGACGTAATCGGTGCGACAATGGCAATTTGGGGAAAAGATGGAATGGTTGCCCAATCGGGACACAAAGATGCGTGCTACGGACCTGATGAAAAAGAAAGTATCGAAGATGCGAGAGAACTTGCCAAAAATCTTGAAATACCTTACCACGTATGCAATTGCGTAGAACAATATGAAAGCATCGTTCTTGAGAACTTCAAATCTGAATATGTTCAAGGCAGAACCCCAAACCCTTGCGTATGGTGTAATGCTTATATCAAATTTGGTGCATTGCCGCAAATGGCAAAAGCAGATGGAATTGAATTTGACAAATTTGCTACAGGACATTATGCAAGAGTTGAAGAAAAAGACGGTAAATTTTACCTAAAACGTGGAGTGGCTCCGAAAAAAGACCAATCTTACTTCTTGTACAGATTGAAACAAGACCAATTGAAAAATATTATCTTACCGCTAGGCGGATACACAAAAGACGAAATCAGACAACTTGCAAAAGATTACGGTTTGGAAGTTGCTGAAAAACCTGATAGTCAAGACTTTTACGGTGGCGATTATAACGAACTTCTAAATTTAGAAGAGAAAATCGGCAATATTGTGGATACAGAAGGCAAAGTTCTCGGAACCCACAAAGGTATTTGGAACTACACAATCGGTCAAAGAAAGGGCGTTGGCGTGTCTTCAACAGAACCGCTTTATGTGCTTGAATTAAGAAAAGATACAAACGAAGTTGTAATCGGACCGGCTGACAAAACTTTCAAAAAATCGCTTGTTGCAAACAATCTAAGCTGGGTACTTGGAGAACCGCTAACAGAAGAAAAACGAGTAAGTGCAAAAATCCGCTCAACTCAACAACCTGTAATGGCAACAGTAAGACCGATTGATGACAATAGTATGGAAGTCGTGTTTGATGATATGCAAAAATCTATCGCAATCGGACAATCAGTTGTATTATATGACGGTGACATCGTGCTTGGCGGTGGCGTAATCGATAGCGTAAAATAGATTTGCAAGATTTATATCTTTTGAAAAAGAGGTCTTCGTGACCTCTTTTTTGTTGTGTAAAACCTACAAAAAGGTCACCCTTGGAAAAAATGATTAAATATCGAACAATTTTAATTACAATCTTATTCAGAATATGCTTATAATTCGTTCATCTCCAGCATAGAAACAGACTCTGAATCACCGAGTAGGAACAGAAAATTACGTTTCGA
>CAVHEM010000095.1:1461-5094 GCA_963635055.1 Bacteroidaceae bacterium | reverse complement strand
CCGGTGTCGTAGTTTATTTGTTCTATAACTTCGCTATTTTTTGTCAAATAATGCATATATTTTCGAACCGTAACTTTTGAAATATCCAAAAATGCTGCAATTTGTTCTGATGTATGTCCGCTATTTGTATCTTCTCTTAAGTATTCTCTGATTTTGTCTAATGTCTTTTCTTGAATACCTTTTGGAAGTCCAAAATTATTATTCGCAAAATGTTCGCTATTCATTATTTCATCAATTTTTTTCTGATCAAGAACGCAAACATTATTTTTTTGAATACTGCATTCAACGAATTTGTCCAGTGCTTGCTGAAATCGTTCTTGCACAAAAGGTTTGACAAGGTAATCAATGACCCCAAAGTTTAAAACCGTATCAAGGGTATTTTTATCATTTGATGCCGTAACCATAATTATATCCGTATTAATCTCTGCTGTTCTGATTTTTTTTAGCAAAGATAAACCATCTAACACAGGCATATAAACATCAAGGATAGCTAAATCCACTTGATTTTCTGATAAATATTTGAACGCATCATTCCCATTTCTGAAAGATTGAACAACAGAAAAACGGGAATCCTGCTCTACATAATGAGTATTTATCATTGCAACCATAGGGTCATCTTCTACGATTATAACCTTGTACATTTATTACCTCTTATTCATAATATTTTGGTGCTAATTTCATTGTTTGGAAAAATTCCCAATCGTGAGCAGGAAATACCTTAGCATTATATTTTTTAGCCAAATTTCTTACTTTTTCGATTGATTTCAAGAAACTTATACTATCATACATAAAACCACTCATTTTTGCAGGTGGTCCAAAAATTTCTGAAGTATAAATACAATCTTGAGGAAGAATAATTGTTTGACCTTCAAGGTGAACAACAAGCCCTAAAAGGTTTGGAGTATGACCGGCAAGACAAACAACCTCAACACCTTTTGCAAGTTCAAAATCTTCATCAACCAAATGATATTGTTTTACAGGTGCTTCTAAATCTCCTTTGATATATCCGCCATGTGTTTCTCTATCAGGGTTCATGTGAACTTTCACAAGTCCATATTTGTAATCTTCACCCGGAACATAAACATCTGCGTGAGGGAATAAATTGATATTTCCTGCGTGGTCTAAGTGCATGTGAGAAAGAACAACGGTTTTAATATCTTCCGGTTTAACTCCGCAAAGTTTAAGCTGATTTTCTAATCTTTCTTCTTCTTTTTGGTAAAGCGGATAGAGTTCTTGCATTGTTTTAGGCCAATAACCGTTCATAGCTTCAGGGTTTGAACCAGTATCATATAAGATGTAGCCATCATCTGTTTCAATTAAATATGCCATTACAGGAAGTTTAATCCATTCATTTTGAACATGCGGATTAGAACGAGTTCCATGTGTTGCAAAAGCAACAACGGTATTTTTATCGGTTTCCAAATACCCTGTATTTAGTGCATAGAGTTTCATTATTTACCTTCTTTCTTAAATTTAACGGTGAATTTTGTTTCTACCTCGGTTTCTGAGGTAACAGAAATTTTACCATTATAAGTTTCAATCAAAGATTTAACAACAAAAAGTCCGGTTCCTCTTGAATTACTTTTTGTAGAAAATCCATCTTTGAAAATTTTTCTCAAATTAGATTTTTTAATTCCATCGCCATTATCACTGACAACAATTTTAATTTCTTTTGGAGTTGATAATATTGATACGTAGATTTTTTTGTTGGAAACATCTGTAGAATTGAGTGAATCCATCGCATTTTCAATTAAATTTCCAAGCACTGTTATAAAAACATCTGACGGAATTTTTGTATCGTTTTCTTCCAGTGAACTAGCAGAATCCAATGCAAAATGGATGCCAAGTTCTGATGATCTAGCAAATTTCCCAATCAAAAGAGCGGCAATTGATGGAATTTTAATTTGTTTAATTATGGTACTTATTATTTCTTTTTGTACCATACTTACATTCATAATATAGTCAACAGCTTCATCGTATTTTTTCATTTGGATTAAGCCCAAGATTACGTGCAATTTATTAACAAAATCGTGATTATTTGCTCTCATAGATTCAACGAGGTGTTTAACTCCTGTCAAATTTTCGGCAAGTTTTACAACTTCGGTTCTGTTTCTGAAAACCGCAAAAGCTCCAACGATTTCACCGTTATCATAAATTGGCATTCTATCAGAAATTACATAGTCATTTTTTAATGATTTCATTTGCACATTGAATTCTTTTTTACCTGTTGTTAGAAGTTCACCCAATTTTGATGCCGGATAAATTTCGTTCAAGTCTTTTCCGACAGGTTCTTTTTCTGTAATGTGCAGCATTGGAATTGCTGATTTATTTATAAATATAACTTTTTTGTTTTTATCAATCGCCAAGATACCCTCTTCAAGAGCCATAAGAATATCTTCACGCAATTTAAACATTTCAAGTAATTTATTTTCGTCCATAGTTTTATTTTACCTTGAAATCATCATTTTGCTATTAAATATTTGGGAATTTATACGCATCTTCAATATCTACAGGCATTTCCTTGTATTTGCAAGTATTTATTGCCTTATCAAGATAATCATACAATTCTTGTTTGAATTTTGGATGTGCACAATTTTCAATAATAGTTTTGGCTCTTTCTATCGGGTCTAAACCTCTCAAATCGGCAACACCTTGTTCTGTAATAAGTGCGTGAATTTCATGGATTGTATGGTCAACGTGGCTAACAAGCGGAACGATACAAGAAATTGCTCCATTTTTTGCAGTTGATTTTGTGATAAATATTGATAACCCTGCATTTTCACAATAATCACCGGAGCCGCCGACGCCATTCATCAAGCGGCATCCATTGATGTATGAAGAATTAGTGTTTCCATAAATATCTGCTTCAATAACCGTGTTAATAGCAATTATCCCAAGCCTTCTGATAACTTCAGGGTGGTTACTTATTTCTTGCGGTCTTAAAACAATTTTGTCTTTATATTTTTCAAAGTTTTTAAAGAACTCATCAATTTTATCCCAAGAAATAGTTAAGGATGTACCAGAAGCACATTTAACCTTGCCTGCTTCAATCAGGTCAAAGATTGAATTTTGCAAAACTTCTGAATAAACAGTCAAGTCTTTAAAATCAGAATCTTTTAAACATTCCAAAACAGCATTAGATACACTACCAACACCAGCTTGAATTGGAGGAAGTGGATTGCATAATCTTTTATGTTCAACTTCACTTTTCAAAAAGTTGACTAAATTTTTAGCCATTGCATCAAATTCAGCATCAGATGGAACAACTTTTCTTCCATTATCAGGAATTGTACTGTGAACAACTGCAACAACTTTATCAAAATCGCATTTTATATAAGGTGTTCCGATTCTGTCATCAACTTTTGTAATCGGAATTGGTTTTGTATATGGAGGATTTTCAGGTGAATATACATCGTGAACTCCTTCCAGTGATGCCGGAACATAAGTATTTACTTCAATTATAATTTTGTCAGCACATTCAGCATAAATATTGGAAGTTCCAACTGATGTTGTTGGAATAATGTTCCCATTTTCGTCAATTGCAGTAGCTTCGATTATTGCAATATCAACATGGTTTAAGAAATTTCTTTTTACCCATACAGGCATCAACCCAAGTGGGACATCGTGATAACC
>CAVHEM010000095.1:0-1202 GCA_963635055.1 Bacteroidaceae bacterium | reverse complement strand
GGTTCCATAACTTTAGTTAAATATCTTTTATCTCTAATCCTTTTTTCAAATTCTTTGTCCAAAATATATACCTCGCTAACTCTATCTTTTATCAATAATTTATCATATTGAATAAAATTGGTATGCCCTAACGAAACTAAAAAAAGAGTTTAGAAAGTAAAGAAAAATTTTAAAAATGAGAAAAATTTTTATACTTACCAAAGAATGTACAAAATTGAACTACAAAACTAACATATTGTTAAAGGTTGAAAATGAAAGGAAGGAAATATAGAAATGGAAAACGAAATTAGTGCAGAAGAATTAATCAATTCTTTAGTTGAAAAAGCACGTAAAGCTCAGCAAGAATTTGAATCATTTTCTCAAGAAGAAACAGATGCCATTGTTAAAGAAATCGGCAAAGTTGTTTATGATAGAGCCGAAGAACTAGCAAGAATGACAGTTGATGAAACCAAAATGGGTGTTTACGAAGATAAAGTCGCAAAATGCCATGGTAAATCAAAATGCATTTGGAATAGTTTGAAAGGAAAAAAATCAGTAGGGATTATTGAAGAAAATAAAGAAACTGGAATTATAAAAGTTGCCAAAGCTAAAGGTGTAGTTGGTGCAGTTACTCCGGTTACAAACCCTGTTGTAACTCCAATGTGTAATATCATGTTTGCCGTTAAAGGTCAAAACGCAATTATTATTGCTCCGCACCCAAGAGCTGAACATGTAAATAAATATGTTGTAGATTTATTCAGAGAAATTTTGAAAAAACACAACGCTCCTGTTGATTTAATTCAGACAATTGAAAAATCATCAATTGATGCAACAAATGAATTGATGAAAAAAGTTGATGTCGTTGTTGCAACAGGTGGTGGCGGAATGGTTAAAGCTGCTTATTCATCAGGGCATCCGGCATTAGGTGTTGGTCCAGGTAACGTTCAAGTTATTATGGATAGAGGAATTGACTATGAAGAAGCCGTTAAGAAAATTATTACAGGTAGAACTTTTGATAACGGTATTATTTGTTCAGGTGAACAAGCTGTATTTATTCCAAAAGAAGATTTTAACAAAGTTCTTGACTTATTCAGAAAAAATGGCGTATTTGTTGTTGAAGATGAAGCATCTATCAAGAAATTTGCTGATACAATCTTCCCTGAAAACGGTCCAATCAACAGAAAAATTGTTGGTCAATCTGTTCAAACAATTGCCAAACTTGC
>CAVHEM010000094.1:0-3705 GCA_963635055.1 Bacteroidaceae bacterium | reverse complement strand
TTTGCGAATGCAATGAGCAAATAAATTTTCTTGTTATTCAGAATCTGTTATCATGATTCGTATTGTAACAATCTAGTTATTCCCCCCCCTTCGAAATCATAGATTTCGGTTCCCCCGCAAGTGGGGCACATAAAATATCAAAGCTTTTCAACATTTTGGAAAGCTTAATTTTTTTTTTGCAAACAACCTTACGCTACTGAATTTTTGAAATTTTCAATCTTTTCTGCAGTGTCGCTTTCGATATAAATTCTCAACAGTGGTTCAGTTCCAGACGGTCTGACAAGTATCCACGAAGAATTATCCTCAAAATACAACTTAACTCCGTCTTTAAAATCTTTTTTAGCAACCTTTAACCCTGCAACTTCTTCTTTTTGAGAATATTCATCAAGCACTGGTTTTATTTCTTCAACATTATTCAACTTTTTATCAACTCTTGTATTAATAAACGCTTTGCCAACAAATTTGTGCAATTTATTTTGAAGTTGAACCAAAGTTTTATTCTCATAAGCCATTGCTTCCAAAACAAGCAAATTTGCCAAAATTCCGTCTTTTTCAGGGATATGACCTTGAATACTCAAACCACCCGATTCTTCACCGGCAATAATCGGATTAAATTTTCTCATTGCTTCGCCAACATGTTTAAACCCTACAGGAGTTTCGACAACTTCAACCTCAAGTTTTTGGGCAACTATATCAAGCATCAAACTTGCGCCAACAGTTTTAACCAAACAACCTGAATACTTTTTATGTTTTTTCAAATGCATCAACAAAATTGCAATAATTTCATTCGGTGTAACATATTCACCGTTTTCATTTATCACACCAAATCTGTCAGAATCTCCATCATTTGCAAATCCAACATAACCTTTGTGTGATTTTACATACTCAATCAATTCGCCCAAATATTGCGGTTTAGGTTCCGGCATGCCACCACCAAAATTAGGGTCGTGGAACATGTGAATGCTATCATATTCAATTCCCCTATCAGACAAAAGTTTGTCAAAATACCCGATACTTGCGGCATACAAACCATCAAAAATTATTCTCGGCGAGAAATCTTTAATCTTTTGAAAATCTATCAAAGTTCTTATATGTTTGAAATAATTGTTTGAAAAATCAGTATAAATCAACTTGCCCTTAACACTTGTTTTGAAATCCTGACCGAAATTTGAAACAACTTCATCTGTAATTTCACTAGTCGCAGGTCCTGCATAATCAGGAATAAATTTCATTCCCAAATATTCAGGCGGGTTGTGTGAAGCAGTGAACATTATCGCACAAGCATCTAAATGTTTTGCATTGAATGCCAAAACAGGTGTCGGAATAACTTTGTCACTATACAAAACCTTAAACCCAATATTTGAAAGGATTTCCGCACACTGCATAGAAAATTCTTTTGCCATATTTCTTGGGTCGTAGCCTATGATTATTGTTTTATAAATTCCGTAATTATCAAAAACATATTTTCCAATAGCTTTTGTAACTATTTCAACATTTTCCGCATTAAAATCTTTTCCTACAACAGCTCTCCAACCGTCTGTTCCAAATTTAATTTTAGTCATTTATACCCTTCTTCTTTTATTTCTGATATAATTGTAATTGAAAGTATGGAGTTTAGCAAATGCCTGATTTTGAATCAATAAGAAATATTGCATATTTAGAACCACAGTATTCATTTTCCGAAATGGCGAAAGATGAGTTTTGTGCAAGAAATAACATTACTTGCTTTTCTACTCCACTAAAAACTATCAAAGAAATTGTAAATTATGTTGAAACAAACCCAAACACAGTCGGAATTTTGCCTGTCGAAAATACGTTAGACGGTACAGTGCGTGAATCATTAGACAGTTTGATTGAATCTAAAAATCCGAATATCAAAATTATTTATGAAATGACATTGCCGATTGAGTACTGTTTGTTATCAAAAAACACCGAATTTTATAGCATTACAGGACTAATCGCAACCCCTCGTCTAATCGGGAAATGCAACGAATTTATCAAAAACGAATTACCGATGAATTTGAACATAATAGAAGCACCTTCAATGCTGGAAGCAGCATGCGAATTGAGAAATTATAATCTTACTTACGCCTCTATCGGCAACAGAAAAATTGCGGATTCTTGTATGCTGAATATCTTAAAAGAAAACATTTATGATGATAAAAATAACAAAACAAAATATGTAATTATCGGAGATTTTGAAACTTCACCAACTCCAAACGCTACGACTATGATTGCATTTAGGGTAAATCATACCCCAGGAGCATTGCTTGAAGTTTTGAAAATATTTTTAGAAAATAATATAAATTTATCTTATATTTCTTCCCGTCCGTCACACTATGAAAATGGAGAATATATTTTTATTGTAACTTTTGACGGACATATTAAATCAGGGAATATGCTTTCAATTCTTGAAGAAATTAAACCTAAAACTTTGTTTTTCAGATTTTTAGGGTCATATCAATCAGTGTAAAAGTTACCACGGATAATCAGGTGCGATTTGCCAATTATCTTTCATAATAAGTGCGGCACAGGCATTACCTCCGCCGCCTGTATTCTCAACCGTATCAGGATTGCAAGAACGATGAGTTGCCTTATCTAAAAGTTTTTCACGAGATAAGGACGCATGCGGAATATAACAAGAATCATATCCTCCCGGAAACAAGCCTGATTCAAAAGTTTTCAGTTTTGCAAGTAAGGATTCACAACCTTTATGTTCGCCTAAATTATCCGTATTTACCAAATAAAAATAAAAAATATCTCTACCTGACAAGTTAGGTTGAGCCTTTCCGTTTATATCAACATAAAATATCGTTCCGCCTGCAGATGGCATAGTCCCAACATAAGCACCATTCATAATAGTAACAACATAAGCAGGCACAGCTGCAACCTGTTTTCCGCCGATTGTATGAGGAACGGCAGCTCCGTAGCACTCTTGACGGTTTCTGCATTCGTTAATAATTTTTAAATGTGGAGCAAAATAAGTTTTGAAAAATTGTTCAGAGGGAAGCTGAGAATTAAACGAACCCCACTCATGCTCAGTCAAAAGCCGAGCTTGCGATAATACTCCGTAAACCTCTTTTAACTTTGCAACGGTTGTAACCTTTTGATGATGTTCCAAGACAGGTAAGGTCATTGCAGCAACAACACCAATAATACCAAGTGTTATCAAGACTTCCGCCAAAGTAAAACCCATAAATTTTCTCATACAACACAGCTCCGTTCTTTTCTTCATACTAATAAAATTTTTATAACTTGTCAATCATTTTTATGTAGTATATATCATAAATACTATTCTCATTACATAGAAAAACGCACAGTAATAAATATAATTGTATTATTATGGACGATAGAGAACTGTTGTTAAAATTGGGAAACAAAATTCGTTATGAGAGAGTTCGCCGACATCTTTCGCAAGAAAAACTCGCTGAACTTGCCAATATGAATATGCGAACAATCAGCACCATTGAATGCGGAACAACTGATATTAGGTTCACAACTCTGAACAAAATCGCCACAGCCCTCGATGTCGAAATTAAAAATTTGGTGGAATTTGTGTTGTAATTTTAAAAGTTTTTGTCAGTAAAAATACTGAAATATCTGTAACAAAGAAGTCGTCGTTCTGAAAGGCTTAAAAAATCCTTTGAGTTTGCGAAAAGTGATTTTTAGCCTATTCTTCTTCGGCTTCGCCTACGCATACAGACT
>CAVHEM010000093.1:0-7731 GCA_963635055.1 Bacteroidaceae bacterium | reverse complement strand
CGGTGAGTTGTGTGAGTCTGTATGCGTAGGCGAAGCCGAAGAAGAATAGGCTAAAAAATCACTTTTCGTAAACTCAAAGGATTTTTTAAGCCTTTCAGAATGACGAAAACCTTTGAAATATTATGTGCCCCCCTTGAGGTGCTAGTAATTTTATGTGTTTGGATAGCAATCCAAACCTACTTTTAGCTTACTTTTTCCTGTTCTGAGTATAATAACAGATTTCATATACAATCCATGTGACAGCAACCAATATTGCCGTAACCGTATAATTAAGTGGGTGCGTGTCGTAAGCTGGAGTTCTAGTTATCCCAAATGAACACCAAACAACTAAAAATATTATTATCATTGCAACTTGAACCATTTAGTTCTCCTATAACACGTTTTCGTTATCATTAGTTTCAACTAGTGACAAGTCAATCGGTAATGAAAAACCGAATGTAGAGCCGTGGTTTGGTTTTGAATTCACAAATACGTGTCCGTTATGGTGTTTTTCAATAGTTGTTTTGACCAAATGTAAGCCTAAGCCGGTACCTTTTACGCTATGAGTTTTGTTTTCAACTCTATAAAATCTTTCAAATACTTTCTTTTGGAATTCCGGTGCAATGCCTATGCCTTCATCTCGCACAGTCACTGTAACCAAATTCTTGTCTGTTTCTTTATACAATTTAACTTTGATTGTCGAATCTTGCGGTGCGTATTTTATTGCATTAGACAAATAGTTTGTTAATGCTCTTGCGATACTGTCGTAGTTGAACATCAATAGCGGAATATCTGGTTCTTTTTCTACTTCGATTTTCAAATTGTGTTCTTTTAGCAGAACTTCAACCTGAGAAACGCAAGCATCAACAAGTTGCGAAATATCGTTTTCAGATTTTTCAATTTTAGCGTTCGAATCGAGTCTTGAAAAGTCCAAAATATCATTAACCATACTATTTAGTCGGATAATTTCTGTGTTAATTGTTCCGATAAATTCTTTTTGGGTTTCGTAGTCAAATTCGTTGCCGTAATTGTACAACGTATCAATATAGCTTCTCAAAACAGTGACAGGTGTTCTCAATTCGTGGGAAACATTCGAAATGAATTGCGATTTCATCTGATCCATTTCGGTTTCTCTTGTCACGTCAATCAATACAATAATGTACCCTAAATAGTCGTTGCTTTGGGAAAACATTGGTGAAATTATGGATTTTATTACTCTGCCGTCAATTTTGATGTTGAAAGTTACAGGTTTTGAAGATTTTTCACCGAGTGATAAATTTTTGTATTCTTTAATTTTTTCAGCAAAGCAATATTCACCTTCTGTGTCAACGTATTGTTGAATATCGGTGTTAAGAAGTTGGTCATCTTGCAATGCCAAAAGTTCTTTAGCGTGGTTATTAAGTAATACAACGTTATCGTTATTATCACAAACGACAACACCATTCACAATGCTCATCAATACCGCTTCGAGTTTGTTACGTTCTAATGTCAATTGCTCTACGTTTTGTTCTTCGTAAACGTTCAATCTTACGGACATGTCGTTAAAAGCGTTGAACAAATCTCTAACTTCTTCGCTTACGTCTTTGCCTTCTATTCTATAGCCAAATTCACCGGACGAAATTCTGCGAACTCCGTCTTGCAAAATTCTCAATTCTCTTGTGATTAAATATGTATTTATAAGAATTACGAATGCAAATACCAACCAAACAATCGCAAATACAAACAGTATTGACATTCTTGTTGTTGATGAAATTTTACTTATGAATGATCCTGATAGTCCGATAGTAACCGAGCCTATTGTGGTATTTGTTCTGTAATCTATCATTGGAGATGATACGGAAATTCCGCCTTTTTTTGAGGCTTTTGTAATTTTTTCTTTTGCGCTGTAAATTACTTTTCCACTGCTATCTCTAAATTCAATTGATACAATGTCAGGGTGTGCTTTTATAATTGAATCGGAGTGTGATTTTAAAATGCCTGAAATTTGTGATTTTGATGCGTTTTTTGTGATTTCAACGCTTTCAATTGCCAGAGTTTTTGAAATAACTTGTCCAAAACTTTGGTAGATTTCGTTGATGTTTTTCTGAATATTAACTATTGCAAACAACGCAATTGCTATTATAAGTAGCGTACTTAGTACCAATCCGAATATAATTAATCTGTTTTGAGTTGTAAAACTCGGTCTTTTGCTCTCATTCATAGTTCGATTATATCACAGGAATATTTTTTATGAACAAAATCTTTGGGTAAATTTTTGGGGATAAAAAATGGCGAACCTTGTTAGAGGTCCGCCATTCCTATTTCGTTTAAAGGTGAAATTGATTATTCTTTAACGTATTCTGCATCGATTACGTCATCGTCATTGTTCTTTGAAGAAGATTCAGATGATGCTGATTCAGAATTTGCGCTTTGAGCATTCGCACCGTCTTTTTGAACTGCTTCGTAAGCTTTTTGTGAAATAGCAAACATTGTTTGTTGCAATTCTTCTGACAATTTTTTCAATTCGTCAACAGATTTGTTTTCATCAATTGCTTTTTGTAATGCAGTCTTTTGTTCTTCTAATTTAGATTTGTCAGCAGCATCGATTTTGCCTTCAAAGTCTTTGATAACTCTATCTGCTGAAGCAATCATACTTGAAGCATTGTTTCTGATTTCTGCTTCTTCTTTTCTTTTCTTATCTTCAGTAGCATTTGCTTCTGCTTCTTTTACCATCTTATCGATATCAGCTTCAGACAAGTTAGAAGAATTTGTAATAGTGATTTTTTGTTCTTTGTTAGTAGCTTTATCTTTAGCGGATACGTTTACGATACCGTTGGCATCAATATCAAATGTAACTTCGATTTGAGGAATACCACGCATTGCAGGAGCAATACCTTCAAGTCTGAACATACCCAAAGATTTGTTATCTCTTGCCATTGGTCTTTCACCTTGAAGTACTTGAATATCAACGGCTGTTTGGTTGTTTTCTGCAGTTGAGAATGTTTGAGATTTAGAAACAGGGATTGTAGTGTTTCTTGGAACTAACGGGGTCATTACACCACCCAATGTTTCAATACCCAATGTCAATGGAGTTACATCTAACAATACGATGTCTTTAACTTCACCAGCCAATACACCTGCTTGAATTGCTGCACCAACTGCAACTACTTCATCTGGGTTTACTGATTGGTTAGGTTCTTTGCCTGTGTAATCTTTAACTAATTTTTGAACTGCAGGAATTCTTGAAGAACCACCAACTAGTACAACTTCATTGATGTCTGATTTTGAAATGCCGGCATCTTGAATAGCTTGTTCAACCGGTTTTTTACATCTTTCAAGTAAGTCGAAGCTTAATTCTTCAAATTTTGCTCTTGTTAAGTTCAAGTCTAAGTGTTTTGGACCGTTAGCATCAGCGGTGATGAATGGCAAGTTGATGTTTGTTTCAAATACTGAAGACAATTCGCATTTTGCTTTTTCTGCAGCTTCTTTAACACGTTGCATTGCTTGCTTATCACCGGTTAGGTCAATACCTTCTTGTTTTTTGAATTCTTCGCAAATCCAATTCATAACTTTTTGGTCAAAGTCATCACCACCTAAGTGAGTATCACCTGAAGTTGATAATACTTCGTGTACACCGTCGCCGATTTCAAGAACTGAAACATCAAATGTACCACCACCTAAGTCAAATACCAAAACTTTTTCTGATTTGTCTTTTTCAAGACCATAAGCCAAAGCAGCAGCTGTTGGTTCGTTTACAATTCTCAAAACATCTAAGCCTGCAATCTTACCTGCATCTTTTGTTGCTTGTCTTTGCGCATCGTTGAAGTATGCCGGAACTGTGATTACTGCTGATGTAACTTTTTCTCCAAGGTAGTTAGAAGCATCATCTGCCAATTTTCTCAAAATCATTGATGAAATTTCTTGTGGAGTATAATCTTTACCATCAATGTTTACTTTGTAATTTTCGCCCATGTGTCTTTTGATTGAAGCGATTGTTTTGTCAGGGTTTACGATTGCTTGACGTTTTGCTAATTGACCAACCAATCTTTCACCTGTCTTTGAAAAACCTACAATTGAAGGTGTTGTTCTTGAACCTTCTGCGTTTGCGATAACGGTTGGTTTACCACCTTCCATTACTGCTACTACTGAGTTTGTTGTACCTAAGTCGATACCAATCGTTTTAGCCATAATTTTTATCTCCTTTACTTAAATTTTCTTTTCACTTCTTTATATTATTGTTATAACATCATTTTTTAAGAACCTTAAAAAAATAAACAAAAAATTAACATTTTGGAAAATGTATTAATATTTCTATATTTATAATGCTTATATTAATTATTATTTTATTGAGTTTTGCAATATATATTATCCGTGATAGAATAAAATTATGGAAAGAAAACCGATAGTAGCAATAGTTGGAAGACCAAATGTAGGTAAATCAACATTCGTAAACCGTCTTGTTGGTGCAAGACATTCGATTGTTGACGATTTGCCAGGGGTTACTCGTGACAGAATTTATTTTGATGTTGAGTGGCAAAACAAAGCTTTCACCGTAATTGATACAGGTGGTATTATTCCGGGGGATGAAGATGATATTATGGTTTCGATTTTTGACCAAGCAAAATTAGCCTGCGAAGAAGCCGAGAAAATTATCTTTCTTGTTGACGGAAAAGATGGTATCAATCCGATTGATTATGATATTGCAAATATTTTAAGACAATCAGGAAAACCGGTGTTTGTTGCCGTAAATAAATGTGACAATCCTGAATCTTTGCTGATGGTTAGCGATTTTTATGCTTTGGCACTCGGTGAACCTATTGCGATTTCTGCCTTGCATGGTAGTGGCGGTGTCGGTGATTTGTTGGAACTTGTAACTTCTGATTTTGAAATTTTGGAAAATACAGAAGATGATAAAAGAATTAAAATTGCGATTGTCGGTCGTCCGAATGCCGGAAAATCTTCAATTGTAAATGCGCTGTTAAATGCAGACAGAGTAATCGTTTCTGATGTATCAGGAACAACAAGAGATAGTATTGACAGTCATATTACATATAAAGATACCGATTTTACAATTGTTGATACTGCAGGTATCAGAAAAAAATCAAAAGTTGATTACGGTGTTGAAAAATTTGCGGTAGATAGAGCAATTCGTTCAATCAGAGATTGCGATATTGCACTGTTGGTAATTGATGCAAAAGAAGGAATTTCTGACCAAGATAAAAAAATCTCATCAATCATTACAGAATCAGGCAAAGGTTTGATTGTTGCAATTAATAAATGGGATTTGATTGAAGATAAAAAAGCAAACACTATTAATAAATTTGAAAAAGAATTGGCGGTAGATATTCCGTTTTTGAGTTTTGCTCCAAAGATTTTTATAAGCGCTGTTACTAAACAACGTTTAGGTCAAATTTTTGAAGAAAGTGTCAAAGTTTACGAACAATGTACAAAACGTATTTCCACAGGTTTGTTGAATAAAGTTATCAATGAAGCCTATGCGCTCAATCCGCCAACAAGTTTTAAAGGTAAAAGATTAAAAATTTATTATATCACTCAGGCTAAAACTCAACCGCCTACATTTATATTGTTTGTAAATAATGAAGAATTATTGAAAGACAGTTATAAACGTTATTTGGAAAATAAATTAAGAGAAGCGTTTGGGTTCTTTGGTACTCCGATTAGAATTTCCGTTAGACAACGTGGAGAACAGAAGAAAAGATAAACTTTTTAATTTATTTTTATCCTGTGATTTTTCCGAGAACTACTCTTTTTTTAGCGCCGGTGCAACAAGGCAAATTGTTTGGTATTCCATAATATGTGCAATATCCAAGTAGTGCAAATGCCATTACTTCTTTAAAATTGTTTGAGATGTTATAATCTTCGCAAGTTTTTAAGTCAATGTGTTTTGGCAAATAGGTTCTTAACATTTTCATTAATGTTTTATTATATGCGCCCCCGCCGCAAATTACTGCTTCGTGTATTCCAACATTAGGATAAACAAATCTTTCGTAACTTTGGGCAATTGTTCTTGCAGTCAATGCAGTAACTGTTGCTATAATATCTTTTGATTCTTGCGGTGCGTATTTCAATGTGTTTTCAATATATTCAGGTGAAAAATATTCTCTGCCTGTAGATTTTGGCGGTTCCATAAAATAATATTCATCTTGCAATAAACATTCAAGCCAATTGTCTGAAATTATTCCGCTCGCTGCAATTTCTCCGTCTTTATCATAATTTTTGCCGAAATATTTGCGAGTACAATAATCAATCATAATGTTGCCAAGTCCGGTGTCAAAACCAAACGTGTCATAATCTTGTGATACAACTGTAACGTTTGAAATTCCGCCGATATTTTGAATTGCAAAGTTTTTCTTTTTATTTTTAAACCACATTTCATCAGCAAAACAAACTAAAGGTGCGCCTTGTCCATCTTGAGCAATGTCCGCTTCTCTAAAATTAGAAATAGTCATGCATTTGGTTTCTTGGGCAATAACTGAACTTTCGCCTATTTGCAATGTACTTTTCAAACTAATATTATCTATTTTTTCATCAAATGGGTAATGATAAATTGTTTGCCCATGACTTGAAATAAAATCAGGTTTGCCGAATTCTGAAATAAGAACATTTGCCGCATCTGCAAAACATTTGCCGATTACAAAATTCATTTGGCAAATATCTTTTATTGAAGCTTCACCTCTAAATAATTGGAAAATTTTAGCTCTTATATGTTCTGGGTATTGGTAATTTATTCCTTGAATTAATTTAACGGTTTTGTCAGGATAAACCTCGCAAAATCCTGCATCAATACTGTCACAAGATGTGCCTGACATCAACGCTATAACTTTTTTAGGCTCTAACTCATTTATCATAATATTTTTATAATATAAAAAAGCCTGTTCTCTTTCAAGTACAGGCTAAAAAAGTTTACAACTATCCTTACAACTCTCTTCTAAAGCTTTGCTTTTCCCAAAACAAACTAGATATACACTAATTATTTTTTTATAAAATAAATATCCCTAACCATCAGTCAACGACTGCCTCAATCATCTCTTTCCCTTTGGACTTCTTCACCATCACCTCTGTTTCTACTTCGTCCAACTGTTCTTTTTACATTATTTGTTATCTGTTATGTCGGCAGATAACCTATGTTAATCCTTCCTCTATCTGGTAGCCTTTTTTCTAAATTCGGCTTTCCTTATGTAATCTACTCTAGAACTAATTGCTGTTAATTACAAGTAAATAATTTGTTCAAAATTTTTACATTTGACCATGCCCCCCGATGTCATGGGTAAAAATCCAAGTTTACTATTCTTAATGAAGCAAATTTAATGAAATCATGTAAAAATTTTAGCAAAATTTATTTGACAAATAATAATTTCGTATTATTTTTCCGGCATGCAAATTTTAACAGGTTGGAAATCGTGAAAGTTTGTGATAGATTGAATTACAGGAAGATAATATTTATGAAAGAGTTTCTAAAAACAAATACTGTTACGTACAATTTAATGTCTTTTACTGCATTCAAATCTATGATAATTTTTTCATTATTATTAGATTCTCCAAAATCGTATAAAGAAATTCAAGAATATCTAAAAAATCATGAATATATTAAAGAACAACTTTCGGTTGATGCTTTGAGAATTTATTTTAATTCACTAAAACAAATCGGTTGTAATATTACCAAAATATATGAAGACGGGACTGTTAAATATTCAATAACATCGCACCCTTTTCAATTGCAACTTGATGATAAACAAGTAAAAGATATTATCA
>CAVHEM010000092.1:0-14467 GCA_963635055.1 Bacteroidaceae bacterium | reverse complement strand
CCATAAGTACACCGCCCCGCCACACCATACCATACCATACCATAAAGGAATTATATCAATGCTTTTGAGGTTTTAAAATAATTTTTACATTTTGTAATATTACGATTTTATGTTAAGAAATTGAAACAAAGTAGGATAATTATCGTCATTCTGAAAGGATTAAAAAATCTTTTGAGTATGCGAAAAGTGATTTTTAGCCTATTCAGAATCTGGTTATTTTTCCTCCCCATCGAAATCATAGATTTCGGTTCCAGCCATACGGCATACAGTCTCACTCAATTCGCTTCGCTCATTGGTTCGAACTAGCACTGCCAGCGGGGAACATAATATTACGTCATTACGAGGAGCGGATTTTGGCTAGTGTGCTGCGCAGCAAACACGTCCTCGGGAGGACTGCGTTGAGTTTTGTGAGCAGAGGCTGAAAGTTTGTAAAACTGTAATGCCGTTTAATGCGAACAAAATAGTCCGACCCGCCAAAATCCAAGACAGTAAAACGACGAAGTAATCCAGAAATTTATATCAACATCAAACACATATTTTAAAGCCAAAATGTAGGTCACGGCACTGCCTGACATGTAAACTTAAAATTTACCGTTTCAAGCAGTGCCACCACCTTACGAAATATTCTTTATTTATTAACTTGCAAGGATTTGTTTATACAAGTCAATTTGCTTTTGTGACATTTTATCCGGTAAAACTATCTTTATTCTTGCATTCAAGTTTCCATAGCCACCGGATTTTTTAGGCAATCCGAGATTTTTTAGTCTTAAACATTTTCCGCTTGAGGTCATTTTTGGAATTTTGATAGTTATCGCACCGTGCAAAGTTTTTATCTCTTTACTACAGCCTAAAACTGCCTCTGGCGGTGTAATTTCAACATCTTTTGTCAAATCTGAACCGGAAATTTGATATTCACCGTCAACAGGAGTAATTATCAAATACAAATCACCCTTTTGACCGTAAGCATCAACTTTTCCTTCGCCTTTTAATCTGATTTTTTGACCTTCTTTAACTTCTTTTGGCAATTTAACTTTCAATGATTTTTGGTCAGTAACAATACCTGTACCGCCACAAGTTGTACAGTAACTACCATCTTTCGGGCAAGCAGTACATTTTCTCATATCGCTAAATTTTACCGTAATCGGAGAGTCAGAAAATAAATCTTGAGCCGTAACGTTCAAATTCTTTGTAACATCTAAATCTTCACTTTTTGGAGGCTTGGCAGAAGTTCTTCTATGAGAAGTATAACCGGCATTAGAAAAACCTTGATGAGCACCCATATTTCCAAAATCAAAATTTGAGAAACCTCGAGCACCACCGGTTGCGCCACCGCCCATCATATCGCCAAACAATGAGCTAAAGAAATCTGAAAATCCGCCCATATCTTGACCGTTAAAATTGAATTGTTGGTAGCTACCGCCACCACCGCCAAAATTGAAGTTTTCAAACCCTGGAGGTGGAGTATAATCAGCGCCACCTTGCCAATTAGCACCTAAACTGTCATATCTTTGACGTTTTTGTTTATCTCCAAGAACCTCATAAGCTTCATTAATTTCTTTAAACTTTTCTTCAGCTTCTTTTGTTTTATTTACATCAGGGTGATATTTTCTTGCAAGCTTTCTGTATGCCGATTTGATATCAGCTTCAGTTGCATCTCTTTTTACACCCAACGTTTCATAATAATCTTTATATTTCATATTATCGTATCTCCTATAATAATGATAATATAAAACTTACAAAAAGTTGATTTTTTTAATTATTTTTTAATGAATTGGAAATCTCTTTTTTCCAAGCAAAAAAGAAATAAAAGGACAAAATAAAATACGTAAACCACATCAAAACTGTTGCTAAACAATTAAATCCGTTCAAATATGCCTGCACCCACATAATAACAGATAAACCATTAACAACTGCCCAGACATACCATTGTTCAATGCTTCGTTTTACAGTAAATAGCAACCCTAAAATTGAAAAAACAGAGGTTATCGAATCACACAATGGATTTTTGTCGTTCAATTTAAGCAATACAAAATAACAAAATATAGTAAAAAAAATTCCACACGAAAAATATAATAAATTTTCTTTGAAAGATAAGTTCGTTTTTTCGATAGAACAAGTGCATTTGTTTATGTGTTCTTTCCATTTAAAGATTCCATAAATCTGCATTGGCAAATAATAACACATATAAAGCGCCAAATTACCAAACAAAGAATTTTTATAAGAGATGTACGAATAGCAAAGGGTTCCGGCAAGTCCGAAAAAATAGCATGAAATTTTGCCTTTACCTGCAAGAATTGTGTAACTAATTCCAAATACTGCAGATATTATTGCAACGGGATTGTCTTTTAACGTTATTGATAAAATTAAAATAAACAGAATTTCCAAAGGGAAAATTATTCTCTCGTACTTTCCCCAACCTGAAATTTCCTGTCGCAAAAAACTTTTCACCTGCTCCATAAATCAATCCTTATCTTGAATAAATTTCATGTTTAGATGGAACATTTTGCGGTTCTACATAATTTTTGATATATTCAACTGCATCAAAAGGTGTGGAAGCTACAAAAAATAAGTTTGCAGAAGCTTTATTGGCAAAATTTTCAGAAATTACAGTATCAAAAAATCTGAGTAAATTGTCATAAAAACCATCTGTATTTAAAATAACAATGGGTTTCTTATTATACCCAAGTTGTTTTTGGACAATCATTTCTGACAGTTCTTCCAAAGTTCCAAACCCACCGGCTAAAGCGATAACTGCATCTGACATTTTATCCATTGTATCTTTTCTATCTCTCATACCTTGCGCTAAAACAAATTCGTCACAATTATCTGTTCGACACCCCATATCGACAAGTCGTTGAGGCATTACACCATAGATTTTTCCACCATTTTGCTTAACCTGTTCAGCGCAAGCCCACATCATTCCAAGCGTACTGCCACCATAAACAATATCATAGCCGTTTTGACCCAACAATTTGCCCAACTCTTTTGCATCGTCATAGTATACAGGTGCCAAAAAGTTACTAGAAGAAGCGAACACACAAACTTTTTTGATATTATTCATTGATTTCTCCGCCTATTCTATAATAGTGAGAACAACTAACACCGGTCCCCTCGCCGGAACAATCAGATTTTAGTTCATTTATACTCCAGCCGGAACCGATTGGCGAAATATTACCATCAATAAAGATATTCAATCCAAAAATATCTTTACCCCACACATTTGGACCTTTCACACCATTCATATCAAACATCATTAAAAATACGGGATGAAAAACGTCCTCATCTTTAATATCTTTAAATCCGACAACTTTGTTATTTTTTGTCAAGTAAAGTTTATCAAAATAGTATCTGTCACTAGGTTTTACTACTTTACCATTCATAAATTTTGGCTGATAAGATTTTTTTTGTAAAATATTAGACTCAGAAATTCGCAAATATGGTTTTACCAAAATCATCATTAATTGTTCACGTTGAGCATCTTCTTTCGCATTTTTAAGCCCTTTCAAAATATCTGAATCAGAATGAGCATTCATTGCAGAAAAGATATATTCCATTTTGTTAATTGTTTCATTCCACATTGAAATATATGTAGCTTCTTTTGCTGCAATAAATTTGGTAGGAATAAACATTAAAATTATCGCAAAAACGACAAATAATGTTATCGAATATTCAATTCTCCAAAAATGTTTTTTCATAAAATAATAATCCTTTATGCCATATCTATACGTTTTTTTTCTGCCACAAGTTTTTCATAAACCCATTCAGGTATGAAGTTTTTACCCAAAATAATTTGTCCGTTCATAATGTTCGGAGTGTGGAAATCTGAACCACCTGTAACTATCAAACCTAAATTTTCAGCCATTGTTGAGAAATATTCAACACAAGCCGGTGAATGTTTTCTGTGATACGCTTCAATTCCTCTTAAACCGTAGTTCATAAGTTCTTTGATTAACGGTTCTGCAATCTCTAAATCGTGAGGGTGTGCAATAACAGGAATACCGCCGGCATCATACAAAATCTCAACAGCATCAAACGGTGAAACAGTCTTTCTTTGTACATAAACCGGAGAATCATCGTGGATATATTTTGCATAAGCGTCCATAATATTGCTTGTCCCACCAGCATTTGTAATAGCTTTTGCAATGTGCGGACGTCCAATACTACCACCTTCTGCGACAAGTTTCTTGATATCTTCAAATTTAATCTTAATACCTTCTTTTTGTGCCAAAAGTTTAATGATTTCTTTTGTTTGTTTAATTCTGGCAGCCTGTTGCATCTTTAACAGTTCAACAAAATCAGAATTTGTCGGATCCATAAAATATCCCAAAATATGGACTTCATGGTTTTTGTAAAGGGTATTAATTTCAATCCCTCGTATAATTTCGATTTTGTCAGAAAGATTTTTTTCTTTGATATAATTTTGTGCAACATCATAAGCTAAAATATTGTCGTGGTCAGTAATCGCAATAGCTTCAAGACCAACGTCAATAGCGGTATCAACTATTTTTTCGGGCGAAAAGACTCCGTCTGAAAAATAAGTATGAATGTGTAAATCAGTTCTCTTTTTCACTTACCTTTTCCTCTTTTATTTTATTATTACTACAATTAATTCTTTTAATACTGATTGCATTACCGGTAACGATATCAATCTCAACTTCAACGGCATTAACCTGAGTAATTTCTCCGGCTGCTACTTCATAGCGTTCCGGAATACTTGTCAAAAACCTATTCAATGAGGTTTGGTAATCCATTCCAATAACGCCATCAGATGCACCACAAAATCCCGCATCTGAAATGTATGCCATTTTACCGTTCATAATACAATCATCAGCAGTTTGAACGTGAGTATGAGTTCCCCACAAAGCACTTGCTCCTAACTCAGAACAAAATCTGCCGAAACAAATCTTTTCCGCTGTTGCTTCTGCGTGTAAATCAATTACAATAATCGGCGTAACTTCTTTTATTTTGGCAATTTCTTCCCTAACCAGTTCCCAAGGTGAATCAACCAAATTCATAAAAACTCTGCCAAGTACATTTATCACACCAATTTTAAAATTACCCATATCAAAAATTCTGCTACCAACACCACGAGTTCCTTTTGGGTAGTTGATAGGTCTTAGCAAACAATCCGCAGAATCAATATAAGTATAAATATCTTTTTTATCCCAAATATGATTACCACAGGTCATACAATTTATGCCATAAGTTTTAAATTCATTATAATTTTTCTCAGTCAAACCAAAGCCATGTGATGCATTTTCAATATTTGCAATTACAAAATCATATTTTTCAGCATTTTCCGCCAAATAATCACGTACGGCAAATCTCCCAGGTTTACCGACAATATCACCGAAAAATATAACTTTTATCACTTTTGCTTCGTCTGCCATCTTTTAATACCTTTTTATACTAAAAACAAAGAAGTCAAGTTATTTATAAAATTTTAACTCGGCTTCTTTATTTCATCAACTTATCTCCTATTTTGCGATTTCTGTTGTTCTGAACTCTCTGACTACTGTAACTTTAATTTGTCCAGGGTAATCAAGTTCATTTTCAATTCGTTTTGCTACATCTCGAGCCAACTTACCAGAAGCCAAATCATCAAACATTTCAGCCTGAACGATAATTCGAACTTCACGTCCTGCCTGAACGGCAAATGATTGTTTAATACCTTCATAACTATTTACGATTTCTTCAATCTTTTGTAAACGTTTGATATAAATTTCCAAAGTATCACGTCTTGCCCCAGGGCGACCTGCTGAAATTGCATCTGCAACTTTGACTAAAACTGCTTCAATAGTATTTGCAACAACATCATCATGGTGTGCTTCTATTGCGTGAATAACTTCAGGTCTTTCACCATATCTTGCAGCAAGTTCTACACCCAGTTGAATATGTGTACCTTCTTGAGTTTGGTCAACTGCTTTACCGATATCGTGCAACAAACCTGCACGTTTTGTAATTTTTTCATTTGCACCAAGTTCAGCAGCCAACATACCGGCAATGTGACCAACTTCAAGCGAATGTTTCAAAACATTTTGTCCGTAACTTGTTCTGTAATACAAACGACCTAATGTTTTAATTAATTCTTTGTTAAGTCCCATTACGCCCATTTCCAATGCGGCATTTTCACCTTCTTGCCAAATCTTTTTGTCGATTTCTTCTCTGGCTTTTTCAACCATTTCTTCAATTCTTACAGGGTGAATACGACCGTCAACGATAAGTTTTTCCAATGCTAATTTTGCGATTTCACGTCTTACCGGATCAAAACTTGATAATACAACCGCTTCCGGAGTATCATCAATAATCAAATCAACACCGGTCAAGGTTTCTAAGGCTCTGATGTTACGACCTTCACGTCCGATAATACGACCTTTCATTTCATCACTAGGCAGTGCAACAACAGAAACCGTTGTTTCAACAACTTGTTCAATCATACAACGTTGCATTGCTGTTGATAAAATTTCTTTTGATTTTTCAAGTGAAATTTCTTTGATTTTTGCTTCGTTTTCACGAACAAGCATCATTTGTTCTTGTGCTAAATCATTACGTAATTTTTCCAAAAGAGTTTTCTTAGCATCTTCAATAGACATGCCGGAAATTCTTTCCAATTCTTCTGTTTGTTTTTGAACAAGTTCTGCCAAATAATCTTCTTTATTGAGCAACTCGTCCATTTTATTTTGCGCTTGAATTTCTTTTTCAGTATATTCCTGAATTTTATCTTCAAGCATATCTTCACGTTTTGCTAATTTTTGTTCTTGTCTTGCTAACTCTTGACGTCTTTCACGTTCTTCTTCGTTAAGTTTTTCTCTATCGTCTTGAAGCTCTTCGACGGCTTTAATCTTTGCTTCTTTATATAAAAGCTTCTCTTTTTCTTCCAGCGCTTTTCTATCTTTATTTACGGATTCAAAAGCACTTTTAACTTTACTTTTTTGAACAATCAGCATAGCGGCTAATACCATTACCGTAAGAGCCATTAATGCCAATAATACTGCCAAATTTGTTGACATAAAGTATTACCTTATCCTTTTCTATTTTTTAATACACGCAATGCCCGATACATATAACCTATCGAGTTCGTTCTATTTAGTTTTTTAAATAAAATTCATTGCATATATGTTCAAAAATATTTCCTACTACATCTAAGTGCATGATACCATGTAAATCGCATTTTGTATAGTAGGAAAAGGTCATCTTGTTGTTGTATTTTTACAGAAAAATTTTAATTATTTTCTAAGTCCGGGGTCAGTGTATGAACCTGTCACAAGTTTATTAAATCCGTATTGTAATTTTGGCAAAACTCCGGCAAGTAAGAAACTTGAAATCCCAACATTTGCCAGAATATTAAAACACTTTGCAAACTTAGCGTTTTTCGCAAATTTTTCAATATTTTTAGATTTTTGTGCAGATTTTACAAAATTTTCAAATTCGGTTCTGAATTTTGCCAAATCATCAATATCAACAAATTTTCTCGGGTCACGATATCCTGATTCCAAATAAGTAACTTTTTTCATTTGTTGTGCAAATTTAGAAAATAAAGCTTCCGGTTTGTTGTCGATAAAATCAAGCAAATCTTTAGCGCTCGTTGATTTCGGCAATTCAACTTTATTTTCTTTTATTTCAGAAATGAAATCCTTATTATTCAAAATTAGCGGATCAATATTAACATTTATACCAAAAATTTTACTTGCAAATTTATCCAAACCTTTTGCTATATAAACCGGAGTGACAAAATTCAAAATCATTGAACCAATCATTCTGAAAGCGTTTACATAAGCCTCATCTTTGTTTCTTGATGTTGAAACTCGTCCTACAGTTAAACCACCATCAGAAATCGCCATTTTATCAACGGTTCTCAAATTTGCAATTGTCGATACAAAACTGTTACCCGTAAATGCAACGTCTTTATTTGGTATAGACTTTCTAAAGGTATCAATTTGAGCAGATGTAAAATCAACATTTTTTGTATTCTTTTGAGAATTTTGTTGGTTTTGAGCCTTATTTTTTCTTAGTTTTTTAGTGAGTGCAAAATTAAGCGGTGGCAAAACAAAACCCATTATAATAGTTGGAATAATCGTTGCGGCAAGGAATTTTTGAGATAATAATTTTTCATAACCTGATTTGCTATTTTTAATCTTAACCAAATCCGCTACGGCATCTTGAACATCTTTTGCTTTGATATTTTTAAACTTATTGATGTTATATTCAACACCTTGAACAAGTTTATTAGCCGGATTTTTGTCAGCCTTGAACAATTTCAAATTAACAAGCGGACTAAAACCTCTTTTAGAAATATATTTGTCTGCTAAAAATTCAACCGTTGGAATTCCGCCAAGCCAAATTGCAGATGTCGCATACTCATCAATAAATTTTTCACGAGTTGCATCATTAGCCATAGATTTTGATTCTTTCAAGTTTTCTCTTCTTGCTATTAAAATCTTTGACGGGGCTTCTATGCAACAGTCACGAACTATTAGGGGGTAAATACTGCTATTGTTTCCAATAGCGGAAATCATATTTATTATTGCCATTTTATTTATTTCAACCTCAATTCTTTACTAAAAAAACAACTTCTCGCTCGTTTTATCCTGAAGAAGTTGTTTTAAGAATTGAATTTATAAAATTTACAAGCGCATCACCAATTCTACAACCTCTTCAGGTTGATATGAACATGGTTATGATGATGTTTTTGTAAAAAGTTTTTCATAGTTTTTCTCTGTACTTATCTATTATATGGATAAATATTTTAAAAAGTCAAATGATTTAGTGAATGGTGAGAAGTGAATAGTGAAAAGTCCGTTACAATATTATACATAGCGACGTAGTAATCTCCGGAACATTAATAATTATTCAATATTTTGGCTATCTATTTCTGCAATTCTATCTGCTTGAGCTACACGTTTTTTATTTGCACAATGGTCAAGACTTCTTCCTATTAACAAATCAATAACAACAGCATTTGCGATACCTAAACCGACTAAAATAGATTTAGCTTTAGGAGGTAATTCGATTTTGGCAAATTTTTCTGCCGTTTTAGTAAACATACGAACACTTGAAAAAGCATTAGCAAGTCCAATTGCTTTCGTATTCTTTGTTATTTTCGGAACAATATAAGGAGCGGAAGTCGTTGCAAGAGTATAAGCAAGTAAAGTTGAAGTGTTTGCATTTGTTGCTTTGTAAGAATTTCCATTTTTACTTTTTGCTTCGTAACCAAAAGGACATAATTTTGAAATATTCATTTGTCACTCCTAAAATTTTTTCTTATTTTTATAATAACCATAAATATAATTTATTGCTATTTTAAAGAGTTTCTTTAAGAAGTTTTAACTTTTCTTCACTATCTGTCATAAATAAAATTGTTTTATCTTTTGAAGTTTCACCTCTTAGGATTTTTATAGATGTCTTTGGAATCTTAAAATTCTTAGACAAAAATTCAACAAGAGCCTTGTTCGCTTTTCCATCAATTGGTAATGCAGTTATCTTAATTTTTGTAATTTCGCCATCTCTGATTATCTCGTTTTTCTTAGCATTTGGAGATATTCTGATTGTTGCAATTATTCCGTCATTTGTTTCTTTTAGCATATCCAAATTGTAGCATAAATAGATATCTAATATCTTTATATGAAATTTTTTAATTCCTCTTGCTAATTAATATTATAATCTGTATCATAAGTCTATTATGTCAGATGTTGAAATTTTTAAAGAAGTAAAAGAGCTAATGATTGCTCAAAAGCATTCTCCTGATGAGATTGCACAAGTTGAAAAGGCTTATAAATTTGCAAAAAAACTCCACGATGGTCAATTCAGAGTATCAGGTGAACCTTATATTATTCACCCATGCGAAGTTGCAAAAATTCTTGCAAACCTTAAAGTTGACACGCATACGCTTGTTGCAGCATTTTTGCACGATATTTTAGAAGACACAGATACTAAACCGGAAACTATCGAAAACCTTTTTGGTAATGATGTTTTAACCATAGTTCAAGGGGTTACAAAACTCGGCAAACTTCAATTCAAATCAAAAGAAGAAAGACAAGCCGAAAACTTCCGCCGACTCTTTATCGCAATGGCGAATGATATCCGAGTAATATTTTTGAAACTTGCAGACAGATTGCACAATATGCGAACTCTTAATTTTATGGAACCTGCAAAACAGAAAAAAATTGCACAAGAAACGATTGATATTTTTGCACCACTTGCAAACAGATTAGGTATCTATAAAATCAAAGCCGAACTTGAAGATTTATCGCTAAAATATCTTGAACCTGACAAATATTATGAAATTGTACAACTTGTTGCTCAAACAAAAGCCGCAAGAGAAGAAACCGTAAATCTTTTGATAGACAAGATTTCACAAGACGTTAAAAAAAGCGGAATTGAAGCGCAAATTACAGGACGAGCAAAACACTATTACAGTATTTATGCAAAAATGAAACGTCAAAATATCACATTTGATGACCTATATGACATAACAGCAGTTCGTGTAATCGTAAATACGGTTAGAGAATGTTACGAGGTTTTGGGTTTAATTCACTCACAATTTAAACCAATCCCCGGAAGATTTAAAGATTACATCGCAATGCCAAAAGGCAACATGTATCAATCTTTGCACACATCTGTAATCGGACCTCGTTCAAAACCTTTGGAAGTTCAAATCAGAACGTGGGAAATGCACCAAGTTGCTGAATACGGTATTGCAGCCCACTGGAGATACAAAGAAAAAGGTTCTCAAAAAGCAGACAATGCTTCTGATATGAAGTTTTCATGGATGCACAAACTCGTTGAATACGAAAAAGAAATGAAAAACGCCGAAGATTATGTAAAAAGCGTTAAATTAGATTTATTTTCTGACCAAGTTTTTGCATTCACTCCAAACGGTGACGTTTTAGACTTGCCTAAAAATGCTACACCTGTTGACTTTTCATACAGAATTCACTCTGATGTGGGTCACAAAACAGTCGGAGCGCTTGTTAACGGTAGAATTGTACCGCTAAACACCAAACTTAATAACGGTGATATTGTTGAAATTTTAACTTCAAAAACACCGTCACCACGACTAGATTGGTTGACATTTGTAGTTACCAAACAAGCATCACAAAAAATTCGCCAATGGTTCAAGAAAAACAACCGTGAAGAACACGTTAAACTCGGAAAAACTAACCTTGAACACGAATTGACAAAAGCAGTTTTTGACGAATATGCAAAACAAGGCGAATTTGAAAAAATTGCAAAATCAATGAATTACCAATCTGCAGAAGACCTATTTGCAGCACTTGGTTATGGCGAAACAACAATAAACAAAGTTACTAACAAACTCAAAAAGCCAAAAGAAAAAAGTATCGAAGATAACTTTAAAAATTCAAGAAGAAAGAATTCTGAAAAAGATATTATTGGGCTAGAAGGTTTGATGTATTCATTTGCAAGATGTTGTTCTCCAATCCCGGGGGAACCGATTGTAGGTGTCGTAACCCGTTCTAAAGGTGTTTCTGTCCACAGAGCAGATTGCAAAACTCTGGAAACTATTCCACCTGAACGACTAATGCATATTCAGTGGGCAGGAGTTAATACAAACAAAACTTATAACACTACAATAAGAATTGAAACAGCTGAAAAATTAGGATTGTTGAAGGACGTAATTTCTGCAGTATCAGATAACAATACAAACATTGTCAGTGCAAATATTAAGACTAAAAACCACGTTGGTATTATCGAAATCGGACTTGAACTTGATAACATCGACACTTTGAAAAAAGTAATCGCTTGTATTCAATCATTGCCTGATGTTTACAGTGTAAAAAGAATACAGACTTCTTCAAGTATGGTCAAGAAAAGTTCACCGACAAAGAATTCAAAATCATATAAACACAAAAAGACTACAAAGAAAAAAGACGAATCATAGGAGAATAAATTATGTCAATTTCACTAACTAACGATACTATAATTGCTGCATACTATTACTTAGCAATATTTTCAACTCTCGTTTTCGCAATAAAATTGGTACTGTTTACAATTACAGGCGGAGATAGTGAAGTTATCGCAGATTTCAACTCAGAAATTGACACAGATTGTTCATTCAACTTCGTTTCCATTCAATCAGTTTTAGCATTTTTTATGGCTTTTGGCTGGATGGGTTACGCAGGCTTGAAACAGTTTGGGTTTTCACACGTTGTGAACGTTTTAGTTGCAATCCTTGTTGGGATTGCTTTTATGGCAGGAACTGCATTTTTAATGTTCAGCGTAAGGAAATTGGAAAAGAACGTTAAAAAAGACTACACAACCGCACTAAATAAAATCGGAAAAGCCTACACTCACTTTGCTCCAAATGCGGAAGGTCAAATTGAAATAGAAATCAATGAGCAATTGTCAGTTGTAAATGCAATAAATACTACAAACGAAGAAATAAAAGCATTTACACCGATTAAAGTTGTAAAAATTGAAAACGAAACACTATTTATTGAAAAAGCAGAATAAGAAATAAAAATAATCAAACAAAATAAAAAGGAGGAAAAATGTTTGGATTAATAGTTGCAGCAGTACTAGTATTGATTTCTTGCTTTATTTTTATCGCAAATCAATACAAAAGATGCCCATCAAACAAAATTATCGTAGTTTACGGTAAAACAGGCGGAGAAAAGACCGCAAAATGTGTACACGGCGGTGGTACATTTATCATTCCGTTGATTCAAGATTACGGCGTACTTTCTCTTGAACCTATGACAACAGATATTGACTTAAAAGGCGCATTGTCAAAAGGGAATATCCGTGTAGCAGTACCTTCAACCTTTACTTTTGGTATTTCGACAAACCCTAAGATTATGATTAACGCTGCAGAACGTTTGCTTGGCTTGACAAAACATGATGTTATTACTCAAGCAAGTGACATCATTTTAGGTCAATTACGTCTTGCTATTGCAACTTTGACAATCGAAGAAATTAACCAAGACAGAGAAAAATTCCTCGAACAAATTAACGCAAACGTAAATACCGAACTTAATAAAATCGGTCTTGAAATCATCAACGTAAACATCAAAGATATTACAGATGAATCAGGATATATCAACGCTATCGGTAAAAAAGCAGCAGCAGAAGCAATCAACAAGGCAAAAGTTGAAGTTGCTCAACAAGAAAAACTCGGTGCAGTCGGTGAAGCTTCTGCTAACAAAGAAAAAGAAGTTCAAGTTGCAGAACAACTTGCTCAAACTGCAATTGGTAAAACAAATGCGGAAAAAGAGCAAAGAGTTCAAACTGCAAATATCAATTCAACAGCCGTAATTGGTGAAGCTGAAGCGAATAAAGTAAAAGAAGTTGAAGTAGCAGAACAACTTGCTCAAACCGAAATCGGTAAAACAAGTGCAATGAAAGAACAACGTATTCAAACCGCTAACCTTGAAGCTCAAGCAGTTGAAGGTGAAAATATTTCAAAAGCAAACATTGCCGAATACAACGCAACTTTGGCAGTAAAACAGGCCGATGCGTTCAGAGAAGGAGAAGTTGCGAAAGCAAACGCTCAAAGAGATGTTTTACTTGCTCAAAAAGAACAGGAAGAAGCAAAATTGAAAAAAGAAGAACTTGCAAGACAAGAAGTTGAAAAACTTAAAGTTCAAGTTCAAGCTGATGCGGAAGCTGAAAAAGCAAGACGTATCGCACTCGGTGAAGCTGATGCAATCAAAGCAAAATATTTTGCAGAAGCAGAAGGTGTTAAAGCAGTATTGGAAGCAAAAGCAAAAGGTTATCAAGACCTTGTTAAGATTTCTAATAACAGACCTGAAATCGCTACAAGCTTCCTTATGATTGAAAAAATCGAAAAAATCGTTGAAAAACAAGTTGATGCAATCAAAAACATCAAATTTGATAAGATCACTGTTTGGGACGGCGGAACAGGTACTGCAAACGGCTCTACAACCGCTAACTTTATGAAAGACCTTATCAAATCATTACCTGCAATGCACGATTTGGCAGGACAAGCAGGCATCGAACTGCCTCAAATTTTAGGTAAAGTTGAAGGTGCAGACAAACCAAAACCGGCTCAAGAAGTTAAAGAATAAAAAAAGGATTTTTGTGTAAAATATAATATAAAAACCGTTCGGTAGTTTAACACATTCCGAACGGTTTTATTTTTAGAAAAGGTGGAAACCGCTTTGCTTTTTCCACCCTACATTCTTTATTTAAGAGAAAGACCTCTGTATAACTTTTTATTCTGCGTTAATTTTTCCTGCGTTATAAATTCCACGAGCAAATTAATAGTACAAATAATGCTGTTGGCGTGGCAACGCCAACCTACTTTTCCAATACATGTGAATGCCACAAAAGGTCACCCTGAACTAGTTTCAGGGTCGCTTCATAGCAAAATTTTACAATGGTTTTAAGAACTTAATTATTCGTTTTATTTTGGATACGGAAGAGATGCAGAAACACCGAGTAGGAACAGAAAATTACGTTTCGAGTTCCTCTCAACTCATTTTCTAGT
>CAVHEM010000091.1:0-24711 GCA_963635055.1 Bacteroidaceae bacterium | reverse complement strand
GAATAACAAGAAAATTTATTTGCTCATTGCATTCGCAAAAATTTTCTAAGTTTTCTCCAATGACGAAAGCTTTGCTAAGCCTACCAAATAGTCATTCTGAACAGCACGAGCAGTGTGCGAAACGAAGTGAAGGCACGATTAATGCGAGTGCGGAGTTTCAGAATCTTTTTCATAATCAAAATAAAACAAAGAATTAAGTCCCTAATCCACCTGTTATATCTTGATATAAAACGACCCTGAAACTAGTTCAGGGTGACCTTTTGAGGGTTTTGTATTAATTGCCAGCATTGAAAAAGTAGGTTGACGTTGCCACGTAAACCTCATCATTTTACATGTCAGGCAATGCCAGACATACTTTTGGCTCTGAAATTTGAGTTCAATCTCGAAAAATAATATTCTTCGCTAGCGAAAGCTAGTGCTAGTACTTTTCATCTTCCCAATCGAAGTCTTCTTGAGGTTCTTCGCCAGGTTCTATTATATGTTCGCCACATTCAAGCATTACTTGCAGTGATAATTTTAGTTGACGTTTATAATTCTCTCTTGCTCGGGCTAAGGTATTTGCGCAAAAAGTAAAACTCGGAATTTCTTTGATTTCAATGTAATAATAAGGTCTTCCTTCAAAATCAAGGTCTTGACCTTCTATCAGTGTCCAATTCAAATTCAAATAGTAATCTAAGTCTTTCTTTTGTTCCATACTTTAATTTTCCAATGAAGAATTGCTCAACGGTTGAGATAACATAATACCTTCGCCGCCGACAACATCTGCACGTTGACCGTCAATAAACAAATAAACCGGTAATTTTGAATTTAGTTTAGTGGTTTTTATTAACTGATAAAGTCTTTTGTATAGGCTATCTGTTCCGCCACCTGTTACATAAGCGGAATTTAGGTTTACAACGACTTTGTCTGAAAGTTCTGAGATGTTTATAACTTCGGAATCAGATGGAATTTCTGTGTAAACACCTTTTGCTCGTTCTTCCGGTTTTGGTCCTTTTATCAAAGCATTGATTGCAAATCTGATTTGTGAACCGTCAACTTCTTTGTTATAAACTCGTTTTACGGCTTTATAAACTTCTTCATTGTTTTCATTTTTGCCAATAAAGTATATATTTACGTATTGATCTTCTTTCTTTTCTGTTTGTTCATTGCCCATAACCTCTTCTGCTACAGAACGTTCTGAAACTTGAACATCATCAGGTTTAATTTCAGGTTTTGGCATAAATACATTGTATGCAAGTACACCAATAACAACCAACATACAAAAACCTATAAAAAGTAGAAGTAATTTTTGATTTTTATCCATTTGCTTAACCCTTTAATCTTTAGGAATAACAATAACTCCATTTGCTACGATTTTATTATTCTTAATTTCAATCGACTTAACTTTTACGTTTGCATCTTTATCTTTGATTATATTAACTGAAAAATCAAGCGGATTCAAATAGTCAAGAATAAAATCGATTTTTTTCAAATCTAAGTTGAATAAACCGGAAACAAGTTTAGTATTTTTATAGTTTATTTTTCCGTCTTTAACGCTAACATTTGCTTCAAATACAATCTTTTGCGGTTTTCTTACAAGCGGTAATTCAATATTTAGAATATAGTAAAATTTGCTATTTTTTATCGCCGCTTTTGTTGATGCGATTTTTACTCCATAACCGTAAGATGCGCCGATTTTGTTCAAATCGTTAATAATTCTGTGGTAATTTTCGTTTTCCATTGTGCGGTTAAGGTCGGTTGATGAGATTGCCAAATTGAATGACAAGGGCAAATCTTCTACAAACACAATTTCACTGCCAGATTGTTTGACATAGTTGAAATCGCAAAGTGTTTTTAAATGTAGTTCTGATAAATAAATATTGTTTAATACGGCATTTTCAGCATCTATTTGTGCAGATTTGAAAATTCCGTTTTTTAAATCTTTAGAACTGTAAGATTCAATATCGACTTTTAAGTTTTCAGCACTTCCAATTTTCAAAATCTCTTTTTTTAGAACTTTTTCTAGTGCTTTTTCCGTAATAGCGTTGACTCCGGTTGCTGCGCCAATGACTTTTCTGAATTTTGAATTCATATCATAAGGTGCAACGCATTTATAATCACATGTTGCAAATGCTGACATGTTTGCGGAAATTATTAACCCAAATAACACTAACAATATCTTTTTCATAACTACCCTAGAACCTTCTTTATCTTAATTTTATCTTGTTCTACTTCACCTACTGCATATATTTTACCACTATAAATCAAAATTACAATATCGGAACTTTCAAATTTTTCTTTATTTGAAATGCTCATTCCGTGCGAAACTCGTTCTTTTTCGCTATCTGTCAAATCATATTTATTCTGAGGTAAAACATCAATCGGATTGATAATGTTTTGCGAAACTATTTCAGGTGTGGTTAATTCTTCAAGTGAAATCGAATTTGCGATTGTAAAATTTCCGGCTTTTGTTCTTGTTAGTGCAGATAGAAATGCTCCGCAATTCAACTTTTGCCCTATGTCAAAGGCAATTGAGCGAATATATGTTCCTTTTGAACAAGCAACAAGAAGTTTTGCGCACTGGTTTATTTCATCAAATTCAACAAGTTCAAGTTTTGAAATTGTGACTTGTCGTTCTTTTATCTCAACACTTTCACCTTGTCTTGCGTAATCGTAGAGTTTTTTGCCGTTTACTTTTATTGCTGAGTAAATTGGCGGTTTTTGAGATATTTCACCACAAAAACAAGGCAAGACTTTTTCCAAATCTTCCCTTGTTATTTTTTTGTTGAATGTTTCTGTTGTTTCTCCGTCAATATCGTAAGTATCTGTATTTCTACCAAATTGAACAGTTGCAAGATATTCCTTGTCATCATTCAGGTATTCAATCAGTCTTGTTGATTTACCTATACAGATTGGCAAAACACCCTCAGCAAACGGGTCTAGTGTTCCTGTATGACCAATTTGTTTGATTTTTGTTATTCGTCTAAGTTTTGCGACAACATCATGAGATGTCATACCCTTGGATTTATTGACGTTTAGAAAGCCGAACAATTATTTAATCTCCCCACGAGAAATTTTGTTGATAAGTTCGGTTACTCTGGCGCCTTCTTCAAGTCCGTTTGAATAAACAAATCGAAGTTCCGGAGTTAGTCTTAATCTAAGCATTTTACCCACGTGGTATCTGATGTTTGGTGTGCTTTTTTCAATAACTTCTTTTGATTTTGCAACTTGTTCTTCTGAACCTAGAACGCTATAGATAACTTTTGCAAATGAGTTGTCGTGAGCAACTTCAACGTCAATAATTGAAACAACACCTTCAAGTCCTCTGATTTCTTTTCTCAAGATTTCAGAAATGTCACGCATCAATTCTTTTCTTACTCTTTCATTACGTAATGTCATAATTCAATATTCTCCTATATCGATTATAGCATAAATATAAACGAGTTTTTAATTATTAACGTAATTTGTTATATTCTTCGTCAGTTACCGGTTCTAACCATTCGTTAGAAGTTTCTGTTCCGTCAACTTCAACTGCAATATGAGAAAACCAACTGTCTGGTGCCGCACCGTGCCAATGTTTTACGTTTGCCGGAATATTCACAACATCGCCGACATTGAGTTCTTGAGCCTCTTTGCCCCATTCTTGATAGTAGCCTCGTCCGCCGATAACGATTAGCATTTGTCCGCCACCTGTTTTTGCGTGGTGAATATGCCAGTTGTTTCTGCATTTTGGTTCAAACGTTACATTGAACATTTTTACTTGGCTTGTTGAAATCGGAGCAAGGTAACTTTTTCCAATGAAATATTTTGCATAAGCCGTATTTTCTTCTCCAATCGGGAACATTATGCTTTGTGCGTATTTATCTTTGTCTGTAAGTTTTTGAGAATTTGAATCTTCGTTCCAAACCTCTTTAGCGAGGTTAAATGTTGCCCACGCTTTTGGCCAGCCTGCATAAAATGCGCAATGCGTAATAATTGCCGCAATTTCTTCTTTTGTAACACCGTGGTCTTTTGCATTTTGAAGGTGATATTTTAACGAATTGTCTGTCAAACCTTGTGACATAAGTGATACTACTGTGATTATAGAACGAGTTTTTGCATCTATATCTGTGTTATTCCAGTTTTCTCCAAATAAAATATCATCGTTGAAATGTGCAAAATCAGGTGCAAAATTTCCTAACTGAGTACGTCCTGCTGTTTGAACTATTTTTTTCATCGAATTACTCTCCTTTTTGTTATTATTAGCATTTGCAAATGTTGTACAATTGGCAAATGTTGTCAATACTAATAGTGATATGCAAAATTTTTTAAACATATTTTATCCTCTTCAATTTATATATTAACAGATGAGAGTTACTCTCAAGCAAGTCCTTTTTTAACAATGTTAAGAAAAATAATTTTGGCTTTAAATCTTGATTAAATGTTTCACAAAACATGTTTATTGTATAATTTTGATTGTAATAGATACGATTAGAGGAATTAGTTTATGTTAAAAGGAAATGAAATAAGAAAATTATACTTAGATTATTTTAAAAATAAACGTCAACATACTGTAGTTGAAAGTTCAAGCTTAGTGCCGGACAATCCGACAGTATTATTGACAACAGCTGGCATGTTACAGTTTTTGCCGATATTTTTGGGAATTCAACCTTGTCCTTACGAACCTGCAAGAGCAACATCTTGTCAAAAATGTGCCAGAGCAGGTGGTAAAGATTCAGATATCGAAAATGTTGGCAGAACTCCACGTCACCATACATTTTTTGAAATGTTAGGTAATTTCTCGTTTGGTGATTACTATAAAAAAGAAATTATTCCTTGGGCTTGGGAATTTGTTACAGAAGTTTTGAAATTGGATAAAGACAGATTATGGATTACAATTTTTGAAACTGATGACGAAGCTTATGACATTTGGAGAAGTGTTGGTGTTCCAGCAGAAAGAATTAAGAGAAAAGGTAAAAAAGATAATTTCTGGGGACCTCCTGGGGCGTCAGGTTCTTGCGGTCCTTGTTCAGAAATTCACTACGATTTAGGCGAACAATACAAATGCGATGACCCTAATTGTGGTATTGATACTTGCGAATGTGACAGATGGGTTGAAATTTGGAACTTGGTATTTACTGAATTGTATCAAGATGAAGAAGGTAATCAATCACCATTAGGCAAGAAAAACGTTGATACAGGTATGGGTTTGGAACGTATTGCAATGGTTTGTCAAGGTGTAGCATCTACATTCGAAACGGATTTGCTTAAACCTATTATGGACAAAGTTTCTGAAATGTGTGGTGTTCCTTATAAAAAATCAGAAAAAACTGATATTTCATTGAGAATTATCACAGACCACGCAAGATGTGTTTCTTTCTTGATTTCAGATGGTGTAATCCCAGGGAATGAAGGTAGAAGTTATGTTTTGCGTATGATTTTGCGTAGAGCATTGCGTCACGGCAAAATTTTGGGTATGGAATTACCGTTCTTATATAAATTAGTTGATGTAATCGTTGATTTATACGGTGAAGCTTATCCTGATTTGATTAAAAATAAACAAAAAATTATTGATACAATTAAGAAAGAGGAAGAACGTTTTGCAAAAACTTTGGATAGAGGTTACAAAATGCTTGACGAATTCATTTCTGCTAAAAAAGATATTGATGGCGAAAGTGCTTTCAAATTGTATGATACATTTGGTTTCCCATTTGAATTGACAAATGAAATTGCTCAAGAAAACGGTTTAAATGTTGATGAAGCAGGATTTAAAGAAGCAATGCTTGAGCAAAAGGAAAGAGCAAAAGCCGCAACTGCAAAAATCAGTGTAACCGGTGATATGAAGTATGCAAAAATCGAAAAAGAAGTTGGTTCAACAACTTTTGTCGGATATACTGAAAACGAAGTTGAAGGTGCAAAAATTTTGGCACAAGTGGAAGGTGAAGGTTTTGTTGATATTATTTTAGACAAAACTCCTTTCTATGCTGAATGTGGTGGGCAAATCGGTGATAGCGGTATTATCGAAAGTCCTAAGTTAAAAGCAGAAGTTTTGACAACTTTCAAAGTAAACGATTTGTATGTTCATCGTTGTGAAATTCTAAATGGTGAAGTTGAAATCGGTGACGTTGTTAGTGCAAAAATTGATATTCAAAAACGTGAACAAATCAGAGTTCACCATACATCTGCTCACTTGTTGCAAGCCGCTTTGATTAAAGTAGTTGGTGATGAAGTTAAACAGGCGGGTTCTTATGTTGAAGAAAACAGAATGCGTTTTGACTTCACTTTCTCAAGAGCAATGACTCCGGAAGAAATTAAAAAGACTGAAGACCTTATGAACAAATGGATTGGCGGAAATTATGCCGTTAATACAAAAGTTATGGGCATAAAAGAAGCGGAATTGACCGGTGCAACTGCTTTGTTTGGTGAAAAATACGGAGATGAAGTTCGTGTAGTATCTATCGAAGACGGAAATGAATGTATTTCAAAAGAATTTTGTGCAGGTACTCACGCAAGACAATTGAAAGATTTGAGATTGGTTAAAATCGTATCAGAAAGTGCAATTGCTGCAGGTACAAGACGTATTGAAGCAGTTGTTGCAGATGCTGCGATTAAATATTTGAACGCAAAATCAGCAGAAATTGATAAATTGTCAGCAAAATTCAAATCACATTATGATGAAGTAGTTGGAAGAGTAGAAAAATTGCAAGAAGAAAACAAAGAATTTTCAAAACAAATCGAAAAATTGCAAGAAGAAAATACTCGTCATAAATTTGCTTCATTTATTTCTAAGGCTCAAGATATAGACGGCGGAAAGTTGTTTATCTCAAAAGTTGCAGACCTAAAACCTTTGGGTGTAAAAATCGGTTTGGAATTTTTGTCAAACAAACTCGGTAACAGTGTAATTGTTTTGGCTGCTGATACAACAGTTGCGGTTAAGGTTTCTGATAACTTTGTTAAAAAAGGAATCAATGCAGGTAAAATCGTTGGTGAAATCGCTAGAGCAACAGGCGCCAACGGTGGTGGCAGACCTAATTTTGCACAAGGTGGGGTTAAAGACTCTTCAAAATTAGACGAAATTTTGGCAAAAGTTGAAGAAGAAATCAAAGCCGTTAAATAATAAAGAAAGGAAATTTTAATGACTGTATTAAAAATTGAAAAATTACCACATAACAAAGTTTTACCTGAATATAAAACCGAAGGTGCTGCCGGCATGGATTTGTGTGCAGCAATTGAAGAGCCGATTGAATTGAAACCGTTAGAGAGAAAACTAATTCCTACAGGTTTGAAAATTGAACTTGAACACGGTTTTGAAGCACAAATCAGACCTCGTTCAGGTATGTCCATTAAGCACGGTATTACTTTAATTAACTGTGTTGGAACAATAGATGAGGATTATCGTGGTGAAGTTTGTGTTCCTATCGTGAATGTTTCAAACGAAGCATACACAATTCAACCACAAGAAAGAATTGCGCAAATGGTTATTGCTCGTGTTGAACAAGCAAAAATCGAAGTTGTGACAGAATTGACTGAAACCGTACGTGGTGCGGGCGGTTTTGGCTCAACAGGCAAGTAAGTTATTACATTATATAGATGATTTCAAAACCCATAGTTAGAACTAAAATAACTATGGGTTATTTTTATAGAAAGGAGAAACCGATTTATGGCTTATCAACAATACTTTGGGCAAGAACCAAGTTTGAATGACAATGAAGGTGACAAATCATGGATGACGACTATGATTTTGGCTTTATTGCTAGGTGAATTTGGTGTCCACCGTTTTTATACCGGTTATATTTGGATTGGTGTTGCCCAGTTGATTTTGACACTTACTGGTATAGGAGGTATTATAAGTGGAATTTGGTTATTAGTTGACCTTGTTTCAATTGCTCGTAATACTTATCAAGATGCCGAAGGTAGAGATTTAGTCGGTGAAAACCCTGGGTGTGGAATGATAGTATTGATTTTGATAGGTTTGTCTGTCATATTCTGTATAATTGCATTGATTATGGCAGCATCAACTCTGGTACCACATTACTAAATTTGTGATTAAAGAAAGGAGAATATAAACATGGAATTAGAACAATTAAAAGGTAAGAACTGGGTTGCATCAATGATGTTATGTTGGGCTTTGGGTGCATTTGGTGCCCACAGATTTTATACCGGCAAAGTAAATTCAGCATGGGCAATGGTAGTTTTGACAATTTTAGGATTTACTGCTCCTATTAGTTTGATTTGGGCTTTGGTAGATGGTTTTACTTTAGCCTTCAACAAATACAAGGCTGCAGACGGCAGTGAATTGTATGAATATATAAAAGGTTTAGGTTGGACTTACGTTGGTGTAGTAATACTTTCAATTTTGGGTATTATGCTATATGGTGTTTTTGTAATTGCATTAATATCTGCAGCAATGGCTGGCGCTGCTTCTGGCGGATTTTAATTTTTAACCAACCCCGAAAGAAAAATAAAACCGTACGAGTTAATCGTGCGGTTTTTTGTTAATAAAAAAGGAACCTTTGAGGTTCCATTGTAGGTAGTTAGTAGTAGGGGAAAAAGGAGGAAAATTATTATCTGTTTTGGTTTATCTTATTTAACTTACATTTATACTATCGGCATATTTTTGTGAGAACTTTAATATTTTGTTTTAAATATTAAGTTTTTGTTACAAATGTTATGTTTAAAAATTTTGTTTACTATTAATTTTGATGATTTTCATTATTTTGTTTTGAAATAGAAATATTATTAAGAAAAACGGCTAACTATCGCATTATAATATGATTGTCAAGATTAAGTGAGGAGATTTTATGCTGACAATCAGGGAAAAAGAAGTATTAAATTTGCTTGCGCAAGGGTATACCAATATAGAAATTGCGCAAAATTTAAACATTAGCATGCATACTGCAAAAGCGCACGTTGCATCAATTTTGAAAAAATTTAATGTAAAAAACAGACTGCTCGCTGTTGTAGTGGCAAAAAATTGCAATAATTTAGAAGATTAAAACCAATTATAAATCTATAGTGATTTTCTTTCAACTTCTTCTTTTGTTGAAACTTCAATAATATCACCAACTTGAATATCATTGAATTTAGAGAAAGAAATACCACATTCAAAGCCTTGTGCAACTTCTTTTACATCATCTTTGAAACGTTTCAATTGATCAATTGCCCCTCTAAAGATTTCTTCGCCATTTCTATATAAAACGGCATCTTTTGAACGAACAATCTTACCTTCTGTAACATAGCAACCTGCAATTTTTGAAGTCTTGCCGATTGTAAATACTTGACGAACTTCAGCTTTACCGAGTTCAACTTCTTTGATTTCAGGTTCAAGCAATGATAACAAGGTCTTTTCAATGTCTTCAAGCAATTGATAAATGATATCATATTTCTTGATTGTAACACCTTCTTTTTCAGCTGATGCTAGAGCGTTGCTATCTTCTTTTACCGTAAATCCTAAAATTAAAGCATTTGATGCTGATGCGAGCATTACATCGGCTTCAGAAATATCACCGACACCTACGTGGATAATTTTTGTAGTGATTTCTTTAGATTCAACACCTGCAATTGCTTGTGCTACTGCTTCTGCAGCACCGTGAGTATTCGCTTTGATAATCAAGTTCAATTGCGGAATATTTTCTTCACCTGCAACAGCCTCACGTCTGATGTGAGCCGGTAGCATTGCTTCTAAACGTTTGTCACGTTCTTTTTCTTTACGTTCAGCAACGATAGCTTTCATTTCTTTTTCATTTTTAACAACTTCAAAATAATCACCTGCTTGCGGAACTTCGGACAAACCTAATATCTCAACAGGAGTTGAAGGACCAGCGGCTTGAATTCTTTCGCCACTATCTGATAATAATGCACGAACTCTGCCACAAGCGTTACCAACAACAATGCAGTTACCTGTACGAAGTGTTCCGTTTTGAACAAGTAATGTAGCAACAGGACCTTTACCTTTGTCTAAGTTTGCTTCAATTACAACACCAGATGCTTCAGCCTTTGGATTAGCTTTCAAATCTTGAACATCAGCAACCAACAAAATGTATTCAAGTAATTCATCAATACCTGTACCTTGTAATGCTGAAACTTTGACAGTAATTGTATCGCCGCCCCATTCTTCCGGAACCAAACCATGTTCGGTTAATTGTTGAAGAACTTTGTCAGGATTTGCACCAGGTTTATCAATTTTGTTAACCGCAACGATAATAGGAATTTCCGCTGCTTTTGCGTGGTTAATAGCTTCAATTGTTTGAGGCATTATACCATCATCTGCTGCAACAACCAAAATTGCAATATCAGTAGCTTTTGCACCTCTTGCACGCATTTCTGTAAATGCTTCGTGACCAGGGGTATCCAAAAATACAATTTTTTTATCTTTATTGTTATCTAAATAAACGGTATAAGCACCAATTGACTGAGTGATACCACCAACTTCGGTTGCAACAATTTTGTGTTTTGAAGCACGAATACTATCAAGTAATGTTGTTTTACCGTGGTCAACGTGACCCATAATACTAATTACAGGGGCTCTGCGTTTCAATAATTTTTTATCAACTTCTGACAATACTTTGGCTTTTTCTTCTTTTTCCATTTCTTGTTCAATGTATGCATCTAAGTCTTCTTCCAAAACTTCTAAGCCATATTCAGCACAAACTTTTTTGATAACATCAACATCAATAAGTTGGTTCACTGTTGCCATAATTCCGTTTAACATAAGGAATTTAACAATTTCAGCCGGAGTTTTGGCAATTTTTTCAGACAGTTCAGAAATTGTCATTGCTTGAGTTACTACCAATTGTGTAACTTCTTCAACATCAGCAACTTTTGCCACTTTTTTCTTGTGGTGTTGTGCTGCTGCTTTTTCTAGTGAAATTCTTTCTTGTTCTTCTTTTTTGTTAAATTCTTTATCTTTCTTTTTGCTATCAGAACGTCTTTTTGAATTAGATGCTGCAGGAGTTTTGTTGTCATAAATCTCTTGCGGAATTATACGACGTTGCAATGGCTTTTTAGCACCAAAATCTTTATTTTCACCTGCAGGTCTGTCAGATTTTGAAAATCTTTTTTCTCCGTTAGGTTTTTCGCCACGTTGGAATGGTTTTCTTTCGCCGTCTTTATTATAAGGTTTTCTTGCCGGTCTTTCAGTTTTTTCGCCATTTTCTGTTGTAACAGGCTTTTTAGGCGCTCTTCTTACAATTTCCAAACGAGAAACAGGTTGTTTTGGTGTTTGTTTTGGACGTTCAATACGTTCAACTTGTTTTGTTTTTTCAACGGCAGCAACTTTTTCTACTGCTTTGGCAACGGTTGTTGGTTTAGTTTCTGCAGGTTCTTCAACTTGTTTTGCTTTTTTTACAACAAACGCTTTTGGTTTTTGTGTCTTTTTAACGCCACCGTTTGCGATAAATTCTTTTAATCTGCGAATTTGGTCGAGAGTGACAGTACTTGAATGAGTTTTGTTTGTAACACCGAGTTGTGCAAATTTTTCCACAACCTCTTTGCTTGGTAATCCAAGTTCTTTTGCTAATTCACTTATTCTAACTGTTTCGTAACTCATCTAGTAATTGTCCTTTCAATTCGTTTGGTACAGAGGTTTTCAGTTGTTTTGCCAATTTGTTTTTCTTAAATGCCTTCTCTATACACGATTCATTATAACAAAGATATGCAGATCTGCCAAATGTGGTGTTATTAGGGTTTATTGCGAGGTTTTCACAATTTTTGTCGGCGGTGATTTTTATTAAATCTAATCTATCTTTAACTTGCCAACACCCTACGCATCTTCTTTCAACCACTTTGACCTCGCTTAGCCTACCTCTGCCAATTTTTCCAACTTCAATTTTTGGTCATATTCAACCAACAAATCAATAAGTTCGTCAAGTTCACCGTCAATAACAGTCCAAACGTTCAAGTTGTGGTTTAATCTGTGGTCTGTTAAACGACCTTGAGGGAAGTTATAAGTTCTGATACGTTCTGAACGGTCACCTGAACCTACTTGAGAACGTCTTAAATCTGTAATCTCTTTGGTTTGCTTTTGAACTTCCATATCATAAAGTTTTGCTTTAAGAATTTCCAATGCACGTTCTTTGTTTTGTAATTGAGAACGTTCTTCTGTACAGAAAATCATAATTCCTGTCGGTTTGTGGAAAACTCTGGCTGCTGTTTCAACTTTGTTAACGTTTTGACCGCCGGCACCGCCTGATCTTGCAGTGGTAATTTCAACGTCGTTCATGTTCAAGTTTACTTCAACATCATCAACCTGTGGCATAACTGCTACTGTCGCAGTTGATGTGTGAACTCTGCCTTGAGATTCAGTTGCAGGAACTCTTTGAACTCTGTGAACACCTGATTCATATTTCAATCTTGAATAAATTGAATCACCCTTCATTGAAATAATAACTTCAGAAACACCGCCTGCTTCGCAATCGGTTTTGCTCAAAATTTGAGTTTGCCAACCCATTTTGTCAGCGTATCTCAAATACATACGCATCAAGTCGCCTGCAAAAATATTGGCTTCATCACCACCTGCTCCGCCTCGGATTTCAAGCATAATATCTTTGTCGTCCATCGGGTCACGAGGAAGAAGAAGAACCTTCATTCTTTCTTCGTATTCAGGAATTTTTGCTTCGTTTTCTTCCATTTCGGCTTTCAAAAATGCACGCATTTCTTCGTCTTTTTCATCGTGAAGCATTTGTTTTGCATCTTCGATAGCTTCGGTTGTTTCTTTCCATTTATAATACAACTCAACCGTTTCTTCCATTGATTTTCGTTGTTTTGACAAATCTCTGAAACGATTGTAATCCTGAATTACGTCAGGATTTGATAAAGTTTCGCCTAATTCTTTATATTTCTTCTCAATTTGAAGAATTTTATCTAACATATCTTTCATAACAGGATTATAACAAGAACATGTTTTTTTTACAAACTGTACTAATTTTAGCCATGTTTTTTGAAACTTTTTTTACGAAGTTCCATAATTTCTTCGTGGATTTCGTCTGATTTATAAGATAATTTATTATAAACTCGAGAATTTATTTCGCCGCCGATAAGTAGTAAAATTGACGTGTAGTAAAGCCAAATCATCAAAATGAAGAATGCACCAATTGTTCCAAATACAAGGTTATAGGTACTCAAATTGTTAACATAAATCGAAAACCCCCATGAACCGACCAACCATAAGGTCGTAAAAAATATAGTCCCTGGGATTGCACTTCTACGTTTGAAAGACTCTTTTCCTTTTAAATCCGGCAAAATGTAATACATCAAAAATGACATCAAATATAATGCCAAAAACGCAACAGGCCAACGAAGAGTCAATATCAATGTTGCTATACCTTTTGTCATTCCAAAATGTGTCACCAAAAACGTAATAATAACCTTACCAAAAATGATAATGTTAATCGTCAAAAACATTACCAAAATACTTACGAAAACCATCAAAAATGATAGCACTCTTGTGTAAACAAAATTTCTCGTTTCAATTACTTTATAAGCACGGTTTAAACCTTTTAAAATCACCGCAACTCCGTTTGTTGAAAGAACCAATGTTGTAACGATACCAATAATTGCCATCAATTTTCCATGATTGAAAATCATTGTTTCTTCTAAAACTGATTGCAGCAAATTCATTGCCTGATTAGGCATAATTCCTGATAGTACGTGCAAAATCGATGCTAAATAAGAGCGACTGCCCAACCAGCCAAAAACTGCCATTAAGAACAACATAAACGGGAAAATCCCAACAACAAGCATAAAGCCCATTTCTGCAGCCATACCGTAAAAGTCGTTTTCAATAATCGACTTTATTAACCTAACCAGCCCTCTTATTGTTTTGTTTTTTAGTATTTTCTTTAACATAAACCTTTATTTTTGATTTCTTTTAGTATCAATTTTACAGCCTGTGTCGGACTACCTTTTATTACTGCGCCTGCTGCCAATTTATGACCGCCACCGCCAAATGCGGAACATATTTGAGCAATATTTTTGCTCTTGCTTCGCATTGAAACTTTTGAAGTTGTAGAGTTTAATTCTTTAACAACAAACGCTATTTCTGTTGTGACGATTGCTCTCAATTTCTCCGTCAGTCCGTCTGTGAAATCTTCACTTTTATTGTTAAACTTTTCCAAATCTTTTTTATAAACTATAGTATAAGCGATTTTGTCATTATTTACAAATTGAGCCTTATTAATACAATAACTTTGGAATAAAACCATATCCTTTGAAGATGTTTCGTAACATTTTTGGTATAATTCGGAAGGGTTTACTCCGGCAGATATCATTTCGCCAGCATAACGCATAGTCTTTTGTGTTGTGTTTGAGTATCTGAAACAACCGGTATCAGTCATTAAGCCTGTGTATAAACAAATTGATGAATCTTTAGATACTTTCCAATCTAATTTTTCTGCGATTTCGCACAAAACTTCGGCAGCGGCTGCAGCAAACGGTTCAACAATATTTATATCCGCATATCCTATATTTGTTTCGTGGTGATCAATATTAATTGTTTTCTTTGCCTTGGAAAACAAAACTTGAGCATCTCCGCATCTATCAAGTGCAGCAACGTCCAAATTTATTACCAAATCGTATTCTCTTGATAGGTCAAATTCTGAAATAGGTTTTACATGATTTATTGCCGGTAAGAATTCGTAAGTTATCGGAATTTCAGATACAGCAACCATTTCACAATGTTTTTTATAATTGTCTTTTATTAGATTGTACATACCGCACATTGTTCCCAACGTGTCGCCATCAGGGTTTATGTGCGAAACAAGCAATATATTTTTTGAATTCTTTATGCTATCATTTAATTGTTGAGTCACCATTCCATAATACTAACACAAAAAAGAGTTACCTGCATTTATGAAAAAAATACGTTACTTAAAAATTAAAAATATTGACGATATTATTGCAGAAATGGCAAAACATGCCGTAATTCGCAAAGCGTTGACAAGAACAAACCTTTGTAAATTTTGGTCAAAAGTTGCAGGAGAAAAGTTTGCACAAAATTCAAAACCTTACTCTATGATAAAAGGCTCGATTATGGTAATAGCCTGTAAAACCCCAATCGTGGCTCAAGAACTCTTGCTGCGGAAAACTCAATTACTCGTGAAATTTAAACCTTACGTAGAATCGCTAAATATGAAATTAACAGACTTACGTTTTGACCCTAAAAAATGGGTTGATACCCCAGAACAATAGAATTTTCATGCTTTAGCTGATTTTGGATATGCTTGCAATTAAATTTTTCGATTTTTAATCATTTTCAGAATGATGACATTCTTGCTTTGTCTACAAAATTGTCTTTCCGGAGTTTGATTCGGAATCTGTTTTATTTGTTTAATAAATCTTAACAATAAAACAATTTAGACGAGCAAAATTTGTTTATAAATATATAGGGGATATTATAAACATCTGAAAATTGACGAAAGGGGAAAAAGAGAAAGATGGGAATTGTATCAGCAATAGGTAAATTAGCAATCAAAGCCGCACAAAAAGTTGGCGGTCAGACTTTAGCTAAAGGTGTTAAAAATGCCGGACGGGTTGTTAAAGCAGCACCTGATTTCATTTTTGGAACAGGTGGTGAAGCTGCAAGAAAAGCAATGAAATCAACTAGCGGTTCTATTTTTACAAAGACAAAATCAGCAGCGAAAGCTGTTGTGAAACAATCTGAAAAAGCAGCAGCAAAAGATGGTAACTTTTTCAAACGTATGTGGAAAAGTCTTAAATCTACACCAAAAGATGTTAACCGTTGGAGAAAAGTTGGTGTTCAAGCAGCAGAACGTGCCGGCAAAAATACATTTTGGGGTGGCGCAAAAGGTGTTTTGAAAGGTCTTGGTACAAAGATGCCTTTGATTAACTCTTTGATTATCTTGGCAACTGAAACTCCTAACATAGTTGAAGCTACAAAAAATGAAGGCATTGGCGCAGGATTGAAAGAAACCGGAAAAGCTGCAGTAAGTTTAGTTGGCACAACTTTAGGCTATGCTTTTGGCGGTTTTCTTGGTGTGCTTGGTGGTGCTTGGGCTGCCAGCAAATTGACCGGTGAAACTTATACTGAGAAAAAAGAATTTCTTGAAGAACAAGGAGTAACGAAAGAACAAATTGATGCACTGAAGAAACAAGGTTACACATTTGCCCAAATCTATGATTTGGTAAAAGCAGAAGTTGAAGCTTCAAAAGCGCAAGAAAACTTAGTTCAAACTCAACAAGAAATTTCAGGTGAACAAACTGCAGAACAACAAGAAGCTACACAAGGTCAAGAAGCTGCACAACCTGCTCAAGGTGGAACTGTTGCTCAACAACCGGCACAAGAACAAGAAACACCTGCAGTTCAACCGGTGACAGGTCAACAAGAAGTTGCTCAACCAACAGTAACTGATGGTCAACAAGTTGTACAAGGCGGTTATTCAGCAGATGGTGTTGCAATTCTTAAAGAACTTGGTGTAACAGATGCAGACATTTCAGCATTACAACAAGCAGGTATTCCGATTGATGAAGCCGTAAGAATGGTTGTAAATATCAAATCTCAAAATCCATCAGCACCGGTTACAGGTACAGCAACTGATACTACAACAGTACAACAACCAACTCAACAACCTGTAGCGCAACAACCGGTACAAGTTAATACTCCGGCATTTGAACCGTTCCAACTTCCTTATGAAAATGCAACAGTTTCAAATCCATACGCAAATGATATGTTCTATAAAAGTTTGTTTGGTGAAACTCCTGCAGTTGGTTCAGCAGAACAAAATGCATATTCAATAAATCCTAATCAACAACAAACTTTTTTGAAATATAGTGCATAATTAAATTTAAAACTTAATAAAATCCAAAAAGGAGTCGAATTTTCGACTCCTTTTAATTTTCAGTCTTACACTCCACAAACGTGATAGTCACGTTCTGAAATTGATGTGCTACATTCTAAAAATTGTGATAGCATTTTTTCAATCAATTTTTCTACAGTGCTAACTTCTTCTTTTAATGCTTTGAAGTTTTCTTCTCTTGCTTCTTTTAATGCGTTTTCAAAAATTTCATCTTGATACATAAATTGAACTCCTTCATATCTTAACAATATTCTTATCGGTCACTTTTAATAAAAACTTTAATATTGATAAACATTTTGTTACAAAATTTCATTTTTAGTAGAGGTTTAATTAATTTTAAAGTAGAATGGTATCATATTTTAAAACAAGGAAGTTTAAATGTTGAAAGATTACGATTTAACAAGTTACAATTATTATTCAAATCGCAGAGATATGGAAATTATTTCCAATATTGTGGATAGTCTTAAAAAGATATTAGAAGAGGATAGCAAGCAAGAACAACCGCTATTTTTGAAAATTTCTGACAATTTGATTATGGATATTGCCAGAAAAGTTGTTCAAGAAAAGAAGAAAACTTTTCTGATTGGTATTACCGGTGAAAGTGCTTCCGGAAAAACCGTATTTGTTGACAATACGATTAAAGCGTGTGTTAAAGACAAAACCGAAGGTATTTATACAGTAATCAGATGTGATGATTATTATAAAGACACGTCTAAAGAGTTGAAAGAAGCCGGAAGTTACGAAGAATTATTCAAAACAGGTTTCAGTTTTGACACACCTGATGTTATTGATTTGGATTTGATGAAAAGTCACTTAGTAGCATTGAAAGAAGGTTTGACAATTCGTTCCCCTCGCTACAATTTTGTAACTTGTGAATCAACTCCGGACGGTGATGAAAAGACTCCGGCAAGAGTTATTTTGACCGAAGGTCTTTATGTTTTGAATGAAGGTATTCGTGACATTATGGACGTTAAAGTCTTTGTATTCACTCCTTTAGAAGTTATTAAAGAAAGATGGTACAAACGTGCAGCCGGTCGTGGCAAAACAGGAGTTGCCGCAGATATGCAGTTCGCTGATGTTAATAATACTGCTCAAAAGTATATTCGTCCAACTTATCAAATTTCTGATGCTATTATTAACGGTATGGTTAGTCAGGAATATATTCAGGAAATTACGGATAAAATATTTAAAACGCTTAAAAGTATTGAATTTTAAAATAAAAAATGTCGGTTTTATAACCGACATTTTTTCTAGGAAGTAAAAATGAGAATTAAAATGCTTTGCGGCATGTTGGGCATGGGTTCTCGTATTGGATAGGTGCTGCACAGCCACAAACTGTCCCTTTTTGTATTTTTACTCCATGTAATTTTTCGCACTTAGTAAGTTTTTGTTTCTTGCATTTACATTTGCATTTTACGACTTTTTCACATTTGTTACATTGTCTAAAACCTGTAAACGGATTTAGGCTATTTGGACTTTCGTAAGTCCATGCAAAACCTTGTGTCGGAATTGCAAGAATTGCCAATACTCCAAGTGTTGTTAGTAGGTGTTTCATTAAACTATCTCCTTAAATTTATTGGGATTAAATCTATCGACTACATTATTATTTTATAATTTTTAATTTTCTTTTCTATAACCAAATGGTTTGTATTTATTCTCTTTTTGGCTTAGTCTGAAATGTTAAAATTTTCACAACAAAAAAGACTTAGAAAATTTTTTCTAAGTCTTTTTTTTAATTATGTAAATTCAATAATTACTTAGCGATGCTAGCATCATCTAACAAGATAACTTGAATTTCTTCACCTTGTTTAGCACTGTAGTTCAAACCAGGAGTTACCAAACCTGTGATTAAACCAACACCAGCACCAACTGGAGTACCGATAGCGATACCAGTACCAACTTTGTGAGGTTTCGGAATGAATGAGAAACCAACACCAGCGCCAGTACCAACTGCAGTACCACCAACAGTGTACAATGCAACTTTACCAGCTGTCATCCAAGGACCTTCTTTCAAAGCATAGTCTTTGTAGAAAGGTTTAGCGTTCATATCAACAGTTTTTCCGTCTGGAGTTACAACTTTAGTTATTTGAGTGTAAACTCTAGCGTTTTTGTTGAACCATTGAGGATCTTTGATGTCTAATACTGAACCGTAGAAGATAGAACCTGCTGGGAACAACAATGTACCTTCTTCAGTAACGATATCTTCAGCATTTGTGAATGTTACTGAATCGCCTGCTGCGTGAAGTTTTGATTTGAATGCTTCGTTAAATTCAACTTCCAAAACGTTACCTTGTTTAATGATGTTTCTCAAGTTAGTAACTGTAACTTCGTTACATTCAGCTTTCTTAGTTACGTTCAAGTGTTCAGTTCCAAGAACTGTTTCGTTAACGTGTTTGTATTGAGATTTTACTAAGTCTAATCTTTGTCTTAATCTGTACAATAGAACAGCAGCTTCTGCTCTTGTAAGATTTTCAGTTGGTCTTAATTCTAATTCATTTGGGTGGTTTACGTAAATTCCGTAAGAAAGAGTTTTTGCGTAAACATCTTTAGCCCATGCCGGAACTTTGTTAGCATCTGAGTATTTAGACATAATAGAAGAATCAACTGAACCATCAATAGTGATGTGGCTGATTACTGATTGCGCTTCATCTCTCAACATAGCTTTGTTTGGTTGGAAAGAACCGTTTGGATAACCGTAAACCAAACCTAATTGTTGAGATCTAGCGATTGGTGCGTAAATATCAGAAGATTTAGCAACGTCAGAGAATTTAACTTTTGAAGTTACTTCTAAGTTTTCGTTACCTAAAACTTTTAATAATGCTTTTACGAATTCAACTCTTGACATAACGCCTTCTGGATTGAAGTTGCCGTTGTTCAAAGTCATAACTGAATCGTTAACAACACTAGCGATTTCTGTTTGAGCCCAATAATTTTGGTTAATATCATTGATGCCTTGATAAGCAAATGCAGACGTAGTGCTTAACGCAATGAAGCCGCCTACTAACAAGCTTGCTAATAATTTTTTCATTTCTACTTCCTCATCTTTCTTTAAAATAAGTAAACCAAATTTCATGTTTATTATATTATATATATGATTAAATGTAAAGTATTTACCAAAAAAAATTCCAACAGGAGGATAAAATATGAAAAAATTGATTCCAACCAAAATCGTTTCAACTCTAGGCCCCGCTTCTAATAACGAGGAAATGATTAGAAAATTGTTCAAGGCCGGTGTTACAATGTTTAGAATTAATTCTTCGCATGACAACATCGAAACTCACACAAGAACTTTAGGATACATTAGAAAAATTGAAAAAGAAGAAAATGCAATTATTCCGGTGCTATTAGACTTACAAGGTCCAAAAATCAGAATTGGTCAACTTGAAGCTCCTATTCAAATTCATGCCGGTGAAGTTTTAAAATTCAAATATCAGGAAAAATATTCAGATGGCATTATTCCTGTTGATTACAAAGGTATTGCAACAGATGTCAAAGCCGGTGAAAAAATCTTGATTGATGACGGAAAGCTTCAATTTGTTGTTGAAAAAACTGTAGGCGATGTCGTTTATGCAAAAGTTTTGACTTCCGGTGAAATCAAGACAAGAAAAGGTTTGAATATTCCTGGCGGAACCGGTAGTATTGATATCTTAACAAAGACCGATTTGGAATATGTAGATTTTGCAATGAAAAATGATATTGACTATCTTGGTTTGTCATTTGTTCGAAATAAAGAAGACCTTTTGAAATTAAGAAAAATTTTGTGTGCAAATGGTTCAAGATTAAGAATTATTTCAAAAATTGAAAAACCTCAAGCGATTGAAAACATTGATGAAATTATTGAACATTCAGACGGTATAATGGTTGCAAGAGGCGATTTAGGTATTGAAATACAAACAGAACTTTTGCCAATTGCTCAAAAAACAATTATCAAAAAAACAAATATGGCTAGAAAACCTGTTATTGTTGCAACACAAATGCTAGAATCAATGACTGAAAATCCAATTCCGACAAGAGCGGAAACTTCTGACGTTGCAAATGCAATTATTGATGGTGCTGATGCTGTTATGTTGTCCGGCGAAACCGCAATGGGAAAATATCCGGTTGAGGCAGTTACTGTGATGAATAAAATTGCAGAAGAAATTGATAATAGTCAATTTATTCGTAAAAATGAATTTGTTAAAAATCTTGAAGGTTTTACAAACCAAATTCCAAAGGCAATTGCATTGTCTGTTGCTGATACAGTAAAACACATTCCTGATGTAAAAGGTGTTATAGCGCTTACAGCAACCGGTTATACTCCGGCATTAATGTCTGAATGCCGTCCGACAGTTCCGATTTTTTCTCTATCGTCAGATTTAAAAGTCTGCAGATGGTTGCAGTTATATAATAATGTATTTTCAATGAAAATCGAAAAGTCTTTGTGCAATGAATTGAACATTGATGCTCAAGCGTTCTTGTTTATGGACGAATTCTTGAAAAACGGTTTGAATTTCAAAACTAATGATATCGTTATTTTGACAGGTTCAGTTCCTCACTTTATGTCTGGTGAGTCTACAAACTTCTTGAAAATTCATGAAATTTCATAGTGAAAATAGATAGTTATTTAATATTAAAAAGGCGATGATTTGATAAATCTCGCCTTTTATTTGTTTGTGTTTAAATTTTCGGGGTGTGCAGAATTTGAAAGTATTATTTCGTAATACTCGTTCTTGTCAATGTTTATGCCCATTGTTTTTGTATCGCAATATTTCTTTTTCTTCTTTTTGAGTAATTTTTTGTAATCTGTTCCCATAGTGGTAAATATAACATAAAATAGTTCTAAATTTTGCACTACCGTAACAGTTATTAACAATCTTGAGATGACGACTTGCAAATTTACTGACTTTATTATACTATTTATGATACGAACGTGCGTCGGTGAGCTTTGTGTGGAAAAGTTAATAAACACCGATTAAGGAATTACACAATTTAGTAAGATATTAGAAATATAAAGGAAAGCAAAAATGAATAACCCAATCATTGATGAATTAGAAAAAAATTATTTGGGCAAAGACTTGCCAAGTCTTAATGCCGGTGATACCGTAAAAGTTTTTGTTAAAATCGTTGAAGGTAACAAAGAAAGAATCCAAGCATTTGAAGGTACTATTATCAAAATGCATGGTTCAGGTTTGAACAAAACAATTACAGTAAGAAAAGTATTCCAAGGTGTAGGTGTAGAAAGAGTATTCTTAATCAACTCACCAAGAATTGACAAAATCAACGTTTTAAGACGTGGTGATGTTAAACGTGCAAAATTATACTACTTGAGAGAACGTTCAGGTAAGGCAACTCGTATTAAGGAAAAAATTGAAAAAAGATAAGACTCATATTCACTGGTATCCGGGACATATTGCGAAAGCAGAAAAAAAACTAAAAGAGCAGCTCTCTTTAGTGGATTCAGTGATTGAGGTGCTTGATGCACGCTTGCCGTTATCGAGTAGTTATGGAGAAATTTCGAGGCTTTTGGGTCAAAAGCCTCGTTTAATTTTGCTTAATAAAGCAGATTTAACACCAAAACAAGAACTCTCAAAATTTGTTGATTACCTGACTGAGCAGTCAGGTTTTCCGGTAATTCCAACTGATGCCAAAAATTCAAAAGATTTGAAATTTATTGTCAAAAAAGCGGTAGAATTATCAGAACCAAGAATTCAGGCTATTATGGCAAAAGGATTGTTAAGACGTCCTGCAAGAGTTATGGTTGTTGGCATGCCAAATGTTGGAAAATCAAGTATTATCAACAAGTTGACAAGGTCTTCAAAAACAAAAATTGGCGCAAAAGCGGGGGTTACTCGTCAACAGCAGTGGGTTAGAATTAATCCGCAACTTGAACTTCTTGACACTCCTGGGATAATTCCTATGAAGCAAGATGATCAGCAAAAGGCTAGAAAATTAGCGTTTGTTAATGCTATTTCAGAAAATGCTTATTCAAACGAAATTGTAGCGCAAGAATTGTTAGACGTATTGAATGATTATCAGGCAAAAATGTTTAGGGAATATTACAAATTACCTGATGATTTAGAATTAAATATAGATAATATTTCTATCACCCGAAATTGGTTATTGACAGGTGGTAGTACAGATAGAGAGCGAACTTCTGTTTATATTCTAAGAGATTTTAGAGAAGGTAAGATAGGGAAATTTATATTAGATAATTTGGAGTAATATTATGCGTAAAATTATTATTTCATTGATGGTTATTGGGGTTGGTTTGTGTGCTTATGCTGCAAATTGGTCAAAAATAACCGATAAAATTTATTTAGATGTTTCGGGGATAATGCCTGTACCAAATCAAAACAACGTTTATTCTTTTTGGACAAAAGAACTGAACGACGGTAACCAAGATTTTGTTCTTGCTGAAAAGACTTATTCTCAAAAGATTTGGTATGATTTAGTGCGATACAGTGTGGACTGTTCTTCTCGCAAAATAAAGATGAATGATGTTTTAGTGTATGGTTTGAATAATAACCTTATCGCAACAGATTCTTCACTTGGTGACAGTTGGCACACTGTTCCGCCGGATAGTATCGTTGAGGATTATTTAGAATTGGTTTGTAAATCTGTGGCTAAAAATAAAACAGTAGACTCAAAACCAGTGACATTGCCTGCTTTTACACCGGTAAATCCGTCAGTGACAAGTGTTAATGTTGAACAAAAGGTGCCGGAAACAAAGCCTACGGCGATTGATTTCAATGCATATATGAGAAATTTGCAAGCAAAAGTGACTGAAAATTGGAAACGTCCGAATATTGAAGGTGATTATAAGGTTGCGGTAATATTTACGGTGTCCAAAAGCGGAACTTTGGTGACATTGAGTGAGTTTAAAACTTCCGGAAATAAGGATTTTGATAACTCTGCAACAGAAGCGGTGAAAAATTCAGTGCCGTTTGAAGCCTTACCTGAAGCATTCAATGGTAAAGGAATTGATATTCAATTAACTTTTGACAAAACTGTACATGGATTTGTTTTGAGTAAGAAATAGATATCTGAGTAGAATTTTAGTCAATAAAAATGCCGGTTTTACGACCGGCTTTATTAATATACTCTCTTTTCTTATCTTTTTTATACTCGATAGGCTATTTTACTGCTCTTAAATTAGCTTTAATCCCAGCGTCAGAATTTATCATATTAGCATTAGCATAAGCTAATGTACGACGCTTTTTTGCTCCTCTTAATATAAGTTCAACACAACCTGATTTATTATTTGAGGGTGTTGTTATCTTCTTTATCATAATTGATTTACTCCGTTAGACTAATTATTCTGATTACAAATTAGTTATCGGTCTGGTTTTCATTTTTCTTTAATAAAAGAAGAGAAATATTAACAATTATTAACAAGAAGAGCGGAATTGTTGTATAAAATCAAAAAAATGGGCAAAAAAAAACCCTTTCTGAAGAAAGAGTTTGGAATCTTTTTCAATTCCTCGTGTGTAGTAGAAGGTTAGTGTGTAGTAGGTAGTGTAATTTATGTCTCGTGTTTATTTAATCTTTTTTATTGCGTGCTTAATGCTTACATATTTATAAAGTATTTTTAGAGTATATAATTGCTATATCTTCTTTGTTTTGTTACATAACTTTACAAATATATTGGTGCAGAAAAAGCATGAATTTGAAAATCGTTATTCTTTATAACAGATTCTGAATAACAAGAAAATTTATTTACTCATTGCATTCGTAAAAATTTTCTAAGTTTTCAGAATGACAATAGCTTTGCTATGCTCACCGAATAGTCATTCCGGACAAGCACGAGCAGAGTGCGTAACGAAGTGAAGGCACGTTTTATGCGAGTGCGAAAGATCCGGAATCTGTTTACAAAGATTGTACAAATTTGTTATTTACTTGGACAGATTGTTACAAAGCGAACCAACGAACCAGAGGTGAGTTGTGTGAGTCTGTATGCGTAGGC
>CAVHEM010000090.1:0-16960 GCA_963635055.1 Bacteroidaceae bacterium | reverse complement strand
ATATTAAAACAAAACAAAAAATTTTTTTCCATATTATTAATAAAAATTAATAATTTATTTATTTCTATTCCCTGAAAAAGCAATCTTTTTCGTGGTCATTAACTATTCCAATAGCTTGTAAATAAGAATAAATTATTACACTGCCCACGTATTTCATTCCTCTTTTTTTCAAATCTTTGGAAATAGTGTCAGAAAGTTCTGTTGTTACAGGAATTTTATCGTAATCGTTTTTTATTACTTTATTATTAGTGAAACTCCAAATGTAATTTGAAAAACTTCCAAATTCTTTTTGTATTAGAATGAATATTTTTGCATTGTTTATAGATGCAACTATTTTACTTTTGTTTCTGATAATTTTTTCATTATGATAAAGTTCTTCGATTTTTGCATTGTCATAATTGCTGACTTTTATTACGTCAAAGTTGTCAAAAGCTTTTCTAAACTCTTCTCTGCGTTTAAGAATTGTTAGCCATGACAAACCTGCTTGAAAACCTTCCAAAATCAGAAGTTCAAACAATTCCCTGTCATCGTGTTTGGGTACTCCCCATTCTGTATCGTGATATTTTACGTAAATTTCTGAGTTTTCATTCACCCATGTGCATCTTTTCATAAAGTAATTATACGATAAAGTAAATATTTTTTGAAAAGATTATAAAATATTAAATTTTCTATGTATAATACAATTATAGGATATAAGACACTTAATATGGGGTAAATATGGAAAGAAAAAGTAAGATAGGGTTATTGCTTACGGGGTTGGTATTGAGTTTGTGTACGGTTACTACGTTTGAAGTTGCATATTCTCAAGAAGATGTACAAACCAATCAAGAGGTTAATCAAGAAGAAATAAAAATTAAAAGAGATACTCTTGATAAAGCTGCAGAACTTATGAAAAATAAAGATTTCAATGCCGCTTTACCTTATCTGAATGCTTATATAGATGCAAAACCTAAAAGATATCAAGGTTATAAATTACGTGGTGAGGCTTATTATGCATTGCGTAAATATGAACTTGCAGTTGCAGATTTTCAAAAAGCTGTTGATATAAAAACTGATAATGATAAATTTGCAACAGGGACAAAGGTAATCAGTGCGGTAGTTTTAGGTGCAGACAGACAAGACCAGTATCAAAACCCTGAATTGGGCGAAATTTATGGTGAATTGATGTATGCACAAAAAGCCGTAAATGACAATATGTACGAAGTGTCTTATAAAAAAGCAATGGAGTATAATTCTCATCAATACTTGCCGGCACCTAAAAAAGAAGAAATTTCAAAAATCAATTGTCCGCAAAAGTATAGAAAAATATTCAATCCGCAAGGTGTAGATGCTGATATTGCTGCAGTTGTTGATGATATTGAAAAAGGTAAATTCTCAGAAGCTGTTTATACTTTGCCTAAAATTACTTCAGAATATCCGAATTATTACTTGGGTCACTATTTGACTGGTGTTGTAATGAGTGGTTTGGAACAAGATGAAGAAGCGGTTTCATCATTCAATCGTGCAATTTCGCTTAATCCCGAAGATTTTGAGTCTTATGCAAGTTTAGGGTTGTTATATTACCGTGAAGCTGAAAAAGCTTTTGATTCAAAAGTTGCAGAAAAATCTGTAGAAAATTTTCAAAAAGCGTTGAAGTATAACCCAAATTGTAATACGTATTACTACTATATCGGGTTAAATGAGATGTTAGAAAATAAGTATGATGATGCAATTTCTAATTTTAAAAAAGCTATTAATCTGAAAAGTAATGACTACAATAGTAAGTATTACAAAGCTATTGCACAATATTTGAACAAAGATTATAAAGGTTCAATTGAAGAATCAACAAATCTTTTGTTCCGTCGAGTATCAAATTACAATCAAGTTTTATATTTGAGAGCCTTGTCTTATTACAAATTGAAAAATTACGAAGCGGCAATTGCTGATATTGAAAAAATTCACCATAATATGGACGATATCTACAATTTGGATATTAATAAGTTTACTCAAAAAGAAATGATTTTGGAAACTTATTTGTATTATTTGCAAAGTCGAATTTCACGTGATAACGGGTTGGGTGCAAAATCTGACTTGCTAAAAGCCTACAAAAACCCGATTATTGCACTTCTTGATACAAGAAGCAAAGATTTTGAGCACGCAAATTACAAATTGACTTCTTTTGATATTGATAATCAATATGATTTGTTAAGAACTACTTTTGATGATTTGGGTTTGGATTTTGTTTATCTAAATCCTGATTATAAAGTTGCAAGAAAAGTTCTGCCAAATGTAGAGCCGGTCGCAACTCAACAAGAAAAAACAAAACTTGCGGTTGAGAATTCTGCAACCGTTACACCGATGAAAAATGAACAAGTTTTGCCAAGCGATGAAATAACTGTTCCATCACAAGTTCTTGATGAAAAGCCAGTGATAGTTGAGCCTAAAAAAACTATTCCGGCAGAAGAAGTTTCACAAAAGGTTGAAGAAACTTCTGATGTATCTCAAGTTGAAAAAGTTGTTCAAACCGAACCGGAACAAAAAGTTGAAAAGGTAAAAGAAGCATTGAGTGACAATTCTTCTACTAAAGTTGAAGAAAGCGTAGCACAAACTCAAACCGCTAAAGATGTTGATGAAAATATCGCAAAAGGACCTCGAAAACCTGTGGTTGTTGATTTGCCAACAGGTGTTGATGGTGATAAAAACGACGTTACCAAAGAACCTGATAAAACAGAAATTATTGCTCCTATTGACGATAAAGACACAAATAAAAAAGATGAAAATAAAAATTCAGAAGTTTCACCTTTGAAAAATGAAAAATCTGAAAATTCGTCAGACAAACCTACAATCGTTGTTTATGATGCGGACACTTTGATTTTTAACCCTGTAGAAACTCAAAATTCTGTTCCGCAATATGATTCTTATAATGCAAAAATTAGAGAATTAATGATGGCAGATAGTAATATCAAATTGCCGTCAAATGATGCAGATAATGAAGTTTCCGTAAATTCTCAACAACCGACCGGAGTTGATGAAAAAATACCGACGGTTGAAGAAAAACTAAATTCAATAAAAGAAACAATTGCTCAATCTGAAAAACCTGTTGTTACTGAGATTACCGAAACTAACAGGCTTCAAGACGTTTCAGAACCCGTTGCATCAGAAAAACAAGAAGAAAAAATTGCTGAAGCGGTAGAAGAAAATGTGACAAATGAACAACCTCAAATTGAACAGATTGAAAATGAACCTCCGGCAATAAAGAAAAATTATGTGGAAGATGTTTCTAAAACCTCTAAATCGTTGAAAGTTCCGGTGAATGAAAAATTTGCCAATGTTAATCTTGATGATTTTGATGTGAAAAATTTAAAATCTCCTGAAATTTACGCCGGTGAAGAAGTTATTTTCTTAGATACGGAAAAAGAATCCTTTATTGAGCGCACAGAAAGACAAGTTAATGAAAATATGGCTAAACTTGCCCAAATGCAAGAGTTAGGCAAAAATTCTTATAGTGAGTCTAAAGAAGAAATTCCGGCTACTGATACGGTTGCCGTAAATATTACACCAAACACGCATAATATTGAGTCTGTTGCGCAAAAAATAACAACTCCTGAACCTCAATTGATAGATGTTGCAGATGTCGAAATTCCAAAAACGGTAGAAAAGGCATCAGAAAACACAGACACTGTTAATTCTGTAAAATCAGATGTTCAAAAGGCATTGCCTGAAATTAGAGGAGCAGAAAGTTCAGAAGTAGTTCAAAATGTTCAACAAGAAGAACAACAATCTCAAGAAAATCAAGAGATTTCTGAGTCTGAAAATCAAGTAAGCGAAAATGTTTCTGAAGTTGTAGATGAAACAGTTACAGATACTGTAGAAGAACCTACTTCTCAAGAACCTGTTCAAACAAAGGCTAAAAAAGCAAAAAATAAAAAAACAGAAGATAATTTGATTCTTGCAGTTGGAGAAAATCAAAAAGATTATCTTCAAAAACCTGAAAAACAAAAGAAAATAAAGAAAAATAAAAATGAAAAAGTTGAAGAAGTTGTTCAGAATACTGATACAATGCCGGTAGAAGATTTGACTACTTCAGATAGTTCAAAACAAGTTGAGAAGGTAGATGAAAAAACACCTGCTGAAAATGTCGAAAAAGTTCCCGAACAAGAAGAAAACTCTAAAGTTGCAGAAGAAGTAAAACCTTCTAAAAAGGTGAAGAAATCAAAAGCAGAGAAAAAACAAGAAAATATCTTGCCGGAAGTTGTTGAAACAACAGAATCTGCAAATCAAGACAATTTGGCAGAAAACAATTCCGCTCGAGACGTAATTGAAGAACCCTCAAAAGAAGATATTTCAATAACAAAGCAAGAAGATAATAGTGTTGCAAATGAAGATAATGAAGTTGAAGAAGAACATAAAAAAGTTGAAAAACCTAAAAAACAGTCCTTCTTTAAACGCTTATTTTCTCGCAAGAAAAATGTTCAGGTCGACTCCGACGAAAATAAAGAAGATTGAGTTTCAAATGATACGGAATTCCTATGATACGGGTATTCCGTTTTGTTGACAAAAAGTTTTAGTATTAATTATAATCATATGGAAGTATGTAAAAACATTCGGGAGAAAATATGAAAATAAATTTAACAAGAAAACAATGGGGAATTGTTATATTATTAATAATTGTGTTGCCGATTATTTATCATAAAGTGTCAGGTAACATTATGGGCTTGATTAGTGCCAAACTTATGTCAATGCCAAAAGAGGTTGTAGTTGACAAACCGCAAGTGATTGAGGCAAATGTTACGGCAGAATCAACCGGACGTGTTGAAGCGAAGTATTCTGTTGATGTAATTGCTCGTGTTTCCGGTTTCTTACTTAAAAAATACTTTAATGAAGGTGATTTCGTACATAAAGGTCAAACAATTTTCCAAATTGACCCGAGAGAATATCAACTTGAAGTTAATAATGCTCGAGCAACTGTAAATCAGTACAGTGCGCTGTTAAAAAATTCTCAACAAGAATTAAACAGAGCGAATGCGCTTATTAAAGAAGATTTGGTTAGTCATTCCTATGTAGATGAAAGCCTTGCAACACGTAATCAAAACAGTGCATTATTAGATTCCGCAAGACAACGTTTAGAACTTGCCAGAGTAAATTTGAGTTATACAACGATAAAATCTCCGGTTGACGGACGTATCGGTAAAGTTAAAATCACAGAAGGTAACTATGTTACTGCAACTTCCGGTTCACTAGTTAATATTTCAAGTTATGATCCTGTTTATGTTTCATTTAGTTTGAGAAGTGATGATTTTGTGAAATTGTTGAGAGCAAGTGATAAATTTAAAGATGCAAAAGTAAAAGTTCAGTTTGATAACGGAACTTGGTATACAAAATTCGGGACAGTAAATTTTGTTGATAACCAAATTGACCAAAACTCAGGTTCTGTTCAAATGAGAGCAGTATTTGACAATACAAAAGGTTGGCTTGTTCCTGGTGATTATATGAAGGTTTCTATTGTTGCGCCTAAGAAAATATCTTATTTAACCGTTCCTCAATCTTGCACAAAAGGTGATGCGATGAGCGGATATTATGTTTGGGCTGTGAAAAAATCTAACAACAAAAACGATAAAACTTTAACTGTTGAAAGAAGAGATATAAAAATTTCTGATGCAATTGACAATAATTGGATTGTTGAAAGTGGTTTGAAAGATACTGACAGTATTGTTGTATCAGGTATTCAGCAGGTTAAATCAGCAGGACAAAAAGTTACTGCAATTTCACAAAAAGAGTATGAGAAAAAACAATCAAAATCGGCAGGTAAATAATGAAAAATATATTTGATAAAGATAAGTTGTACTTTTTTATTCAAAAGCCGAGATTTGCACTTGTAATATCAATCTGTATTGTTATTATCGGTGTAATTTCTTACTTTGGATTAAAGCAGGAAAGTTATCCTGATGTAACACCGCCACAGGTGTCAGTTTCAGCATCATATCAAGGTGCAAGTGCAGAAGTTATTGAATCTTCTGTTGCAACGGTTTTAGAAAATAAATTGAACGGTGTTGAAAATCTGACTTATATGACTTCAACGTCTTATGATGGCTCATATTCTTTGACAATGTATTTCAAGGTTGGTTCAGATAAAAATATTAACCTGATGAATGTTCAAAACCGTATTCAACAGGTTCAATCGCAGTTGCCGGAAGATGTTCAAAGAACTGGTGTTACGGCGGTTAGTAAGTCATCTGGTTCCGGTGCGTTAATCTTGACATTATACCCAGAGCACGGAAATTGGTCACAGTTAGATTTGACAAACTATGGTTCTATTTATATTAAAGATGAATTGAAACGTGTAGACGGTGTTGCTGATGTTGATGTTCACGGTGCAGGTAATTACTCAATGAGAATTTGGCTTGACCCGCAAAAAATGGCAGGGTTGAATGTTTCAACAAGTGAAGTTAAATCTGCAATCAGCAGTCAAAATACTCAAGTTACGGCGGGTTCACTCGGAGCATTGCCGACAGATGAAGCGCAAGCACTTCAAATGACTTTGAAAACTCGTGGCAGATTGTCTGATGTTAAAGATTTTGAAAATATTATTATTCGTTCAAATATGGACGGTTCAAATGTTCGAGTTAAAGATGTTGCAAGAGTTGAACTCGGTGCAGAATCTTATTCAAACTTAGGTTTGGTTAATGGAAAGCCTTCTGCCGTAATCGTAATTTCACAACTTCCTGATGCAAACATTATCAACTTGTCAAAAGCCGTTCACGCAAAAATTGATGAGTTAAATTCAAGAATGTCCAACGGTATCAAAATTATTACTATTAAAGATGATGCCGAATATATTGAAGAATCAATGCATGAAGTTGAATTTACAATCTTATTAACAGGTATAATCGTTGTATTAATTATTTTCTTGTTCTTAGGTGATTGGAAGGCTACTTTGGTTCCTTGTGCAACAATTCCGGTATCTTTAATCGGTACTTTTGCAGCATTGAAGGCTCTAGGTATGTCAATCAACTTATTGTCATTATTTGCATTGGTATTGGCAGTCGGAGTTGTAGTAGATGATGCGATTGTTGTAATTGAAAACGTTAAACGACATTTGGACGAAGGCAAATCGGCTATTATTGCAACTCAGTTGACTATGCAAGAAGTTGGGGCATCTTTGGTTGCAATGGCAATGGTTTTGATGGCAGTATTTGTTCCTATTATTTTTATGGGTGGTATGACCGGTGTTATGTATAAACAATTTGCGGTATGTATTGCAGTTTCTATTGCGATTTCTGCAATTTGTGCGTTGACTTTATCACCTGCAATGTGTTCACACTTCTTGGGTAATGATGAAAAAAGTTGTGATAGCCCAGTTGCAAAACGTTCTTTTGGTGAACATTTTAAACATATCGGTAAACGTATTGCGCATAAAACTCAAATCGTTGTAGATTGGTTTAATGGGCTATTTAATAAAGTTGAAGAATTTTATATTGAATTCGTAACAAAATTCGTAAACGATAAGAAACTTGTATTTATTGTTTATTCTTTGGTTGTAGTATTGACTGTCGTGTCATATTGCTTTATTTCAAAAGGGTTTATTCCTGATGAAGATCAAGGTGTTTTGGTATCACAAATAACCTTGCCTGATGGTGCATCTTTGTCAAGAACAGAAGAAGTTGCAAGACGTTTTGTTGCTCAAGTCAAAGATATTGATGGAGTTAATGCTGATAAGTTGACTATTTTTGGCGGAATGGGTGCGACAAATACTGCTTACGCTATTATAAGTTTGAATAGTTATACAGAAAGAAAAGTCGGACCGATTGAATTTGTAAAACGAAAAATAGAAGGTAAAGCGACAGATTTATCTCACACTGCAATCTTGAGCAAAATCAGACAGGTTGCAGGCGGAATGAAGGAAGCATCTATTATTGTATTTTCTCCACCGGCAATTGACGGTATGAGTATGATGGGTGGTTTTGAGTTCCAAATGTTATCTCAAGGTGAATACACATCTCAAGAGATGGAATCGTGGGCAAATAAACTTATCTCTGCGGCTAACCAAAATAGTACGTTATCAAACGTAAATACTACATTCCAAGCGAATGTTCCGCAATATATTGTAGATATTGACTATGCAAAGGCAATGGCGCAAAATGTTGATTTGCAAGAATTATACACAACATTATCATCAATGCTCGGAACATACTATATCAACGATTTCAACAAATACGGCAGAGTATTTAAGGTTGAAATTCAGGCAGAAAGTAATTTCAGAAACAAAACAACTGACTTGGAAGGTATTTATGTAAAAAATAAAAACGGCGTTCAGGTTCCTGTTTTGTCAATAATTAAATTAGAACAGACTGTTGGTACTGCATCTATTTCAAGATATAACCAGTATGAATCTGTACAAATTCAAGGTCAACAGGCAACAGGTAAGAGTTCCGGTGAAGCAATGAGTGCAATGGAAAGCGTTGCAAAAAGTGTTTTACCGTCTGATATGACTTTTGATTGGTCAGGAACTTCTGCTCAAGAAAGAGAAGCGTCAGGACAAACGATGATGATTATTTCGTTTGCATTGGTATTTGTTTACCTGTTCTTGGTTGCACTTTATGAAAGTTATACAATTCCGGTTGCCGTATTGTTGATTTCACCAATTGCGGCTCTTGGTGCGTTGTTATTCCAAATGATGATTAACCAATCTTTTGATATTTATTCTCAGGTTGGTATGATTACACTGATTGGTTTGGCAGCAAAACAGTCTATTTTGATTGTTGAATTTGCAAAAGAAGAACATGAGAAAAACGGATTATCAATAAGAGATGCTGCAATAAAAGCGGCAAAATTAAGATTTAGAGCGATTATGATGACAGAATTGGCATTTATTATCGGTGTATTGCCGATGATATTTGCAAGTGGTGCAGGTGCAAACTCAAGAATTTCTGTTGGTTCAACTGTATTTGGCGGTATGGTTGCTGCATGTACTTTAGGTGCTGCTTTAACTCCGGCATTTTACGTAATCGTTCAGGAATTTGTTGACAAATTCCCTAAAAAAGAAATAACTGAAAAAGATTTGGAGATATAAAATAATGAAAAAGCTTTTGAATATATTACTTTTGGCTTCTGTGTTGGGAATGAGCGTGAATTGCGCTCTTGCTAAAAAGTCTGTAAATAACGATTTGATTGCTAAAAAGGAAAAAGAAATTCAAATTGTTGAACCAGATAATACAAAAGTAAATGAAAAAAGAGAAATTAAAAAACTTAATTCAAACCAGAAATCTCGTTTGAAATCTTCTAAAGAAGCGGAAGGTATGTATCATACAAAATTCCCTGCGATAAACAGTGGAATAAGTTATGAAGATATGGGCAAAGAAGTCGGTTTGGTTGATTGCATTAAATTGGCGATAACTCATCACCCCGCAATTATGTCTGCTATCAGCACTTCTGAAATCTACAAATCTCGAATCGGTCAGGCATGGTCAAATTTTTTCCCGACAGTGAGTGCCGGAGTCAGTTATTCAAGAAATGATATGTTGATGACAATGGGTGGCGGTATGGCAAGGTTTATGACCCAAAAGTACGATATGTACTATGTTCCGACATTGTCTGCTAATATGTTATTGTTTGATTTTGGAAAAACAAAATCATTGGCTGATTCTGCAAAGAAAACGTATGAATCATCAAGATATGATGCTGAAACAAGTATTGAAACCGTAATTTATAATGTAAAAGTTGCGTATTATAATATGGTTTTTGCAAAACATCAAAAAGAGGTTTACGAAAACACTGTTCAAGATTATGAACTTCAATTAAAACAAGCACGAGCATATTATGACATTGGTAAAAAGGCAAAAATTGATGTTACTTATGCTGAATATAACTTAGGCAAGGCAAAATTAAACTTAATCAAAGCAAAGAATACACTTGAATTGGCTTCTGTAGAACTTGCTAATGCAGTTGGTATTCCAGAACTTGCAGATGTGATATTAAAAGATGAATTAAATACAAAAGAATACGATGTTAATTTTGAAAACTTAATAGAAGTTGCAGTGGCTTCTCGTCCTGCATTACTTGCCGCAAAGAAAAGAATGGACGCTGCAGAAATGAATGTTCGTTCAGCAAAACGAGCATTTACACCAAACATTGATGCTTTTGGTAGTTATCAATATGGCGGAAGAAAGATGAATTCTGATTACGGGTATCAATTCGGATTGGAATTACAATATTCAAATTTAAACTTGATGTACTTGAAAAAACAAGTTGATGAATATAACGCAACTTACAAAAAATACGTTGCTGATTATGAACAAGAACGTCAAAATGTGTATTTGGAAGTTAAAAGTGCTTATATAAATTTGATGAATTCTCGTGATAGTATTGATGTTTCAAAATTAGCATTACAACAGGCAAAAGAACAACAATATCAAGCCTTCCGCAGATATCAAGTCGGTTTAGGTGATGCAATTGAGTTTAAAGATTCTGAAAATACTTATTTGAACGCTCAATTAGATTACTATTCAACATTGTTGCAGTATAATATAAATGCAGCAGAAGTAGAAAGAGTAATCGGTGCTCCAATCAAAGAATCTGACAAGGATTTGTAGTAAATAATGGTAGAAGAAGAGCAAAATAGAATTTTAGCATTTTGGTATAAATTGCCGTCCCCGATAAGGTTTATTTTTGTTGGGGGCGTGAATGCTGCCGTATCTTATGTTATTTTTGCAATTTGCTTATATTTGTTGGGCAAAAGTTATTATCAACTTTGTGTAATTTTGCAGTGGGTTTTGTCGTCTTTTCCATCGTATTTGAATCAGAAGTTTTTTGTTTTTAATACTAAGGGAAATTATGTCAAAGAGTATTTGAAATGTTGTTCGACGTGGGTCGTCGGATATTTCTTGAATGCGTTGTTCTTGCAGGTTTTTGTAGAGTTTTCTTTAATAAAAAATGTATATTTAGCACAGTTTATTTCAATAGGTTTGGTGTCTGCCGTAACTTATGTTTTGTTCAAGTTTTTTGCGTTCAAAAAGAAAAAATAATCCGTTCATATTAGATTTTTATTTTTTTATTCTTTAAAAGGTTGATTTAATTTTGTTAAAAATTTGAAATAATATAATTGTCAACATTTTGATAAGGATATTTGGCCGTGAACTTACATGAAAAGTGCTTACTTCGTTATTTGACACACCCTGATGAGTTGTCTTACACTACAGAAATTTTGAAACTTACTAACAAAATTTTAGAACAACGTTTTGTTGTGAAAAATATCCTTGCGAATGTTTCTTTGTTAAATTATACTGAAAACATAGACTAACAAAGGTTGGAAAAATGTTGAAAAAGTTTTTATATATTGTATGGGCATCTGTATTTTCGGTTCTGTTGTTTTTCGGAATTAAAAATGGCGGTGTCTTTTTGTTTTTAAACGCTATTGAAGATAGAACATTTGATATTAGGCAAAGTATTCTTGCAAATTCAGGATTGCGAAAACATGATAAAAACATTGTGATTGTTGCCGTTGATGATGCAAGTTATGAATATATTCTTGATAATTATGGAGAATGGCCTTTACCTCGTGATGTTTACGCAAAGATGGTTGATTATATAGAAGTGCAAAATCCGCAAAGTGTAGCTTTTGATATGATGTTTGTAAAATCATTAAAAAGTGGTGAAAAAGCCGATAATGCATTGATTAACTCTTTCAAAAAGTATGACAACCTTTATACAGCGATGAATTTAGATAACCAACCGGAAGACTTGAGAAAACCTCCGGTGTTGCCTAAAACCTTGCAAATAAATCCATTGCCAAATGCAACTGATGCAATTGAATATTCAAACTGTCGTGCGATTTTGCAAGGAATTTTAGATGCTACATCTAATATTGGAATGATAAATGTTTCTCGTTCTGAAGATGGTGTTTTGCGAAAAATGCCATTGTACCTAAAATATGACGGAAAATATTATCCTCAATTGGGATATTTGGTAGGTCAAAGAACCGGTAAAATGCAAAAACTTTATCCGGAAAGTGATGCCAGTGTTATTCTCAATTGGTACGGTCCGGCAGGAACTTTTGAAAATATTCCTATGTATAAATTGATAAAAGCCGCAGAAGGTAAAGAGAAATTTAATTATGATTTCAGTAATAAAATTGTTTATTTTGGAGCAACTGCGGCAAGTTTGTTTGATATAAAAACTGTTCCTGTAGATAAGGTTTACCCTGGAGTTGAAGTTCAGACAACTTATGTAAACAATATTATTGATAACAGTTTTGTTCGAAAATGTCCTGAATATGTAAATTACCTTGCAGCATTTATGCTGGCGTTGTTGACAATTTTGAGCGTGTTGAGAATTTCTTCAATGCCTATGGCATTTGGTGCTTCTTTAACTATTTATGCTTGCTATGTCATGTTTGCGTATGAATTGATGACAGGTAATTTTGGCAAATTTTGGTGGATAAAAATTGTTTCTCCGTTGACATTTGCTTTGTTTATTTTTATTGTTACCGTGATAATCAAATATTTAATTAAGTCCAGAGATTTTGACCAACAGTATAAACTCGCAACAACAGACGGTTTGACAGAATTATACAACCATAGATATTTTCAAGAACAGTTGCAAAATCAAATTAATCATTCAAAACGTTACGGAAATCCTGTATCTCTTATTATTATTGACATCGACTTTTTCAAAAAGTTCAATGATACTTATGGTCACCAATCTGGAGATGCAGTGTTAAGACAAGTAGCGTTTACACTAAAGAAAAATGTGCGTGCGACCGATATAGTATGTAGATATGGTGGAGAAGAAATGAGTATTATTCTCCCGAATACGAAGTATGAAGAGGCAGTAAATATTGCGCAAAAACTTTGTCAAATGGTTGCCTCAAGAAAATTCAAACTTACTCATTCAAGAGAAAGTAATGTTACAATAAGTTTGGGCGTTTCTTCTATTGAAAGTGATGGCGAAACTCCTGCTCAAATTATTGATGCTGCGGATAAAAGATTGTATAATGCGAAAGAAAACGGCAGAAACAGAGTAAATTAGACAATATGAACGAAGAATTTTTAGAGTCACTCATAAACATAAAAGATATTCCAAAAGATTATCCTGTTGTTCCAACACTTCTTGAAAATAACGAGAAGCAGATAGCGCAACTTGGACAATTTCTGATGAATGACAAAAAAATGGCGCTTGTTAGCGGTTTTGTCGGTAGTGGAAAATCGGAAGTTGTTGATTTTGTGTTGCGAAATTTAAAAGATGATGTCTTAATTCTTCATTATACTTGTTTTGAAACTACGATTTTAGACGATTTGTTGTTATCTTTTTATGAACTTTTTCGCTCGTTTGTCTTGCGTGGAGTTATTCAACAACCAAAAGTGAAAGCCGAAAATTTCACTCAGATGATAAATTCATATTTTACATCTGTTGTAAATCCGATTACAATTGTTATTGATTCATTTGAAGCCGTTGTGAAGGATAATCGTAATGGAATTATAGATTTTCTCAAACATTTGACAACTTTTCCACGTGTTAAAGTTATTATTATTTCTACAAAATTTCAAGAAGAAAATTTTGCAGAAACTGATTGTGAAAAGATTTCGGTGTTGGCACTTTCTCAAAAAATGTTTGAAAAATACCTAAAAGATAATGGAATAAAAAATATCGGAGTTTTTTCAAATGAATTATATAAAATTTCAAAAGGGTATTTCAAAAATGTAGAACGAGCAGTCAAATTGATGAATTTACGAGGACTTTCTCTTATAGATTTTCTCGAAAAATATACAAAGAGTTATATGTCGTATTCTGAGTTTATTATAAGAGAAATGTTATCGCTTGTTGACCCTGTGAGTGCTCATTTGTTCAGACTCTTGACGGTTATGAGGGTGCCAATTCATATAAATTTATTAAAATCTTTGCATTTGTATGATGAAAATAAAATTTTGTATTTTATTCAAAATTCGCTTTTGTCTTATGAAGGCAACTGTATTTATCTGAAAGAATCTTTTAGAAACGTTTTGGATAATCAAATTCCTGACAATGTGCTGATAAAACTTCATTCAGCGTGTATTGATTTGTATAATACTCAACTTCCGCTAAAACCTAGTGAAAGAGATTTGTTGTTGTCACGACAAACAATGCGTAATGAAATTGAGTATCATAGTATGTTTTTGCCAAAACGTCCTATTCTTCAACAAAAACCTGAAAAAGTTGAATCACAAGATACAAATACGCAAAAGGCGGACGAACCAAAACCATTACCGTTGCCGGCATCAAAAGAGCCTGAAAAAATTGAAACTAAAAAAGATAAAATTGATAAAATTAGTTTTATTATTGAAGATGAAGCAGTTCTTGATGATATTGCAGAGTCAATAAATTCATTTATGCAATCCAATGCAAAGTCTGCAAAAGTTGAAAAAGAAGGGAACTCAATGACCTTGCAGCAACTGTTGAATGCTGCTAAAGTTGAAGAGAAAAATTATAATTACAAACAGGTTGTAATGCTTTATCAGATTGCTTTGTCAAAAACGTCTGATGCAAATTTCTTTACCTTTTTGCCGTCAATTTATATAAAATTGGCACAAGCGTATGAACATTTGTCAGATTTATACAATGCGTTGGATTATTATACTCAGGCTCACGATTTTTACTACAATGCATCTGATTATGAAAAGGTGTATGAGATGAAATTGGCAATTGCTGATGTTTATTATTCAATGTACAAATATGACAATGCCAAGTTTATATTGTCAGAACTTGAACAAGTCAAGGATTTGCCAAAACTTTTGAAAATCAAAACAAATTTAGCATTAGCAAGGCTAAGTGACAATCCTGAGATTGAATATAAGTACTACAAACAATCCATTCCACTTGTTGAATTGGGAACAGATAAGGCTTTGCTATCAGAACTTTATTATAAATATGCAGTTTCTTGTTCTGAAATCGATGATTTGCGCTCAGCGGCACAATTCTATTTGAAATGTATCGAAATTGATTCAAATCCTGTTAAAAATCCGTATTTATCAATGGCTTTGTCTAATCTTGCAGAACTTTATGATGAATTAGGTTCTACAAAACAGGCTATTCAGTATTATAATGAAAGTATTTCAATAGACTTAAAGACTAAAAATTATAACGGCTTGTATGTGTCGGCATCACATCTTGCAGAAATTTATGCATCAAGTGATGAAGCTAAAGCAATGGAATACTATAACAAAGCGTTAGAGTATGCAAAACAATTGAATGAACCATTTTATATTGTTAGCACAAAATTAGAAATGGCTGATTTTTGTTCGCTAAGACGAAATTTTGAAATGACTTATAAATACTTAATTGATGCTTATAAATTGGCTCAAAATACTTTGACAAAAGATAATTTTACAAAGATTACCTCAAGACTTGAGGATTTGAAAAAACGTATAACCAGTACAGATTTAATGAGATATCAGGCGAAATATGGAAAATAAAGAATTTTATAAAGAATATATGGAATGTTTTTTGGAAGAAAATTCCAAAGTTAATTTAATATCAAAAAATGATGAAAAGTTTTTGTGGGAGAAACACGTTTTTGATTCTCTTGCAATTGAAAACTTTTTTAATAAATATTCACCAAAATGCACAACATTGCTTGATATTGGCACAGGTGGCGGATTTCCGTCAGTTCCTATTGCTTTAACTTATCCAAAAATACAAGTTACGGCGCTTGATAGTATTGCAAAAAAAATCAGAGCGATTGAAAGTATTAAAGAAAAATTGCAAATAAAAAATCTCACACCTGTTTGCGATAGGGTTGAAAACACTGATGGAAAATTTGATGTTGTGACATCTCGTGCTGTGTCTTCGCTAGACAAAATTTGTGCTTATGCGTTGCCAAAACTCAAAAAAAACGGGTATTTTGTTGCGTATAAATCCCGAAAGAGTGAAGAAGAAATTGAAAACGCTAAAAATGTTTTGAAAAAGTTTAAGGCTGAAGTCGTTGATGTTATTGAATATGAACTTCCGCTAGAAGAAAAAATTGATAGAAATCTTATTATTATAAAATTCAAATAGAATCGTTACAATTTAATTTTATTTGTTGAAAACTCCCTTTGTGCGGTGTAGTATTGGGCAAAATGGGTTTATGTGATGAGTATAATTAATGAAGTTTTTACGGTGCATACCAAAGGCAATGCAGATATTATTGATTTAAGTCCACAGATTAGGAATATTGTTTACAATCAACAGTTGCAAAATGCGGTTGTGTTTGTTTATGCGAAAGGCAGTACTGTTTCTGTGACAAATATCGAATTTGAACCGGGGTTGTTGGTGGATTTGCCCGAGGCATTGGATAGAATTGCTCCGATAGATAAAGGTTATCATCACGATGAAATGTGGCATCACGGCAACGGGTTTTCGCATGTTAGAGCATCAATTATCGGAAATTCTTTGCATATTCCGCTTGTAGATGGTGTTTTGCAAATGGGACAGTGGCAACAAGTTGTATTGGTGGATTTTGACACTAAACCCCGCTCAAGAACAGTCAATGTGCAGATTTTGTATTAAGGGGTTGAACCTTGCAAGGGTTTATGTATGGAATGATGATAGCTAATTTACGTGTCAGGATTGCTATCCAAACCTACATTTTGGTTCTGAAATTTGTGTTCAATTTTGTCTATAAACTTCTGGATTACTTCGTCGTTTTACTCCTCGTAATGACGTAATATTATGTTCCCCGCTGGCAGGGGAACCGAAATCTATGATTTCGAAGGGGAGGAAATAACCAGATTGTTACAAAGCGAACCATGGTAACAGATTCTGAATAGGCTAAAAATCACTTTTCGCATGCTCAAAGGTTTTTTTAAGCCTTTCAGAATGACAATATCCTTGATATTTCTTCTGCTTTGTTTCAATTTCTTAACATAAAATCGTAATATTACAAAATGTAAAAATTATTTTAAAACCTCAAAAGCATTGATATAATTCCTTTATGGTATGGTATGGTATGGTGTGGCGGGGCGGTGTACTT
>CAVHEM010000089.1:0-4255 GCA_963635055.1 Bacteroidaceae bacterium | reverse complement strand
GATTAAATTTTGCACTCGGCAAAACTAAATTATCTTGTTCAAAATCATTTTTTAAAAGATTTTTAGTAAATAAATATGCACCATTTGAAACATCAAAAAATTTTCTCAAAGAATTAAAACTCGCAAGTCCGACAGGTTCACTAAAAAAAGAATGGGAATTATCAACAATCAAATTTGGATAAACTTTTGCCAAATTTTGACAATTTTTTGTACATAAACCAAAATAATTTGTATATAAAATAAAAGCGTATTTTGGAAAAGTTTGAACAGGTAAAAAGTGTTTATCTATATGATAAAAAGTAATGCGACAACCCTCTTGTCGCACGACATTCCAAACCGTCGGACAAGTATAAAACGGGATAAATATTTCATTTATCCCGTATAATCTAATTAAATATTTCAGACAATTTCTTGCCAAATTTAATTTAATCAAGTGCATTATTTGTTAAACGCCTCAAAAAACGCTTTCAATAATTCTTGACCTTTTATCATTGTTTTATAATCTACATATTCACGAGCAGAGTGCATATTACAAACAGTAGCCAATCCTAGCAAATATGGAGAGAAATTTTCACCTTTTGCATTGGTTCTGTTTGCATAAATGTGAGTTTCTGCACCTGCGTGAAATGAAGAAATTTCAGGCTCAATACCAAGTTCTTTTGCAACTTTTTCAAAAAGATTTGGAACTGTATCATCGTCATTTTTTTCAAACATCGGCATTTTTTCAGTAAAAGTAATTGTTGCAGTTGCAATAACTTGATAATCCTTATTAAATTCGTCAACGATATTTTGCATCAATGCAATCAATTCATTTTCCTTATCTTTTCGAGAACTTCTGATAGAATAAGTTGCGTGAGCATCAGTATTAATAACATTAGTTACATTAACGTCACCGGATTCAATACCACCCAAATTACAAGAAGTAACAACTTTATCACCTTCACTATAAAATACACCTTGCGGAAGTACTGAAACTAAATCTGCAATAAGTTTTGCGGCATTTTCACGAGTAGTGTCACCGATATCGTTACCGGAGTGACCGCCTTTTGGTGCAGAGATTTTCAAATCAACCATCACATAACTTGCACCAGAAACCAAACATTGTCCCAATGCATCACTGTCAAGCACCAATACGTATTTTGAGTTTATTCTTGAAAAATCCGTATTTTTAATACCTGTCATAGTATTTTCTTCATCACGGGTAAAATGAACTTCAAGTCCGCCGTGTTTTAAATCAGTTCTTTTTTGAAGTTCAGTAGCAAAATACAAAGCGTTTGCCACACCGGCTTTATCATCAGCGCCAAGAGTTCTACCCTTTGCCTTGATTAAATCGCCGTCAAGATAAGGTTCAACAGGCGAATCATCACCGATTACATCTAAATGTGATGACAACAAAATCGGCTGTTTTGACTTATCAGTCGCTTCTACTGTAATGTAAATATTATTATAATCGTCTTTTTCACAAGCCAAACCGTGTACTGAACAGTAATCACAAATCCAATCAATTACGTTTTCTTCCTGCAAAGACGGTGACGGAATTTCTGCCATAGTACAGAACAAATCCACCAACTCGTTATTTTTTCTTAATTCTACTAATTCCATATTATATTAACCCTTTCTTCATATTTATATAATAGCATATTTTTAATTGATATCAACAACACTCACGCCGTCGCCGCCTTCGGTATCTTCCCCAGGTCTAAACTTTGCAACATAAGGTGAGGTTTGTAAAAAATCACGCACAGCCTGTTTCAACGCTCCGGTTCCGTGACCGTGAATTATATAAACAGGTGTCAAATTTGCAAGACTCGCTTTATCCAGATAACTTTCGACTTCATCAAGTGCATCTTCAACCCTATAACCACGCAAATCCAAAGTTTGTGATAAGTTTTGACGATGTAGTTCAAACGATTTAAACGAAGATCCCGGAATTTTTACCTTATTTGACTCTTTATACTTTTCATCAGGTACTGCAAGTTCGTCCTTTTTCACCTTCATTTTCATAGAACCCATATCAACAAAAAGTCGCTTGTTTTTATCCGGCAAAGAAACTACGGTAACTTTTTGGTGAAGGTTTTTGAGCATCAAAGAATCGCCAACTTGAACCTTATCCCAATCAATTTCAATATATTTGTTTTTGTCAGTAACTTTATCAAGTTCACCCCTGAAATTTTCTTCCAATTTTGCAAGCCTTGAATAAGCACGTCTTGCAATCTTTTCAGATTTTTCTTTTCGCAACTCATCTAATATTCGTTTAACCTCGCCCCTTGCCTCAAGGATTTCCATATCAAATTTATTTTTAAGATTTTTCAAGGTCTTTTTCTTATCCTTTTTAACCTTGTTCAAATTTTCTTCATATTCCTTTTTAATCTCAAGAGAAGATTCTTTCAGAGCCTGAGCCTGCTCCAAATTCTTAGAAAGTTCCTGATGAGTTTCTTGCAATTTTTCAACAACAGCAACCGACGGGTCCTTTTGAGTATGCAAAATATTTTTCGTTTTTTCAATAATATCTTTATCCAAGCCCAAATTTGCAGCAATTGAAATAGCATTACTCAAACCTGGAATACCAATCAACAGTTTATACGAAGGTTTCAAGGTTTCTGTATTAAATTCAACAGATGCATTTTTGAAATAACTATTCGTATATTCAAGAGCCTTTAATTCCCCATAATGTGTTGTCACAACGTTAAGTACACCTTTTGCGGCTAGTTTTTCTAATATTCCTTGCGCCAAAACTGCCCCTTCTACAGGATCAGTTCCCGCACAAATTTCATCAAGCAGCACAAAAGAGTCCTCATTACTGTTTCGCAAAATTTCAATTATATTTGTCATGTGAGAAGAAAAAGTTGACAAACTTTGCATAATGCTCTGAGAATCACCAATATCTGCAAAAACATTTTTAAACGGGTACAATTTTGCACACGTGCAAGGCAAAAACATTCCAGCCTTTGCCATTAGTATAAATATCCCGATTGTTTTTAAGGTAACCGTCTTACCACCCGTATTTGAACCCGTAATAATTATCGATTGATAATCCTTACCAATTTCAAAATTATTAGCAACAACATTCTCGCTAACCAAGAGCAACAGCGGGTGCTTCATATTTTCAAAATAAATATATCTATTTTTAGTCAATTCAGGTTTTATTGCGTGAAGCTTAACCGCATAACGAGCCTTTGCAAAATGAAAATCGACCTCTGCCATAATTCTTTCACAAGTCATCAAAATATCTAAATAAGCTTTCACCAAACTTGTCAAACTGACCAAAATTTTGATATTTTCTGCATGAATCGCCGATTTTATCTCTCGAACCTTATTATTTAGGGAAACCAACTGTGCAGGTTCAATATAAAACGTCTTAGCAGAAGCGGACACATCATGTACAATCCCCGGAACTTTGTTTTTATTCGAAGCAATAACTTGAAAAACGATTCTATCATCACGTTTTGTGTAAATATTATCTTGCAAATACTTCGAAAAAGATGGATTGTTTAATAGAGATGTCACCGTATCCTTAATATTTTGCTCAGTATCACGCAATGAAGCGTACAAGCCTTTAAGTTCAGGAGTTGCATTCTGTCTGATATTCAGACTTTCATCAAAAGTATCAAAAATTTTATCCTCGATATCTTTTTCGGCAATCAATTCAGAAACCAAACCTCGCATCAAACTTTCGTCATCAGAATTTTCTGTGATAAATTTTTTCAATAATCTCGATGACTTCATCGTCTTTGCAATATCAATCAACTCAATTTCTGATAAATATGTAACTGCAGAATTAGCACGAATTCTCGAAATATCCCCAATATACTCTGTCGGGGTATCTTTTGCATAATCTAATATTTGTTTTGCTTCACTTGTCAAATTCAATTGTTCTTCAATCTTTGACGCTTCATTAAATAATTTTGCGCATTGACACAATCGCTTACTTTGCTCAAACTTCGCAAACTTTGAAAGTTCATCTTTTATTTTATTAAATTCAAGTGTTTCTGTACTTTTTAGCGAGATATCCATAAGTTAATTTTATTATAAAAATTTTGAAATAAAACCTCAACCAATAAAAAAAGCAGGCACTAAACCTGCTTTCTCTAAATTTTGATTAATTTGGCAAAAACAAACTACCAGCTTGCTTTTGTAACACCAGGCAACAAACCTTGGTGAGCCATTTTTCTTAAACAAATTCTGCACAAACCGAAATCTCTGTGATATCCGTGAGGTCTTCCACAGATACTGCATCTGTTGTGAAGTCTTACTG
>CAVHEM010000088.1:0-2591 GCA_963635055.1 Bacteroidaceae bacterium | reverse complement strand
ACCATTTTAGATTAAGGATACTTGTTAGTTTCATTAAAATTTGTTAAACTCCCAAAAAGTAGGAATTATTATGTTTATTTCAGCATTTCGTTAATTTTTGTATTGATTTCCTGACGAGTACCGGTAATATTTATTGGTTTTTGACCTGATTCTTTAGGAAATTTTATTTTAGTATTGTATTTATCAGAATATAATCCGAATTCATCTTTTTGAAGTTTCGCAGTGTAACGAAGTTTTGGATATGCACAGCCAAATTCAGTAATTACGGTTTCTCTTGTTGTCTGGTCATATTTAAATTCGTTATAAGAAGTAATAGGTTTTCCTTCTTGGTTGAAGAAGGTTTCGATTTCTTTTCTTGCTCCGTTAGGCAGCATTTTAGTTGTTCTAACTGAACCGGTTGACCATTTTGTGGTTTCTTCCAAGAATTTGCCGTTTTTGTCGACTTTGACAAGTTTTATTCTTGCGTTATCGCTATGATCCCTGTCCATAATTTTGGTAATTGTATCTTTGCTGCCATCTGAGTAAATTCTTTCTACTTCCATACCGGTTTCACCGTAATAAATACCGGAAACTCTTTTGGCAGGAGTTTGAGTTATAACTGTTGGTTTTTCTGCTTTCACATTTTTAACGTTAACGTCGTTTACTTTTGTAGCAAATCCTTCTTCTTGATATTCATATACTTTAGAACCGTTTGTGTTTGTGTAAGTTTTTACAGGTTTTCCTGTTTGCGGGTTATAAGTTGTTTTTCTTATATCACCTGCTAAAGTTTCAACTTTTGCTCTCAAAACTCTTTCTACAGGTTGTTGGTTTTTATCAACAGTTGAAATTAGTTCTTTTTCCATAACTGCACCGTTTTGGTTAACTTTTCTGATTAATTTATTTCCATTTTCTAATAGTTTTTCAAAAATTTTCGGTGCTTTTGCTTGTTTAACTTTTTCATCAGCGGCTTTTTGGGCGGTTGCAATTTCTTGTTGAGCCTCTTGTTTTGCTTTGAAAATTGCAATATCTTTTTCTGATGTGATTTGTGAAATTTCGTGAGCAGTTTTGTTGCGTAACAAATTCATTTCTTGTTGAACTTGTCCGATTGCTTCACGACCTTGTTTTATAACTTCTGTTACGCCGTGTTCCACTGCTTCTTGTGCGCTTTCTTTAGATACGCCGCCAAAGGTTTTGCCTTTTAAGTGGGTCAATGCGTTTTGTGTAATTCTTGTTAAATCTGGATTAAAACTCATAATTAACCTTTCTACTTTGTTACTACGTTATCAATAACGTTTCTCAAGTACAAAAATTGCTAAAATTTTTAGAAATTGTAAATATATATGAAGTAAAAATAAATAATAGAGTCAAATTCGGTATTTGATTTATAACAAAATTCGGTAATTGTTAATTTTTGGTTAAAGAATTAAGGGTTTTGTTGAAATAGAGTTATAACATAAGTGTAGAGAATAAGAAACAAAATGAAAGGAGTGTTGATTATGAAATTTTTAGTTAAGAAAGCACCGGAGAATTTTATCAGAACTGTGAATGACGAAATCAGCTCTTTATTGAACAGACATTTTGATAGCTACTTCCCAGAAGCAGCATATTGGGCAGATGCCGACAAGTTTTCAATGCCGGTAGAAATTACCGATAAAGGTAAAGATTATGAGGTTCGTGCTGAACTTCCTGGGGTAAAAAAAGAAGACTTGGATATCGATATCGATAAAAATTATTTGACAATAAATGCCAATAAGATAGAAGAAAACAAAGTTGATGAAAAATCTTATAAAAAATCTGAATTTAGATATGGCGCATTTTCAAGAACAGTTTACTTCCCTGAAGAAATCAATGTTGATAAAACAGAAGCTAAATTGGAACATGGTGTATTGAAAATTGAAGCACCTAAAAAATATTCAGAAAACGATTCTAAGAAAAAATTGACAGTTAAATAATTGTCATAAAGGGTATGTCTAAGGAAAGGTAATTGAGCGGGCGGAGCAATATACAATGCTCCGCCCGCATTTGTTTGTAGGCATAGCAAGATTTTGGCGAACGATAGAAGAAGATATGATAGAAGGAACGACTTTTGAGAATTTAGAAGAATTTGAGAAAGATTTGTACGAATATATGATTTATTACAATGAATACCGTCCACACCAAGGCTTAGACGGGAAAATTCCGGCTGTATTTAACAAGGAATTTACGGTGAATGACAAATAGGTTAAAAGTCCTTTTTTGTCAACGAATTACTTGACATTTACAAGAATGACGTATTCCTTGCTATACCCACCAACTGGTCAGGCTGAACAGCACGAGCTTAAGTGCCAAAAACGAAGTGAAGGTACGTTTAATGCGAGTGCGGAGTTTCAGCATCTCTTCTATAATCAAAATAAAACGCATAATAAAGTCCCTAAAACCCTGTTAAACCTTGATATGAAGGGACCCTGAAACTAGTTCAGGGTGACCTTTTGGGGGCATTCTATTGCTTATTTTATTAATTTGCCTGTATAGGAAAAGTAGGTTGGCGTTGCTCGCCAACGGCGTTATTCTTTATAACAGATTCTGAATAAGATAAAATCTACGCAATAAAAATTGCTTGATTTTTAATCTTT
>CAVHEM010000087.1:0-14908 GCA_963635055.1 Bacteroidaceae bacterium | reverse complement strand
CTCCTCAGCATCTTCTGAATATACAAAAGCAAATATCGAGTTAAACAATATGACTCGACAATTCGAAAACAGTCAAAATATTTTAGAAGCTAAACAAGCATTCATCACTGAAAATGAGCCTAAAATCGAAATTTTAAACAACGAATTGGACAAAATTGAAGCAAAACGTGTTGATTTATCCGATAAAATCCAACAACTACAAGATAAATTGGCAGAAATTGATGAACTTTTAAATGATAAGGATTTAAAAGAGTTAAAAGAAAAAACTAAAGGTTTGGAAGATGATTTGAGAATGCTCAACACTCGTCTATCAAATGCAAATGACGAACTGAAAGGTCACGAAGGTCAAATAAAATTCAATGAGCAACTTATTGAATCTAAAAATCAAGATATTAAAAATATTCTGAAAAACAATGAAAATCTCGCAAATGATAAAGTTGTTATGAAGGAAGAAATTGTTCAACTCGAAAAACAGTTTGAAGAATTGACAGTAAAAATATCAGTTATTGACGAAAAAATCGGAGAATTGTTGAAACAAAAAAATGAAATCAATAACAAATTGATTGAACTTCAAACAAACAGTAAAGTTAAAGATTCTGAACTCATCAGCATTAGAGAACAAATTGAATCATTCAAAACAAGAAGAAAAGAACTGGAACCTCAACTAAAAGAAGCAACAGAAATCCTTGAAAATTCCGGAGTTGAAATTGCCAAAATGGAACCGGTTGAGATTTCAGCAGACGAATTGAACGCAAAAATTCAACGTTTAGACAAGAGAATGAAAGATTTGGGCGACGTAAATATGCGTGCTATTGTTGCTTACGAAGAACGTGCAGCACGAAAAGCCGAACTTGATACAAGAATTTCGACATTATCAAACGAACGTCAATCAATCTTGGATAAAATGAAAGGTTTTGAACAAGAGAAAAAAGAAGCGTTCATGAAAACATTCAATGCAATCAATGAAAACTTCAAAGATATTTATCATCAATTGTCAGAAGGTGAAGGTCGTCTTATTTTGGAAAATGAAGAAGACCCGTTATCTGCCGGCATGACAATAGAAGCAAAGCCTAGAGATAAAACAACTAATAACAAACTCGGCGCTTTATCAGGTGGAGAAAAAGCATTGACGGCTTTAGCACTTGTATTTTCAATTCAAAAATACTTGCCGGCGCCATTCTATGCACTTGATGAGGTTGATGCAAGTTTAGACACAATGAACGTTGAAAGAATTGCAGAAATGATTAAAAAGCAATCAGAAAACACTCAATTCTTGGTTGTAAGCCACAGACGTCCAATGATTGAAGCAGCAGTGAGAACAATCGGCGTTACTCAAAAAGAAAAAGGGAAAACTAAAGTTACAGGTGTAACTCAGTAAAAGGGATAGAAAATGACAACAGCAAATAATAATACTCTTAATGCAGAAGATATTGATATAGAATCGCTAGTTTCGGGTAGTGGTCGTCAATTTGATGCAAACGATGGTATCGGAATTCTTGTTGAAATGGCAAAATCCGGCAAAATTGACCCATGGAATATTGATATTCTTGATGTTACCGACAAATACCTTCAACGAATGATTGAATTAAAAACAATGAATTTAAGAGTTGCAAGTCGTACTCTTTTATTTGCATCTATTCTTTGTAGAATGCAGTCAAATATCCTTGCAGGACTTACTCTTGAAGAATTTCAAGAAGAAGATGATGCGGTTGCTGAATATGATGATGACGGGTTTCCACTTGAGTACAATGATGATGCGGAATTTATTCCATCAAGCAATGTCGTAAGTTTTGACGAAGCCCTACAACGTAGAACAAGTATCAGATTAAACAGAAATCGTGTCGTTTCGTTGAAAGATTTAATTAAACAATTAGAATTTTATGAAAAACTTGAAAAAAGAGCTTCTATGAAAAGTGCTCACGAAAGAGCCAAAAGACACGTGCGAAATTATTCAAGATTAACTCCGGAAGAAATCGTTTCAATGGCGCATGAAGAGTACATTGAAGAAGCCGTTTTAAAATTAAAAGATAATTTAGAACAAATTTTTACAAACCAAGATAAAATCGAATTGAATGAATTAACAATGCTCGGAATGGATAAAATCAGTGCATATATTGCATTACTGTTTTTGAGCAGAGATACAGACTATGAATTGGAGCAAAAAGAATTCTACTCTGATTTATACGTAGTAAAAGGTGGGATAAAAGAAGATGCAAACTCAACAGCTGAAGTCTAGAATTGAAGCAGTACTTTTTGTCACTGCAAAAGCACTGACAGTAGATGAAATCGCAGTATATTTAGATTGTGAATCAGAAGAAATTGAAGAAGCAATCTTGGAATTGATTATGGATTATTCTTCTCGTGACGGTGCTTTAGAAATTGATGATGAAAACGGTTATATTCTTCAAGTGAAAGAAGAATACAGTGACATTGTAGAAAAGATTTGCCCAATTGACTTAAAACCGGCAGTTTTGCGAACTCTACTTGTCGTCGCATTAAAAGAACCAATAAGACAAACAGAACTTGTACGACTTCGTTCCGGTGCTTATGAACACGTTGCAGAATTAGTTGAAAAAGGACTCGTTTCCAAACACAAAGACAAAAACGGCAGAAGTATTAACATCAAAACTACACCTAAATTTGCAGAGTATTTTAAATTAAAAGGCGATACAAGAGCGCTTGCTCAACAATTAGAAAAAGAATTGGAAGAAAAACTTAATGCGTAAAATTTTGCTCGGAATATTTTTAATAGTTTTACTTGTAGCACTATTCTACAAGTCACCGTTTTCCGCTATGTATAATTTCAACAAAGGAAAAGAATTGTACTTAGCGAACAATTACGAACAATCACTACCTTACTTTGAAAGAGCATTATTTGCGACTCCAAAAGACAGTTTAATGCGATATACTTACGTTTTGGCACTGTCAAAAGCAAAACCGACATACTCTATTCAAAAGAAATTATACGAAATTGCAACGACAGAACCCGCTGACGAAGCCACTAAAACTGCAAAATTAAAAGTTGCATTCATAAAATCACAAATTTTTTCAGAATTTAGAGGCAATTACATAAACAATGCCGTATTTGGTAATGATATTTTGCGCTGGGATATACGTTCGTTTCCACTAAAAGTCTATTTTGAAAATGCGAATGAAGTGCCTCAATACTACATTGAAAATATAAATAAGGCATTATCATTATGGTCAAACAGTACAAATTTTGTGAAATTTACCCAAGTTAATGACAAACAGAGTGCAAATATTATAATTGCGTTCAAAGATTTGCCGGAAGATTTTTGCAAAAAAGATGCTTGCAGTTATGTTGTAGCGTTTACTGAGCCTGAAATTTCAAGTCAAAAAATTCTAAAGAAAATGGATTTAACTTTTTATAAGACAAACCCAAGACATGAAAACTTTTCATCTCAAGAAATTTTAAACACTGCATTGCATGAAATCGGACACACACTAGGAATAATGGGACATAGCAACAATCCCAGAGATTTAATGTTTGCGCAAAAGGATAACAGCTCAAGATATTTCAATTCTCTTCCTACACCAAATTTCACAAGGAATGATTTAAACACTCTTGTTTTGCTATACAGAATTAAACCGACAATTTCAAATAATCAAAATTTGCAGAGTGAAACATTTTATTATGCACCAATTTTGATTGGCGAAGACGATGAACGAATAAAAAATAAGATTATAGAAAACCAAAACTACATAAAAAATTATCCAACAATTGCCGGCGGATATATCAATTTGGCATCATCTTACGCTGATTTTGGAGATTTTCAAAGCGCAATAAATACTTTACAACAAGGTGAAAAATATATAAAAAGTAATGACGACAAATTTTTAATTGAATATAACAAAGCAGCAATCTACTACAATATGCAACGATATTCAGAAGCATTGACAGCAGCCAATAGCGCCAAATCAATTAGAGATGACTCCAGCATAAATGAATTGATTGAAGAAATACAAAAATTAAGCAAATAAAATTGTATTTTTTGCAATATATTCAAACATTTGCAACATTTTAGTTGTTAGATTTTTTAGAAATGACCATAGCATTAGATAGTGCGATACCTCCGATTTGTGGTGGCTTGTTGACGATAACACCATTTACGTACATTACGGTTGAACCTCCACCATCAAGATTAATTGCATTAATACAACCTAAAGATTTCATAAAGCCGGCAAGTTCATTAAGCGTAAGTCCGACAGAATGACCTTCTCGTCCATCAGCCGTTATTAAAATTAAATCATTATCTTTTGTATAACCTATTGCAGTTCTTGGATTTCTACCACCGATTGATTGAAGTTTTTCGGCAGTCATATCAACAAAAACTTCGCCATCTTTGACAAGATATGGACCACCACCAATAATATGTTTTGCATTGTTCCAACCTTGAGTTAGCAATAGTTGAGTATCAACAGCACCAGCGCCAAACAATTTGCTTAACTTCGATTTCGGACCAACTAAAACATAACCATTTTTCGGAATAGAAAGGGGATTGGCAGATGCTGCAGTAATCCGATTATTTTCAACCCGAAGTTGAACTCCATACTGTGGAGAAGCAGGGGCTACAGCACCCCAATCCCGTGTATACATCAATATATATGAGGATAACATTCTAGGCTGATTTATATTATCTATAGGAATTTCGTAACCGTTTCCTATGATTTTACCTTTAAATTGAACACGACCAACTTGATATCCGTTTTCAAAAATTCCAAGTGCAACCCTATTGTAAATCGGACCTGTATACAATTTATGATTAATCATCAAAGTACCAAGCGGAACGCCTGTTTGAGGTTTGAAAAAACCGCCATTTATTGCGACAATAGAATTAGTATTTTGCGCAATTGTTCTTACCGTACGTTTACTATGCAAATAAGAGGAAGATGCAACCGCCGGTCGAACCTCATAGTCTTTGGCGACGAGTCTATTTATTTCAACAATATTTAATCTGACAGGTTTTCCGTTGAAATACTTGACCATACGGACATGTTTAACCCCATCTGCAACATTATTGATATAATATCCTTGATATTTATTTTTAATGCGTGCATCAAATTTATTTTTCAAATATCCGGAACTTAAACCGTTATTTATACTTTTTGTCAAAGATGTCATTGCAGGTACTGTCAAATTTGTATTTGCAATCAAATCATTTGCAAAAATTGAAGGCATAAAATATAAATTATACAGAACAAATACTAAAAAGAAAAATCCCGCTGCATATAAATGCGACTTTAAATTAAAAAATAAAAATTTGCGTGCAAAAATCGTATCCATATATATCATCACCTTTCAGTGTTAATTTTTCGGATACCTTTTTGATTTTAGAGTGGTGCGGGGAATAACACTCATCAGAAACCTATGAGGGCAAATAGGAACTTCCTATTAATATTTTAAACTATCTTTACAAATAGTTCAATCCTATTTGCCACAAGGCTTTTACAAAACTAAATAGTGGCAAAGTTACACTATAAAAAGAATATAAATATGCTCATTCTAAATATTAAATTAAACAAGATTGTCTAAAATACGTTTTAGCTTACCAACTTGATAGATTGGTGTTTTTTCGTTATTTTCAGATGTTAACGTAGAATACTTACCAGTTTCTCTTGATAGATTAAATATTTCAAAATCGGTTGTTCCACGTTTACGTGATTTTTCAGAAAAAGAAACAATCAATTTAGCCGCTTTTCCTAACACTGTTTCTTGAATAACAATATTTTCTCCATGTTTTGTTGTACCTAAATATGTACGATTAGTTAATGATTTTGATTGCGCCAATTTATTAAATGCTGTAGAAACAACAGCTTCTAAATTTTTTGATCTATTTGATGTAAATGATTGATTTCCTGCATAATTAACAGGACTAATATTTTGTACTAACATTATGAATCCTCCAACTGAGTAAGTGTATTTAACACACTAATTAGAAGACAAAGTTAGCCAATTGTCAATGTTTTTTATTAATCAATATCAACAGGCGGACGTTGAATTTTTTCAATCGCTTCACGTGCAGTAAATACAACAGATTCCGGAACATTATCAATCACTGTCAATTGTCGTAAAACATCAACAACTCGTTTGAAGGCTCTTACAATGTCGCCTTCGCCGACTTCGAGCGATTCTGTTACGGTTTCCCATTCTGCCCCTTCAACCCAAAGTTCAATCATTGAACTAAAGTAAGGATTTATATATAAAGGCGAATCTATATCATATCGAGATTGAGCCTTCATAATCTTTTTCTTTATATTTCTAATTTGGTTCAAGGTTTTTCTGACAGGTTCAGAGAATGGAATATATGGAATTTCAATGCGCAAATCTTCTGTTGTTATTGCACAAATTACACCGGCAAGTTGAGCAGGAGTAAGATTTTCCAACACTCCGGAAAAGATAATTTCTGCCAAATATAGTTCATTTTCTGCCCTAATTTGAGATGTAGTTTTTCCCTTTGCGGTAGGATAATCATTTTCCAAATATCCAAATTCTTTCAATATTTCACGATGTGCTAAAAACTTATTCCAATAAATGTCCTTTTGTCGTTCAATTTCTTTTTGTAATTTTTTCTTTTTAGACAAAATTCGACCGGTAACTTCAATATTTTTTGAATGTTTTTTATAATGTTTACAACAATCACAAGGATAACTTTTCAACTTTGCAAGTTCAGCCTTGTTTCGTTCGCCAAATTCAATTACTTCAGGAGATAGAGGTCTGTGTTTTGCCTTTTCTTGACGAAGTATTTTTTTATAAGTTTGTCTATCTTGAACGTACAAAAATCTAACTCTATCATATTCTTTTAGAGTTTGATCAGTAAGTTTTGCAGGACAAACAAATTCACGCTCTTTTAAATCAACATCAAATTGTTCCAATTGCGCTAATATTGGTTTTAGTCGAAAATCAGACGAATAATACCCAAAACTTTTCAAAATAAGTTCTTTAGATTCATCAAGAGAAAATCTTTGCAGCAAATTCAAAACCATAGAATAACTCGGTGAAAAACGACTCTCTAACGGATTTGAGCCACTTAAAACAAGTTCTGCAACTTCTTCCGGAGTTTGGAATGATGTTCCAACGATTGTCACATAACCGACTTCGTCCATACCACGACGCCCCGCACGACCTGACATTTGCAAAAATTCGTTTGCGGTAAGCATTCTATGTCCCGTATCCGTACGCTTGCTGGTTGAACTTATAACGGTAGAACGTGCCGGCATGTTAATTCCTGCGGCAAGTGTTTCTGTCGCAAAGACAACTTTAATTAACCCCATTTGAAAAAGTTTTTCAACAAGGTTTTTCCATGCCGGTAACAATCCGGCATGATGAGATGCCACACCCTGTATTAAATATTCTATATGTTTATTGCCGTATAAATGAGGATTTTCAGCAATATAATCTTCAATAAATGCTTTAATTTTTTCTTGTTCCGCTTTGGTATTTAACCCAAGTCCTGAACATTTTTCCATTTGTTCATCACATTTTTTACGAGAAAAAGTGAAGTATATTGCAGGCAGCATGTCATTTTCTGCCAAATTTGAAATTATTTGTTTTACATAAGTTTTTTTGCGTTTATCTTTTCCTTTAGCCCACTGAGGTTTTTCAGGTCTGATTTTTTTATTTAATTTTCCGTCAGGAGTAAGCAATGGCAACAATTTGAAAGGTTGTGAACTGTCAAAATAATAAAATCTTAACGGAACAGGACGGAAATCAGTATTAACCAATTCTGTTTTTGAATGAACTGTATTTATCCAATTAGTAAGTTCATCACAATTTGCAACAGTTGCAGATAGTGCAATAATTTGAATATTTGTAGGGCAGTAAATTATACTTTCTTCCCAAACAGTTCCACGCTGCTCGTCATTCATATAATGAACTTCATCAAGTACAACATATCTAACATTTCTCAAGTTATCAGCAACTGCACCAAAATTTGTCCCGTACAACATATTTCTAAAAACTTCTGTTGTCATTATGACTATTTGAGCACCACGATTTATTGAGGTATCACCTGTTAAAAGTCCGACCTTATCTGAACCGTATTTTTCACTAAAATCATAGAATTTTTGGTTAGAAAGCGCTTTTAAAGGGGTTGTATAAAAAATTCTACAACCTTGTTCTAATGCTCTGTGAATTGCATGCTGAGCAATCACAGTCTTACCTGCACCTGTTGGAGCGCAGACAACGACACTTTTGCCTTCATCAATAACTTCACAAGCCTCTTTTTGAAAATCGTCTAACTCAAATGGAAATTCATACATAATTCGCTATCCTTAAAATCTGTCTATTCATATTATAACATAGATTTCAACTTTTTTGCAGAGGGGGTAAAAATTTAAAAATGTAAAGCAATATTCGTGAAACGTACAAGAAACACTTGAAATAAGGACATGTTTATATGAAAATTCAGATATAACGTTTATTTAAGTAGAAGGGATATTTGGGTTCGAATGATTAAATTTGATTGTAGAAATGTGGATACATGTGTCATTGGTACTGAACACGGATTAGATTTGGCAAGTGAATTTGCTCAATATAAAGAAAAAATCACTGGAATTATTGCCGATTTAAACAAACGAAAAGATAAACCAGGACAGTGGCTACAGTGGATGAATCTTGGCTACAATGAAGAAACTCTTTGGTACGTCAAAGAATATGCCTCAATGGTTCGAGGGAGATTTGATAATTTGCTAATTCTTGGTATCGGAGGTTCTGCGTTAGGCGGAATGGCAGTAACAGAAGCGCTATTAAAACCATTCTGGAATTTATTAACACCAGAACAAAGAAACAATTATCCACGAGTATTTTTCCTTGATAACATTGACCCTGATACAATGAGTGGACTATTCGAAACCCTAGATTTAAAAAAGACACTTGTAAACGTTATTACAAAATCAGGCTCAACCGCTGAAACAATGTCGCAATTTATGATTGTTAAAGATTTACTTGTTAAAGCAGTTGGTGAAGACGAATACAGAAAGCATGTTGTAGCAACGACAGACAAACAAACAGGTGTACTCAGACAAATTGCTGAACAAGAAGGCTACAAAACTTTTGTTGTTCCTGATGATGTTGGTGGCAGATTTTCAGTATTTTCAGCCGTTGGACTTTTGCCTTTTGCCTTGCTTGGCATTGATGTAGATGAAATTACAAACGGCATAAAAGACATGGATTTGGCGCTAAAAAATACTGATATCAACGAAAATATCGCAGCACAAAACGCATTAATCCAATACCTTATGGACACAAAGAAAGGCAAAAATCTTTCTGTTATGATGCCTTATTCTAGTCGTTTAAAATACGTTGCAGATTGGTATGCTCAACTATGGGCAGAATCTTTAGGTAAAGAAGAAGATTTGCAAGGATTACACACTCATATCGGACCGACTCCAATCAAAGCTCTTGGCGCAACTGATCAACATTCACAAATCCAACTTTATAACGAAGGACCTAATGACAAAGTTATTAACTTTATTAGAGTTGAAGAGTTTGACACAAAACTTGAAATTCCTAAAATCTTTGAATATACAGGAATTGGCTACTTAGGCGGAAAAACAATAAATGATTTACTAAATGCGGAAGCCGATTCAACTAAAGTTTCATTATCGGATTACGCTCGTCCTACAGTGACAATTACATTACCTAAAATTGACGGATATCACATGGGACAATTGCTTTATATGTTAGAAGTTCAAACCGCTATCGCCGGTGCATTGTATAATGTAAATGCATTTAATCAACCAGGAGTTGAGCAGGCTAAAAATTATACTTACGCACTTATGGGTAGAGCAGGCTACGAAGATTCTGCAATTAGTTTACAGAAAAAACTTGCTATGGTAACTCAAGTAAAATAAAGGTTTTTCAATGAAATTTTTGAAAATATTATTTATGATTTGTTCTATATTGGTCATAATTACATGCCCGCTTATGATTAGTTCTTGCCAAACAGTTTTGCACGGCGGAATTGAAAAAGTACCTAATGAGTTTTTTGGCGCTTGGAGAGTTGTTTCGCATAGAACAACTACAGATTCTCCGGTAACTTTTCGTGAAAAAAATATCGATATCTGGAACTTATCAAGTGAAAATAACGTCATAACATTAAGTAATCCTTTTTCCGGAGCGCAAGCACAAATCAATGTCAGAGAAGTCAGAGGGAATTACGTAGAGTTTGTAAAAACAGGGAAATACGACAATAAATTACTAACAGACAGAGTTAAATTAGAAGTAAAAGGGAATAAATTTTCAGGAACAGACGAATTAACACTCAAAACAATTTCTGATGTTGACAAAAGTATTATAAAAAACGAGCATGCAACATATACTCTAACAGGAGAAAGGATTTCAGGACAAGAAATCACTAAATGAGGATATTATAAATGACAAAAGTTTACGATTTTGATGTAGTAATTCTGGGCGGAGGTCCGGCAGGATTATCATCAGCAATTTACGCAGCAAGAGGAAATGTTTCAACTGCAATCGTTGATATTAACACATTTGGCGGACAACCGGTAAATTATACGACATTAGAAAATTACCCAGGGTATGTAGGGTGCGATACATTTACTCTAATGGAAAATTTTGAAAAACAGGCAGAAGATTTTGGCGTAAAGACATTTCCAATGCAAGAAATTTTAACTGTTGATTTAATCTCGACTCCTAAAACGATTTTAACAACAGAAGCAAAGTTTAAAGCAAAAACAGTCATTATTGCAACAGGTGCAACTCCAATGAAATTAGGAATAAAAGGAGAAGCGGAACTCATTGGACGAGGAGTAAGTTATTGTGCTGTTTGTGACGGAGCGTTTTACAAAGATAAAGTTGTTGCCGTTGTCGGTGGAGGAAATTCAGCAGTTGAAGAAGCAATGTACTTGACAAGATTTGCTCAAAAAGTTTACCTTATCCATAGACGTAACGAACTAAGAGCCGACAAAATTGTACAAGAAAGGTTAAAAAATTGTGATAAAATTGAACTTCTTTACAATACAACAGTTAGAGAAATCCATGGCGAAGATAAGGTAACTTCGGTGACATTGTGCGACATGTTGACAAACGAATGTCGTGAACTAAAAACCGATGGAGTATTTCCATATATTGGAATTTGTCCGAATGTCAACCTATTTTCAGGACAACTTAAACAAGACAGTAAAGGATTTATTACTACCGATAACACAATGAAAACTTCAATTGACGGAGTTTTTGCAGTCGGAGATGTTCGAGTTACACCATTAAGACAAGTTATTACAGCCGCATCAGACGGTGCAATAGGCGCAGTTTATGCGGTCAAATACCTTGAAGAAATCAAAGATAAAATTCTGCAGCAATAAAAAAGTAAAGAAGATATTAATATTTGCATAAAGATATAAAGATTATGTAAGGAAATCCCAGTTCATGCATTTTTTAATTTATAATAATAATGTAGAGAACAATAAATGGAGAAAAAATTATGCAATCAGTAAACGAAATTCTTTCTAAATTAGAAAATGCAGATAACGTAACAAAAAACAAAATCGAAAACCAATTGGTAAGCATCGGTACTTCAGTAGTTCCTGAATTGGTTGATGAATTGCAAGTAGTTAGAGGAATTAAAAGAGGTGTTGTTGCTATGACACTTATTCGTTTAGGTGATGTATCAGTTCAATACCTTGAAAAAGCCGCTCACGAAAACAAAGATTTTGAATGGGTTGCAGAATACCTTATCAGAGAAATCAAAGGTCAAGCAGCATAAGTTATTGAGTAAGAATAAATTATAAATTGTAGAAAAAGAGATTAATACGGTAATAGTTAATCTCTTTTTTTATGCTAAAATTAAGCTTATGAGAAATTACGATAACTTCAGTTATACTTGCCTGTTTGGAGGTGGCGCAATTAGAGGCGCTGCCCATGCCGGTGTTGTAAAATATCTTGAAGAACTTGGAATAAAACCATCAACACTTGTTGGCTCATCTGTTGGTGCGCTAGTCGCAATGCTTTATGCGGTTGGATACACATCAGAAGAACTTTCTGAGGTTTTTCTATCCGTAAATTTTGAATTATTTAGAGATATATCACTAGGATTTAATCACCAATTTGCACTTAGTAAAGGTGAAGTTTTTCTAAATTGGCTAAGAGAACTCATTGAGAAAAAATATTATGAAGATAAATACGTTGAAGGTAAAAACGAACCAGTAAAATTTTCTGACTTGGAAAAAGATTTGATAATCATAACTACAGACATGTATACTTTCAAATGTAAGGAATTTTCAACTTTTGAAACTCCTGATTATGAAGTAGCAATGGCTGTAAGAATTTCTTGTTGCATGCCAGGACTTATGCGAGCAGTAAACATTGATAACAAACTTTTGGTTGATGGAGATTTGATGAAGGGTAAACCAATGTGGATGCATTCAAAAAACCTTGCAGACACAAATGATAGAATTCTCGAAATCAGACTGGAAGGAAAATTTTTGGGAACTGACGAAAAAGTAGCCGAATATGTAAATGGAATGTATTCGTGCATGACATCAACAGAAACTGATTTTATCAAGAATCTATACGGGAAATCCGACAAATACGATTATTTGGTCATAAATACCGGTAACGTGGTTGTTGTGGACTTCAATTATCCTACAGAAAAACGTCAAGCAATTATCGATGAAGGTTATAACCAAACGAAAAAGTATTTTACAAAAACACTAGTAGAAAAGAAACAAAAGATTTTGACTTGTTATAAAGAAATACTTGAAAAATTAGACAAAATTTATTTCTTCCTACGACAAGGCAAGTTCATGCCGGCAAAAAACACAACTTCTGAACTTTTTATTAACCTTGCTGAGTTCAGAAAAATCATGGACGAAGAAATTTATCATTCAATAAAAATGTTCCAAAAATTTCTATTTAACAACGTAAAATCAGGTTTGCTTGGTAGGGCAACATGTTCTAACAGACAAACAATAACAAACTCACTATTTTCAATAATCACTGATTTAGAAAGTCGAATAGAAAAAATTGAGGAATATTTGAATAAACTTTCTAATTGACAACTAAAAATGTTTGATATATTATAAAAGCAAGGAAGGTGTGCATTTTAGCGTACCGGACAAAAGATTTCTCAATAATTAAGAGTTTGAAAATTGAATATTATTCTTGCTCCAGTGGCGGAATCGGTAGACGCGTTGGACTTAAAATCCAATTGGGCGTATAACCCAGTGCCAGTTCAAGTCTGGCTTGGAGCAATTATAAAAAGACTCACTTCGGTGGGTCTTTTTTATTATTAAAAGAAGTTTATGTTATTAAGGAGTTTTAATACTCAAGTGATATTAGAATTTTTCTGATTTTTTTTAATGTTTTTAAAAATGAAATCAATTCTTTTTCGGATATAAATTTTAGCAACATTACTATCATTGAATCTCTTTGAGAGGCAGTATCTTTATAGATGCGTACCCCTTCTTGTGTAATTTCATAAAAATTAGTCCGTATTTCATTAGGTTTTTCGTTTATCTCGATTATAAGATTCCTTTTTATAAGTTTGTTTATATTCTTTTTTGTCATATTTTCATCTTGAAAAAGCGTTTGGGCAAGTATTGCACTATTTACATGCGGATAACACATTATTGTGTCTAAAATTTGGTATTCTTCATAAGAAATATTATTTTTTATTTCTGTGTTAAAGAATTTTTCTGCAAGTTTTGTTACCAGTTTTGCTGTTGAACTGATTTGAAATTCTGTACTGTTAATGTATGCTGTTTTCTCCATAAATACCTCAATTCTCGTGTTTATAATTTGTGATTTATTCAATTTAATAAGCAAATTAAAAAAGTCAATGTTTATATAGGTTAAAAATTCTATATGTAAATTTTTTTTCATAATTGAGCATTTTTTTTAAAGTTCATAAAGAAAAATCCGATAGTGTCTTAGTATCAAGTTTTTAAGAGAGAGAAAAACTTACAAAAGAAAGGACGTGTTCATGACAACAACAATCTCAGGAGTAAATGCAGGAAGTACCGCAGCAAGTGAAAGTATTTCCAAAAAGTCAAAATTAAGCAATGAAACAAAATCAAAACTTGCAGCATTAGGAATATCTGAAGCCTCTGGTATGACTGAATCTGAAGCTCAAGCTAAAATTGCTCAAGCGCAACAGCAGCAATCTGCACAAAATCAAAACAACAATGAACAAGATAATTCATCAGAAAGTGAAATATTATCAGAGGCAAAATCTTTAGCATCTGCAGTTGGGATTTCAGTATCTAGTAACGATGATGTTAGTGAAATTTTGAACCAAATCAGTAATGAAATAGAAGAAATGTTAGAAGAAGCTGAAGGCAATCCTGCTATTTTACCTCAACTTTCTTCATATTTGTCCCAACTTACAAATTTAGATGACCGTTATGATTCGCTACAAGCCTCTCAATCTAGTATGTATAACGCAATGAATATGGTATCTACTAATAATAAAATTGCATTAGGTTTATCTTAATTTGCACAAAAGACTAACACAAAACTGAACAGAAACCCTAAAACTAGACGAAGTAAAAAAGTCGGTTTTAGGGTTTTTATATCTAAAAATTTACAAATAATTAAATATATTATATCCCTTTTGAATAGATTTCTTGGTAACCCCTGAAGGTTCAATATTAAAATCATCGTCAAAATAGAACAAACATTCTCCGGTTGGCTCATAAATTTCAGTAGGAACAGAAAAACCGCTTTGAATTTTACAATTCTGTTCTACTAAACTACATTTTTGAGAATTCTTATAAAAATTAATATAATACAATTCCAGAGATTTATCTTTTTCAGATAGTGAGAATATTACAGAATTATTGTCACTTTTTGCTTCAGCAAAATTACGAGCAAAATCCTCCGCTAACTGATTTTCAGATTTTAACGAAATCAGTCTGACAGGTTTTGATT
>CAVHEM010000086.1:0-8928 GCA_963635055.1 Bacteroidaceae bacterium | reverse complement strand
TTGAAGTTTTTGAAACTGATTCAAAATTAGGTAGAGTTTTAACTCTTGATGATTTGATGATGACAACAGAAGGTGATGAATATCATTACCATGAAATGATTGCGCATATTCCTATGATGCAACACCCAAACCCTAAGACTGTTTTAGTTATTGGTGGTGGTGATGGTGGAACCATTAGAGAAGTTATGAAACATAAAACTGTTGAAAAAGCAGTTCTTTGCGAAATTGACGGAATGGTTATTGAAGCGTGCAAAGAGTTTTTGCCTACAATTTCTTGCGAATTGGATAATCCAAAAGTTGAAATTTTGGTTCAAGATGCTATTGAATACATCAAAGATAAAAAAGATATGTTTGATATAATTTTGATTGATTCTACAGACCCAATGGGCCCTGGAGAAGGTTTGTTTACTGATGAATTTTACACAAATGTTAAAAATTCTCTTAAAAAAGGCGGGATTATGGTTGCTCAATCAGAATCTCCTTTTGCACAAAAAGAATCTGTTCAAAAAATGTATAGACAGTTGAAAAAAGTATTTCCTATTTGTTCAACATATACTTCAAATATTCCGACATACCCAGGGGGATATTGGGCTTGGGCATTCTGTTCAAGAGAAGTTAAACCGTTGGAATACTTCAACGAAGAACGTGCAAATGAAATTATACCTACTTGTAAAATTTACAATAAAGAGTACCATAATGCACGTTTTGCATTACCAAATTATTTGAAAGAGTTGTTATAAAACCCATATTTCTACTTGATTTTTGTAGAAAAATATTATATAATAACTACTTGTAACCGACATTTAAGGGGTAATTATTTATGACAGAAAAAATCACAATTCGTTCAGACAGAGAAACAGATTACAAATTTATGTACAAAGGTGAAGAAGTTGTTTTGGGCGCCGGTAAGATTATTGCTATTGCTGACGGTTTGGAACACGTTGTTCTTCCTACTTGTGCTATGAAAATAATGAATAATTTGATTGTTGTTAAAGACGATGTTAAAAAAGATAAATAATAAAAACATAGTAAAAGCATATTTTTAAAGCCCGATAATTTATCGGGCTTTTGTTTTGTGTATAGAAATAGGTGAAAATTACTAAGATTTAACTTTGTTTCTTTTAAACAGTAACAACAATGGAACCATAATAAAGCATAACAAACCAAAAATTCTGAACGAATCCATGAATGCCCACAAACTTGATTGTTTTAATAGTGTTGCATACTGTGAGTATTCAGCCATGTGATGTGCAACTGAAAGATGTGTGTATTGAGCGAGTGCTGCAGTTGTTGTTTGAACTCTTTCAACAAAAGCCTCATTAAGTTCGCTCAATTTTCCAACCATCATATATTGGTGAACTTGTCCAAATCTTGTTAGCATAGTTGCAACAAGTGAGGTACCAACCGCACTACCGATGTTTTTCAACAAGTTTTGAATACCGCTGGCATTTGTCATTTGTAGGTTAGACAAAGTTTCCATTGATAGATTTATAATAGGAACCATACAAAGTCCCATTCCAAGCCCCATAATGTAGTTAGGAATCATAATATTTTTACTTGCGATTTGAAGGTTTAAAAATCCGAAGAACAAACCAGCGCAACCAAGTAATATTAAGCCGATACATACCAAACCTCTTTTATCGACTTTATCGGCAATTAAAGCACAAATTATCATTGCCGTCATACTACCCAATCCTCGAGGCATCATTGAGTATCCGCTTAAAAATGCCGTATACCCCATCATACTTTGTAAGAATTGCGGCAAGATTGCAAGTGATGCATAAAGTACCGCTTGCATTACAACCTGAATAACAGTTCCGATTACAAAGTTTCTGTCCTTAAATACGCTTAGGTCAATAAGAGTATCTTTTCTTACGAGTTGAGATATAAAGAAACAAATTCCTGCGGTACAAGAAATTCCAAAGACCCAGCAAATCCATGTTGCGTTGAACCAATCGGCATTGTTACCTTTATCAAAAAATACTTGCAAACATAGTAACCAAACTGTTAAAAAGAAAAATCCTAAAGTGTCCATTTTGACACCTTTTTGACGTTGTGAATATGGTGGATTAAATAACAATTTTTGGGATAAAATTGCAGCAAGACAACCGAATGGAACGTTAATGAAAAATATCCATGGCCAAGACCAGTTATCAGTAATCCAACCACCTAAAACCGGTCCGATAATTGGAGCAATAATTACACCCATTCCGAATACTGCCATTGATGTTCCACGTTTTTCTTTTGGAAAACTTTCCATCATTAATGCTTGTGATATTGGCAAAATTCCGCCACCACCTGCACCTTGCAATATTCTAAACATTACCATTTCGCCAAGATTTCTTGCCATACCGCAAAGTAACGATGCGATGGTGAAGAGTAAAATACTTATAATATAAAAGTTTTTTCTTCCCAAAAGTTTACTGAAAAAGTCAACAGATGGGATAATAATACCACTTGCGATAAGATAACTTGTCAAAATCCACATACTCTCATCACGAGTTGCGGAGAAGCTTCCAGCCATGTGCGGAAGTGCAACGTTTGCAATAGTACCATCAATTACGTATATAAAAACTGCAAGTAGTGATGGAATTGCACATATCCACGGATTTTTGGGAAGATATTTGTTTTCATCGTCTGAATCTTGAATATTTACTGTATTTTCAGCCATTTTTCCTCTTATAAAAGAATATCGACATTTTACCGCCGATATTCTTGTTTTATTCAATTTATATTAACTACTTAACTTTTACTTTCGGCACTACTGACATTCCTGGAACGATATTGTATTTTGTAGTGTCGATGTCTTCTGTGAATACGATTTTAACAGGTATTCTTTGAACGATTTTTACGAAAGAACCAACTGCGTTTTCAGGAGGGAACAAACTTGATTTAGCACCTGACGCTCTTTGAATACTGTCAATTTTACCTTTAAATACACGATTTGGATAAGTATCAACTTTAATTTCTACAGGTTGTCCTGGGTGCATTCCTTTTAGTTGGTTTTCTTTAAAGTTAGCAACTATCCAAACGTTTTCAGGAACAAGCGTAAATAGTGGAGAACCTGCGGTTACATACATACCTTTTTCAACACGTCTTGAAGATACTGTACCTGATTGTGGTGCATAGATTTTTGTATAAGATAAATCTAATGCAGCCTTATCTTTTGCTGCTTTTGCAGTTCTTAAATCAGCATCAGCAACGGTTTGACCATCACTTGTTGAGAACAATGCTTGGTTTGCATTTGTCAAGTTTGCTTGAGCACTGTCATATTTTACTTTTGCAGCATCGTAAGTTTGTTTTGAAACTGCACCTTGTTCATACAAGTTTTTGTATCTGTCCATATCTTTTTTTGCTAATGCAATGTTTGATTCTGCTGCTGCTAAATTTGCTTTAGCGTTAGATTGGTTTAATTTTATTTTTTCATAATTTGAATCTGCTTGTTCAAGTTTAACTTGATAATCAGCATCATCAATTACGGCAACTAAGTCACCTTCTTTTACGTGTTGGTTATCAGTCACGTAAACTTCTTCAATTTGTCCGGAAACTCGAGGTGCAACGTTTACTGTTGTTGTTTCAATATAAGCATCGTCAGTTGATTCGTATTGCATTTCTTTTACTACATAAAATCCTGCAGCAACTAACAATATTGCAATAATAACAAATGCTATAGTTCTTTTTACACCTTTTTTATGAGTGTGTGTTGAAGTTTCTTCAGTTTTTTGTTTTTCTTGAATGTTTTCTTCCATGATTTATAACCTCTTATATGTTCATTTGTACTTCTTTTTCTAAACCTTGTCTAAATTCTATTATAGCACTGATTAGTTTCCCTTTCTTTTCTTCTGGGATAATTTCAGGCATTTTATCAATATATTTTTTTAATTTATCAATTGCTTCTTTTAAAATATCTTGTCCTGATTGGGTCAATTTCATCTTTCTGACAAGTCTGTTATTTTTTGTATCTGCAAATCTTTCAATATAACCCTTTTCTTCCAAAGTGTTTAAAAGTCTTCCGGTTCCTGCTCTGTCTTTTAATATTAATTGTGCTAATTCTCTTTGACAAATACAACCGTTTGCATCAATTGTATCTAAAACGATAAACTCATCGGCAGAAATTCCCATATTAAAACTTTGGAAAATTTGAACCAACAAATACTTGCAATACCTTGCAGTTTGCTCAAATTGATAAAATATTGAATCTATATAATGTCTTGTTTTATTCATAATCTTGATTGGATATTTCTATATGTTGTAAAAATAATGTGTTGCATTTACAACAATATTATGCTATCATACTATCAGATAAAATGCAAGTATTATTTTAAAGAGGTGTAAAACATTGAAAAAGAAGATAATAACGCTATTATTGGCAAGTTTTATTATTAGCAATTTGACCCCGTTGGCATGCTTAGCTATCAATAGTAAAACTACAAATAATGCTACGGAAACTAAAAAGATTTCTATTTCAAAAAGCCACAAACAAAGAGAAAAAAGTGACGAATTTAAGTATGAATATATTAATTATAACTGGTGGTCAAATTTTAACGACAACATTTTGACAGGTTATATTGATAAAGCAATTCAAAACAACTACAGTTTGAAAATGGCAACTATCGCTGTTGATGAATACTATCAAGCAATAAAAATTCAATTTGCTAATGAGTTACCGACAGCCGGTGTTGGTTTTGGTACAGGTTTTGGTAAACTGCCTTTTACATCGGATTCAAGTTGGGGTTTTTCAACTCCTGCTATTGCAAGTTATGAACTTGATTTGTTTGGTAAAAATCATAACAAAACAGATATGTCCAAAAAGGATTATGAAGGTTCTCTCCAAGATGAACGTGCTGCATATATTTCGATTGCTTCAGCCGTTGGTACAACTTATTTGAACATTATCAAACTTGATAGAATGATTGAATTGCAAGAACAAATTGTACAAGATAGAAAAGTTATTTACGATTTGATGTTGGCGAGAAACAAAGAGGGTTTGACATCAACTGCTGATACCGTAAAAGCAAACAAATCTTATATTGCCGGCAATAGTGATTTGACACAATATAAAAAAGACAGAACAAAATTACTTAATCAATTAGCGGTTTTAATCGGTGAAAATCCAAATAATGCAGAAAATTTGCAAAGAGCTTCATATAGTTCTTTGAATTTTTCAGGAGTAATTCCTTCTGAAATTTCTTCTGATGTTGTTATGCACCGTCCTGATTATATCAAAGCCGAAAAAATGGTTGAAAAATCCGGAATTGATGTTAAAGTTGCCAGAAAAGAATTTTTGCCGACTTTGAACATTGGTGCAATTGCATTCTTCTTAGCGAATGATTTTGGAAGTCTTTGGACTACTAAAAACGCATTAGCTATGCTAGGTGGCGGGTTGAATTTGCCTATCTTTACAGGCGGACGCAGAATTGCTAATTTGAAATTGAAAAAAGATACTTATGAAAGAGTTTTGAATAGTTATTATCAAACAAATTTGACTGCTATTCAAGAAATTAACAATGCTTTGGTATCAATCAGACTAGATGAAGAAAAATACGCTGATACTCAAAAACAAGCCGTTTTGGAACGTGAAGATTTTGGTTATAGCACAAATAAATATAATCAAGGAACGATTTCAAAATTAGACTTGGTTCAAGTCAAAGAAAATGTACTCTTTACAGACAAAATGGTTGTTAATGATAAGATTAATTGCTTGGTTAATTATATAGAATTGTATAAAGCAACCGGAACGCAATTATAATAAGGACTTAATCATATTTTTACTTACTAAACGTCGGTATCTTTATGATACCGGCTTATTTTTTATTTTTAAACGAGTTCTTCTAATTTATCTTCAAGTAAACTCTTTTGAAATTCTTCACATTCCAACATTAAATCATAAATTTGAGCATATTTTGAATTATGCAAAACTTTGCTGATATCATCAATTCCAACAAATTCAATTGTGTAAAATGAAGAGTTTTTGTCGATTATTTTTATAAATCCGACTTCTTCAAATAATGTCAAAATCATCTCGATAACTTTTATAGATTTGCCCAAGAAACTTGCACATCGTACAAGTTCAACTTTCCCGTTGTTGTTGTGACTTGCAAATTTCAGCATTTTTCCTAATGTTGTTAAAAACTCTTGTTCTTCCAAAACTTTTGGTTCATATTTCATAAAATGCAATTTATCTGCACCGGTTTTGTCCAAAATCAAATCAAAAGTTTCTCTATCGGCAGGATAGTCAAAAAACAATAACACTTCACACTGTGGAATATCTTGTCTTGTGAAGGTATTCGCAAAAATCGCATCAAAAGGTTTGAGCATATCTTTTACCGGTTTGCTTTCTGCAAAAACTTTCACTTTTGAATTTGTTCGCTTGATGTAATCATTCACGTTAGACAAATTTTTCACTTTTGTGCGGCAATCGTTAATGCGATATCTGGACTTTGGAATTTCTTCCTCAATTAACGCTTCTGAATGAATGTCATCAACAATTAATTGAACAGATGTATTTCCGTTAAATTCATTAATTTGCGGGTGAAATGCCAAATCAAGACTATCTCCGGATTTCAAAGTAACATCTCCTTTTTTCCACCAAATTGCGGTGAAATCCCCAGCAGATGATGTTAAACCAAGTCGCAAATGTGAATTGTCTGAACCCATTAATTTCTTTTGTGTAACTTTTAAATTGTTTACTTGAAAAATCGGACTTCTGTTAGATGCGCCAAACGGTTCAAGTTGTGAAATCTCTTCGACTAAATCAGTTGTAATATCTCGTGGCTCAAGGATTAAATCAATATCAACAAAAGGTTTTAAATCTTTATTTGCCGTATATTCTTTGACTGTTGTGTTTAATGCTTTTTTTACGACTTCAAAAGGTGTTTTAGAACCTGTAAACCCAAGCCCTGCTGCGAGTTTGTGTCCGCCAAAGTTGTCAAACAAATCTGCATTAGCCGCCAAAACATCATACAACGGCACACCTTCAATACTTCTTGCCGAACATCTGAATTGGTCTTTTTCTTTTACGTAAACCATTAAAAATACAGGTTTATAGTATTTTTCAACAAGTTTTGATGCAACAATTCCGATAATGCCAATATGCCATTCATCACTATATAAAACAATTGCAGGATTTCTATTACCTTCTTTTTGTACCATTTTGTCTGCTTGTGCAAAAATTTCTTGACACAAAGTTTGACGAATTTTATTGAATTCATTGAGGGTTGTGACTGCCATTGAAACTTCTTGAGGGTTTTCAGATATCAAAACTTTTAATGCCGCATCAACAGTATCCAAACGTCCTGAAGCGTTAATTCTTGGAGCAACACCAAATGCAATATTTTCAGAGGTTACACCTTTTGTAATGTCATAACCGGCACTTTCCAAAAGTTGTCTAAGTCCATCATGTTTGCCTTTTGAAATTAAATCCAAACCTTTTGTTACAAAGTATCTGTTTTCACCCAAAAGTGGAACGACATCGGCAACTGTTCCGACTGCGACAAATGGCAAAATTTCATAAATAAATTCTGTTTTTTCATATTTCATAAGTAACGCTTGAGAAACTTTAAACGCAACTCCACACCCTGCAAGATATGTTAAATGTTCTATTTGTTTTGCTGAAAGGTTTTCATCTAGTGTGTTTGGTGCTTTAGGGTTTACTATGGCATAGGCTTCCGGTAACTCCTCAGGCGCTTCGTGGTGATCTGTAATTATGACATCAATAATTTTAAAACTGTTCAAAAATTTGACAGCATTCACATCTGAAATTCCACAATCTACAGAAATTATGACTTTGGGTTTTACTGTTGTCATAAGTTTTATGAGCGCTTTGTTGTCAAAACCATGCCCTTCGTTTTCTCTATCCGGAATGAAATAATGAACATTTGCTCCAAGATATTTTAGAGTTTTGTATAAAATTGCGGTTGAGGTTACACCATCGGCATCAAAATCGCCATATATTACAATAACTTCGTTGTTTTCAATCGCTTTTGACAGACGATTAATTGTTTTCTCCATGTCTGTAAAAACAAAAGGGGAAGTTAATTTCATCTCAAGCGGATTTAAAAATTCTTTAATTTCTTCTTCTGTTTTTATTCCACGGGTAAATAATAATCTTTTAATCAAAGATTTTTCATTAATGTTTGTGCTCTCAACAATCCACTCTTTTTTCATATCTCCAAGTCCTATAGTAAAATAATAACACATAAATACGTGATATTAAATTATGTAAATTTCTTTATATTTTGCGAAAAATAAATTAGAATAATATTATGGTTTACAACACTATCGGAGGAAAAAGTATGAAAAACGTATCAAAAATATTTGCTGTAGTACTAGGTTTGGCGTTCACTGTAAACTTAGTAATGGCAGAAACAACACAATTCACACCATTGAATTTTGGTGATAGTTCAACAGTAAAAACAACAAGTTCAACAATGAGTACTACAGATTCTAAAAATGTTTTGCTTGACCCTAGCCAAGTGACAGGTGGAACAAAAATGCAAAATGCAATTTTACAATTAGATAATGCACAAGTTGAAGTAAGAAATAAATTACTTGAGTATAGAACAGATTATGCAAAAATCGATAGCCAATATTCAACAACAAAGGCAGAAAGAAAAGCAGCAAAACAAAAGATTAGACAGGCTGAAAAGAAAATTAAAAACTTAGATAGAGCAAAGAAAAAAATTAAAGTAAACTTTGAGCAAAAAAATAATATCTAGTTGAAGAGAGAGAAGGGTTATTTGAACAAATAACCCTTTTTTATGCAATAAAAACGAAATGTAACAGAAAAATAAAGAAAATACTTGATTTTAAAAAATGTTTATAGTACATTTGTTCATGCGGAAAGGGAACAGCGTAGAACTTTTTGCAAAGCACGGGCTGCTAGCTCAGGTGGTTAGAGCGCACCCCTGATAAGGGTGAGGTCGGTGG
>CAVHEM010000085.1:0-6383 GCA_963635055.1 Bacteroidaceae bacterium | reverse complement strand
CATACAGACTCACACAACTCACCTATGGTTCGTTGGTTCGCTTTGTAAGAATCTGTTATCAGGGTTCGCTTTGTAAGAATCTGGTATAAACTCGTTCAATACCACAAAAAACAGACTCTGAATCACCGAGTAGGAACAGAAAATTACGTTTCGATTTCATCTCAACTTATTTTCTAGTCAGTTCGGAATGACTAATTGGTGGGGTTAGCAAGGTTCATGTCATTCTGAAAAGATTAAAAATCAAGCAATTTTTATTGCAATCTTATTCAGAATCTGTTTAATATCGTAACAGATTCCGGATCACGCACTCACTATCGTTCCTGCTGTCCGGAATGACCGGTTGGTGGGACTTACAGGAATTCGACATTATAAAACGTATGTCACGGCACCGCCTGACATGTAAAATATCACTATTGGTGTCGCCAATCTACCTTTCTTTGCAAAAACGTTAACTTTTGTAAATATTTTTCATTTTTATGCAATTTCACCATCAAAAAATTGTTTATAAAGATGTGTAGGTTAAATTTTTATATGTAAAGGTAGGTAAAATTATGGGTATCGTTTCAGCAATTTCAAGTGCATATCATGCTATACCAAGTTGGAACACTACGAAAAGAGTTTTAAAAACCGTTCCTGATATTATTTTTGACGATGGAGCGCATACTCTTGTTAGAGGTTCTGTAGATAGTTTTAAATCATCTATGAAAAGTAGTGGCGCTATCAAAAGTTCTGTTGGCACAGCATTGAAAGATGGTGTAAAATCATTAGTTCACTCTGTAGAACATAGCACTGCAACCAAAGGTTCGATTTGGTCAAGAATGTGGGCATCTTTAAAATCAACTCCATCAGTTGTCAAAGCTTCAGCAAAAGAAGGTGCAGAAATCGCAAAAGCAGCAGGCAAAAGCAGTCTTTTGGGCGGTACAAAAGGTTTATTTAAAGGCATCGGAAAGAAAATGCCATTGATTGGTAACATTATATTAGTTGCCACAGAAATACCAAATATTATTAAAGCAACTAAAAAGCAAGGCATAGGTCAAGGGGTTGCTGAAATTGCAAAATCCGGTAGCAGATTGGTAGGCGCTTCTATTGGTGCTGCAGTAGGCTCTCTAATTTTCCCTGGAGTAGGTAGCCTTGTAGGTTGGATGGCAGGTGATTGGATTACCTCTAAAATCGTTGGTAAATCTTATACAGAAAAACAAGATGAAATTGCTCAAAAACAACAAGAAGCATTAGAAACAATTCAACAAATGGGAATTGACCCACAAACCCTTGTAGCGCAACAACAAGGAATGGCAAGTCCTATCCAAAATCCTCAACAACCTCAAACAGTACCTTTTGCAGCAAATCCATTCGTTCCGTATAAAACTCCGGAAGATATGCTAAACGGAAACTTATACAATAGCCCTTATGCAAATGACATTATGATGCAAGGTATGAAATTCAATAATATCGCATAAGACAAAAATTAAATAAAAATAAAACGGACTATCAACAAATAGTCCGTTTTTTATTGTTAAAATAAATCTATTCTAATCTACTCAACGATTTTCACACCGCTACTTGTTCCAAGACGAACGGCACCGGCTTTTATCATATCAAGAGCAGTTTGTTTATCCCTGATACCACCGGAAGCTTTTACTCTTAAACCGGCAGAAGAAACCGTTTTGTACATCAATTCGACATCTTCAACTTTAGCGCCAACTCCGCCTTTCACAAAACCGGTAGAAGTTTTAACAAAATCCGCACCGCCTTTTATAGCGCATTCACAAGCATGAACAATCTCATCTTTTGTTAATAAGTCTGTTTCAATAATGACTTTCAGGTTATGACCCTGACAAGCCGCTTTTATTTGTCGAATTTCATCTACAATATAATCAGTTTCTTTATCTTTGACTTTGGTAACATTTATTACCATATCAATTTCATCAGCGCCATCTCTAACGGCATTAATTGTTTCAAAAATCTTCGTTTCAGTAGTGTTGGCACCCAATGGAAAACCAATAACCGTAACAATTTTCACATCTGAATCTTTTAAAGATTTCTTTGCTTCTTGTACATAACAAGGATTTACGCAAACTCCAAAGAAATTATGTTCTTTTGCTTCTTCAAAAGTTTTATGTAAATCTGCCATTGTAGCATCTTGTTTCAACAAAGTATGTTCAATATATTTATTCAAATTTTCTGTCATAAATCACCTAAACCTAGCGAGATAATTTCGCTTTCAATCTTGCTTCTGCTCTAGCAATAGCCGCTTCTGCTCTTTTGGCATCTAAACGAGCTTCAGCATTGCGTAATCTACGTTTTGCTCTTTCTAAAGCATCCCTTGCACGAACTTCATCGATTTCATCGTCTGATTCTGCCAATGTCGTCAAAATCAAACATTCTTCATCTTTGAACTGTAAAATTCCACCCATTGTAGTGAAAAATTTAACTTGCTCACCAATTATTGCTTTAGTAACACCAATATCCAAAGCTGCCATTGTCGGAATGTGTCCTTTCAAAATACCGATTTCACCATCGATAGTCTTTGTAAACACGGAATCAACTTCCCCTTCAAAAACAACTTTTTCTTGAGTAATAATTTTTAAAATCATAAATTACACCTCAATAGTTTTTGCTTTTTCGATAGCTTCTTCTATAGTACCAACCATATAGAAAGCTTGTTCAGGAAGGTCATCATGTTTACCTTCAATGATTTCTTTGAAGCCTTTAATTGTATCCTCAACTTTTACATATTTACCTTTAATTCCTGAGAATTGTTCAGCAACAAAGAACGGTTGAGATAAGAATTTTTGAATTTTTCTCGCTCTGTTTACAACTTCTTTATCATTTTCAGATAATTCGTCCATACCCAAAATTGCAATAATATCTTGCAACTCTTTGTATTTTTGAAGAATTTCAAGAACTTTTCTGGTTACAGAATAATGGTCTTCACCGATTATGTGCGGATCTAACGCTCTTGAATTAGATTCCAACGGATCTACAGCCGGATAAATACCCAAAGATGCGATATTTCTTGACAATACAGTAGATGCATCAAGGTGAGAGAATGTTGTTGCCGGAGCCGGATCTGTCAAGTCATCAGCAGGCACATAAATTGCTTGAACTGATGTGATTGAACCGTCTTTGGTTGAAGTAATTCTTTCTTGCAATTCACCCATTTCAGTTGCCAATGTAGGTTGATAACCAACGGCAGATGGAACACGACCTAACAAAGCTGAAACTTCTGAACCTGCTTGAGTAAATCTGAAAATATTATCAATAAACAAAAGTACGTCTTGTTTTGAATAATCTCTGAAATATTCAGCAGCAGTCAAAGCTGAAAGACCAACTCTCATTCTTGCTCCAGGCGGCTCATTCATCTGACCATAGACAAGACCAACTTTATCCAATACACCGCTTTCTTTAAACTCATTCCAAAGGTCATTACCTTCACGAGTTCTTTCACCAACACCACCGAACACTGAAACTCCGTCATGCGCCATCGCAATATTGTGAATTAACTCTTGAATCAATACGGTTTTACCAACACCGGCACCACCGAACAAACCAATCTTTCCACCTTTTTGATACGGTTGAAGAAGGTCAATTGCCTTAATACCGGTTTCCAATATTTCAATCTCTGTATTTTGGTCAACCAATTTTGGAGATTCTCTATGGATAGGCAAATATGTATCGGCTTTAATTTCGCCCATATTATCTACTGCATCACCAACAACGTTCAAAATTCTACCCAAAATAGCATTACCTACAGGAATTTTGATAGGTTCATTTGTGTTAATAACTTTCATTCCACGTCTTAACCCATCAGTTGAAGACATTGCAACTGTTCTTACTCTGTTAGAACCCAACATCTGTTGAACTTCTGCTACAATTTTTTCACCGTTATCGTTATAAATATTCAACGCTGTATAAATATTCGGCAAATCTCCAGATGGAAATTCTACGTCAACAACAGGTCCGATAACTTTTGTAATTATGCCCTCAGCAGCAATTAAAGTTTCCATATCTACCTCTCTTTTTATATAACATTAAAATCAAATCTAATTTGCTTCGACATTATTATATAACAAGAAAAAAAAATATGCACCCTATTCAATCGGCGAAAATTAACTCTCCTTAATAGATTTTGAAATCAATACAGAATGAACACAAGCAAAAAATTTACTATACTAATCAGTAACCTTCTTAACCCACTTGAAGTAATCCGGTCGTTTTAGCACTAAATCTGCACAAGACATACCGTTTGCACCACCGGTACCATGCTTGTCACAATATTGATAATCATCTGAAGTTTCTTCATAATCTGTACCAGAGAGTCCCATCGCTTTGAGCCCATCATCAGTTATTTGAAACGCAAACAAATCATATCCGAGTCTATTTGGCGGTTTTACACCGTTTACATCGACAAAGACATAAATATAATACTGAGGACCTCCAGGTTGGTCAATAAGTAACATTGAACCATCTGCCAAAATAATTTGTCCATCATCAAAATAATTCTTCGCTAGTTTTGTTGTTCCACGGAAATCTACATAAGGAGAATTATTTATATCAATACAACCATTACCGTTCAACGGTTCATAATAACTATCTCCGCAATTTGTCGCATTTGAAAGATATTTTAACAACTGTTTATAAAACGGATTATTCTGCCTGTCGTAAGTCGTATGGTCAACAATAACATCATCGGCTTCCATACGCTTCAAAACCTGTTGTAATGTAGTATAAGTTCTAAAAAATTGGCTGCGGTTACGTGTGTCAGAAATAGTATTCATCAAAGATGGAATTGTCATAGCAGCAACAACACCTATAATACCCAAGGTTATCAAAACTTCTGCCAAAGTAAACGCTCTTAACTTCATACGCTCTTTTTCTCTATACTTTCAACCAATTCTAACTTCGCCTAATTATATTATCAGATAAATTCAAGGTCAAGAAATTCAACAAAAATCAAACAAAAATATTATTTTTATAAATATTTAATAAAAATTTTCACAAGACTAGCAAAAAAGTTTTTTCTCATGTATTATAGAATCTATAACACCCAAAAAGAAAAGAAAGAATATGCTAGTGTTATCAGAAAAAGAACTAAGCACAAACGACAGAATTTACAAACCGGATTTCAATACACGGTCAGGTAGAGAATTACTGGCGTTTTACCTACAAACAAAATTTAGACAACTATACCTTTACGACAAAAAACAAGAAACTCCGGTACTTAATTTGGTCAATCCAAACTTTGTTGAAAGATTTGCAAGAAGACTTATCAACAACCCATCTAAAAAGTTGTTAATCGGAATTACAGGCGAATCTGCATCGGGCAAATCAACAATTTGTCACGAAATCAAAAGCGTAATTGAAAAATTATCCATGCCGGTAACAGTTTTGAGTACGGACAACTATTTTAACGATATTTCTGCATTGATTAATAAATATGGTTCTTTTGACAGTCTGCGAGATAACGGATACGACGTAGATGCGCCATCAAGTTTCCAATTAGAAACGTTAAGAGCAGATTTGGAAAAACTGTCAGAAGGTAATGACATAAAAGCGCCAATGTACTTGCCTAACGGAACAGGAGTATCAGTTCCAAAAGCAATGGACGTACATTCTCAAAAGATTATTGTTGTAGAAGGTATTGCCACAATGTACAACAATATCCAAGATGTTTTTGATATAAAAATTTACGTTGAAACAGAAAATGAACTTCGTAAAAACAGATTTATGACAAGAGCAGTAAAAGAACGTAACCAAAGCATGGAAAACGCACTAAAACATTGGCACTACATTGCTGATGCAGGCGAAAAATACGTTAAACCGTTCAGAAACCAAGCAGATTTAGTTATTAACGGAAATTCTGACCTTGCTTACTTTGCAAAAGTTTTGCAATATATTTACGAAATTACAAACAATTTCCAAGTGTAGCAAAGGTTTCGTCCTTGGAGAAATGATTAAAAATCAAGCAATTTGAATTGCCTTGATTTTAGCTTATTCAAAATCTGTTTAATATCGTAACAGATTCCGGATCACGCACTCACTATCGTTCCTGCTGTCCGGAATGACTGGTTGGTGAGCATAGCAAGGGATACGTCATTGGAGAAAACTTAGAAAAATTTTATGAATGTAATGAATAAATAAATTTTCTTGTTATTCAGAATCTGGTTGCAATATATAACAAGGGGTTTAGGGACTTAATTATTCGTTTTATTTTGACTTTGGAAGAGATGCCGAATCTCCGCACTCGCATTAATCTTGCCTTCACTTCGTTTTTGACACTTGAGCTCGTGCTGTTCGGCATGACCAATTGGTGGGTTTAGCAAGAAAGTCGTCATTCTGAAAGGCTTAAAAAATCCTTTGAGCATGCGAAAAGTGATTTTTAG